>NZ_LRQV01000221.1 GCF_001567585.1 Micromonospora rosaria
CCACCGCCCGCCGCACCCCGCCGACGCCGCCGGTGGCCGTTGCGGATGTTCATGACGTTCCTGCTCACCGTGGCCTGCTGCTGCGGCTGCCCGGCGTACTTCGGCAAGCCGGTCTGGGACCAGTACCCGGCCAGCGCGAGCCTGCCCACCGAGGTCGCCGACCTGCGCCTGCGCCCCGACGGCGACGAGACGGTGCGCCGGCTGGAGACGGGCTTCGCCGAGGCGCACGTGTTGGCCACCGACAGGTTCGGCGGCCTCTACACCACCCGCGACGGCAAGCGGGTGACGGTGGTCGGCGGCACCGGCCTGCGGCTGACCCCGGAGAGCGACGCCGAGGGTGAGATCGAGCGGCTGACCGGCGACTACCAGCTCGGCGAGGCGACGGTGGTGGAGACCGGCGTCCGGGGACGGCACGTGCGCTGCGCCACCGGCCGCGCCGACGGCACCGCCGTGGTGGTCTGCACCTCGGTCGACCACGGCAGCATCACCACCGCGGTCTTCACCCGGCTCTCCGTGGACGACAGCGCCGCCCTGCTCGGCACGCTCCGCAGTCAGATCATCACCGTGGAACAGGCGTGATACCCACGACGTAAGGTTCTCACTTCTTGCCCACCCGGAACCGGCCCCCGGGCCACCATCAGGACATGTCGCGGCGCTGGCTCTTCGCCGACCAGCTGGGGCCGCACTTCCTCGACGACCGGCACCAGCCGGTGCTGCTGATCGAGTCGAAGGCGGTCTTCCGGCGTCGGGTCTTCCACCGGCAGAAGGCGCACCTGGTGCTCTCCGCCCTGCGTCACCGCGCGGCGGAACTCGGCGACCAGGCACGCTACCTGCGCGCCGAGACGTACCGCGACGGGCTGCGCCGGGTCCGCGAGCCGCTGGAGGTCTGCCACCCCACCTCCCGGCGGGCGCTGGACTTCGTCCGGCGGCAGGAGCGGGTGAGCGTGCTGCCGGCGCGCGGCTTCGTCACCGGCCTCGACGACTTCGCCGACTGGGCCGACGCCCGGCGGGGCCCGCTGCGACTGGAGACGTTCTACCGGTTCGCCCGGCAACGGCACGACGTGCTGGTCGAGGGGGACGAGCCGACGGGCGGCCGGTGGAGCCTCGACCAGGGGAACCGGCAACCGCCGCCGAAGGACGCCGACCACCTGCCGGTACCGGCCCCGCCGATGCCCCGCGAGGACGACATCGACGCCGAGGTCCGGGCCGACCTGGACCGCTGGGAGCGGGAGGGCATCCGGTTCGCCGGGCAGGACGGGCCGCGCCGGTTCCCGGTGACCCGCAGGGAGGCCCAGGCACGCCTGCGGCACTTCCTGCGGCACCGGCTGCCGCTGTTCGGCCCGTACGAGGACGCGATGCGCTCCACCGACCCGTGGCTGGCGCACAGCACGCTCTCCTCCTCGTTCAACCTGGGTCTGCTACATCCGATGGAGGCGATCCGGGGCGCGGAGCAGGCGTACCGCGCGAAGGCGGCGCCGCTGCCCAGCGTGGAGGGTTTCGTCCGGCAGCTCCTCGGCTGGCGGGACTTCGTCTGGAACCTGTACTGGTACCACGACGCCGGCTGGCGCGACAGCAACGCGCTGGCCGTCCGGCGCACCGTACCCGCCTGGTGGCAGGAGCTGGACGCCGACGCGGTCCGGGCGCACTGCCTCACCGACGTGCTGGGCGGGGTCCGGGAGCACGGCTGGGTGCACCACATCCCCCGGCTGATGGTGCTCGGCAACTACGCCCTGCAACGCGGCTGGCGCCCCGCCGAGCTGGTGGACTGGTTCCACCGCAACTTCGTCGACGGGTACGAGTGGGTGATGACCGGCAACGTCATCGGCATGAGCCAGTACGCCCACCTCGGTCAGCTGACCACCAAGCCGTACGCCTCCGGCGGGGCGTACATCAACCGGATGAGCGACTACTGCGGCGGCTGCCCGTACGACCCGAAGCGCCGCCTCGGCGACACCGCCTGCCCGTTCACCGCCGGGTACTGGTCGTTCCTGCACCGCAATCGGCAGCGGATCACGGGCAACGCCCGGCTGGCCCGGTCGATGAAGCAGCTCGACCGGCTCACCGACGTCGACGCGGTGCTCGCGCAGGAGAAGCAGCGCGGCGACGCCGCCCCGTGACGACCGGAGGCGGTCCGCCGGTGCCGGCGGGCCGGGTCAGGCGGGGGCCTCGCCCGGGGTGGGCTCGTCGCGCTTGGGCGCGTAGCGGGGGACGTACTCCTGGCCGGTGAGCTTCTGGATCTCGCTCATCAGCTCGTCGGTCATCTCCCGCAGCGAGGTCCGGTCGTCCGGCCGGCCGGTGAAGTCCAGCGGCTTGCCGAACCGTACCGTGATCTTGCCGGCGCCCGGTCGGGGCACCCGCGCGCCGATCGGCTGGACCTTCTCCGTGCCGATCATGCCGACCGGGACGATCGGCACCCCGGCGGCCACGGCCAGCCGGGCCGCGCCGGTGCGTCCCCGGTAGAGCCGGCCGTCCGGCGACCGGGTCCCCTCCGGGTAGATGGCCACCTGGTCACCGCCCCGCAGGGCGGGGATGGCCGCGTCGAACGCCGACAGCGCCGCCCGCCCGCCGGCCCGCTCGACCGGGATCGCGCCGAGGCCGGTCAGCACGAACCGGGTGAACGTGCCCTTCACGCCGGGGCCCTTGAAGTACTCCGACTTCGCCCAGAAGGCCAGGTGCCGGGGGACCACCGCGCCGAGGAACAGCTCGTCGGCGACCGAGAGGTGGTTGCCGGCGAAGATCGCGCCCCCGGACTTCGGGATGTGCTCCAGCCCCTCCACGGTGGGACGGAAGGCCAACCGCAGCGCGGGCCCCACGGTGAGCTTGCCGATCGTGTAGAGCAGCGGCACTGGTCCTCCGGACGGTCGTACCCCAACAGGCGGTGTGGTTGGCCGAGCGCTGTCACGTTAGCCGACGCCGTCACGCCCGCCCGACCGGGCCACCGTGCCGCCCGCTCCGTGTCCACGGCCTCCGGACGCACGTCGGCGCGCCGGGAACGCGGTTAAGAAGGGGCCCCTTCTCTACCGGAAACGTTAATAAGGGGCCCCTCCTTACACCTACAGGCGGCGGACGGCGACGGTCACCTGCTCGCCGTCACCGACCTCGCCGGTGAAGCCCTCGACCTCGTCGGCGAAGTCGACCGACTCGGCCAGCACCTCCCGGGCGACGAAGTCGGTGTACGCCGACACCGCCGCGCGGACCGTCTCGGAGGCGGCGAGCAGCAGCACGATCCGGTCCGAGACGTCCAGGTCGGCGTCGCGGCGGGCCTGCTGCACCACCCGGACCACGTCCCGGGCCAGCCCCTCGGCGGCCAGTTCCGGGGTGACCTCGGTGTCCAGCACCACCACGCCCTCGCCGGCCGGCAGCGGCGCGGAGTGCTCCGCGTCGGCGGCGACCAGGCGCAGCTCGTACTCGCCTTCGGCGAGGGTGACCCCGGCGGCGACCGGGGCGCCGTCGACCAGCTCCCAGTCACCCGCCTTGACCGCCCGGATCACCTGCTGCACCTGCTTGCCGACCCGGGGGCCGAGCGCCCGGGGCACCACCGTCAGCACCTGCTGGCAGTAGCTGGCGACCGCCGTGGAGAACTCGACCTCCTTCACGTTGACCTCGTCGGCGACCAGGTCGGCGAAGGGACGCAGCGCCTCGGCCCGGGGCGAGGCCACGGTCAGCCGCGCCAGCGGCAGCCGTACCCGTAGCCCCTTGGCCTTGCGCAGCGACAGCGCCGCCGAGCAGACCTCCCGGGTCGCGTCCATCGCGGCGACCAGCTCGTGGTCGGCCGGGAACTCGTCGGCCGACGGCCAGTCGGTCAGGTGCACCGACCGCTCGCCGGTCAGCCCGCGCCAGATCTCCTCGGAGGTCAGCGGGGCCAGCGGCGCCACCACCCGGCAGAGCGTCTCCAGCACCGTGGCGAGGGTGTCGAACGCGTCCGCGTCACCGGACCAGAACCGGTCCCGCGACCGGCGCACGTACCAGTTGGTCAGCGCGTCCAGGTACGACCGGACGGTGGCGCAGGCACCGGAGATGTCGTACGCGTCCATCTGCCCCTGGACGGTCTCGACCAGTTCCCGCGTCTTCGCCAGCACGTACCGGTCGAGCAGGTGGCGGGCGGCGGGGCCGCCGCCGGTCGGCTCAGTGTCGACCTTCCGCTTGGCCCGGTGGCCGGCGGCGTTGGCGTAGAGCGAGAAGAAGTACCAGACGTTCCACAGCGGCAGCAGCACCTGCCGGACGGCGTCCCGGATGCCCGCCTCGGTCACCGCCATGTCCCCGCCCCGCAGCACCGGCGAGGACATCAGCATCCAGCGCATCGCGTCCGACCCGTAGGAGTCGAAGACGTGGTACACGTCCGGGTAGTTGCGCAGGCTCTTGGACATCTTGCGCCCGTCCGAGCCGAGCAGGATGCCGTGGCTGAGGCAGTTGCGGAACGCCGGCCGGTCGAACAGCGCGGTGGCCAGCACGTGCATGGTGTAGAACCAGCCCCGGGTCTGCCCGATGTACTCCACGATGAAGTCGCCCGGGTAGTGGTGCTCGAACCAGTCCCGGTTCTCGAACGGGTAGTGCACCTGGGCGAAGGGCATCGACCCGGACTCGAACCAGCAGTCCAGCACCTCCGGCACCCGGCGCATGGTCGAGCGGCCGGTCGGGTCGTCCGGGTTGGGGCGGGTCAGCTCGTCCACCGCCGGCCGGTGCAGGTCGGTCAGGCGTACCCCGAAGTCCCGCTCGATCTCGGCCAGCGAGCCGTACACGTCGACCCGGGGGTAGGCCGGGTCGTCGGAGCGCCACACCGGGATCGGCGAGCCCCAGAACCGGTTGCGGCTGATCGACCAGTCCCGGGCGTTGGCCAGCCACTTGCCGAACGAGCCGTCCTTGATGTGCCCGGGGGTCCAGTTGATCTGCTGGTTCAGCTCGACCATCCGGTCCTTGAACCGGGTCACCGCGACGAACCACGACGACACCGCCTTGTAGACCAGCGGGGTGTCGCAGCGCCAGCAGTGCGGGTAGGAGTGGGTGTAGGTGTCCTGCTTGAGCACCACCCCCCGCTCCTTGAGCTGCCGGATCACCGGCTTGTTGACGTCGAAGACCTGCTCGCCCTCGAAGGGCGGGACCAGGGCGGTGAACCGGGTGTGGTCGTCGACGGTGACGATGGTCGGGATGCCGGCCGCGTTGCAGACGTTCTGGTCGTCCTCGCCGAAGGCCGGGGCCAGGTGCACCACCCCGGTACCGTCCTCGGTGGTGACGAACTCCGCCCCGAGCACCTGGTACGCGTTCTCCCCGGCCTGCTCGACCAGGAAGTCGTAGAGCGGCGTGTACCGGCGTCCGACCAGGTCCCGGCCGTACACCGTGCCGACCTGCTCGTACCCCTCCAGCTCCTTGGCGTACGCGGCGACCCGGGCCGCGCCCACCACGTACCGCTGGCCCGTCGCGCTCCAGCACCGCGTACTCGATGTCCGGGCCGACGGCGAGCGCCAGGTTCGACGGCAGCGTCCACGGCGTGGTGGTCCAGACGCCGACCCGCACCGGCCCGCGCACCGGCTCCGGGGCGGACTCGTCACCGGTCAGCTCGAACCAGACGGTCAGCGTCGGGTCGTGCCGGTCCCGGTAGACGTCGTCCATCCGGGTCTCGGTGTTCGACAGCGGCGTCTCGCAGCGCCAGCAGTACGCCAGAACCCGGAAGCCCTCGTAGACCAGCCCCTTGTCGTGCAGGGTCTTGAAGGCCCACATGACGCTTTCCATGTAGTCCAGGTCGAGGGTCTTGTAGTCGTTGCCGAAGTCGACCCAGCGGGCCTGCCGGGTGACGTACCGCTCCCAGTCGTGGGTGAACTCCAGCACCGAGGTGCGGCACGCCTCGTTGAACCGGGCCACCCCCAGGTCGAGGATCTCCGCCTTGGTGGTGATGCCGAGCTGCTTCTCGGCGACCACCTCGGCGGGCAGGCCGTGGCAGTCCCAGCCGAACCGCCGCTCGACGTGCCGGCCGCGCATGGTCTGGTAGCGCGGCACCACGTCCTTGACGTACCCGGTGAAGAGGTGGCCGTAGTGCGGCAGGCCGTTGGCGAAGGGGGGGCCGTCGTAGAAGACGTACTCGTTGTTCCCGTCCACCCCGGCCGGCCGCGCCTCGACGGAGGCCTCGAAGGTCTTGTCGGCCGTCCAGTGCTCCAGCACCCCGCGCTCGACCGCGGGCAGGTCGGGGCTCGCCGGCACACCGGCGGCAGTCGGGTCGTGCAACGGATAGGCCATCGGGGGTCGCTCTCCTCGTGCAGCTCACTGTCGTGTGGGTCTGCGAGGACGAACCCGGACCGGGTACGTCGTGCCGACGCCCCCGGGACAGGCCCGCGGTACCACCCCGCTTGGCGGCCGAGATCGACCGCCCGCTCGTTGGCCGGCTGTGACGGGCCGGACCCGTCCGGTTCTACTCGGGCGCGGACGCCCTTTCTTCCGGAGGCTCCCCGGTGATGGCCGGATCGTCGCCACTGTCCCGCCCAGCCTACTCGACCCCACCCCACCCCCGCCCCCGACTAAACCCCCACCCCCACCCCCACCCCATCCCACCCCCACCCTCGGGCGTTGATCATGGAGTTGGCGGCGGCCCACCGCATGACCGGGACCGCCAACTCCATGATCACCGGCGGCGGATGGGGGTGGGCGGGGGGCGGGGGTGGGTGGGGGCGGGCGGGGGGTGGTGGGGGTCACAGGGGGGG
>NZ_LRQV01000222.1 GCF_001567585.1 Micromonospora rosaria
CGACCTGGTCGCCGCCGCCGGGCAGGTGCTGCCCGGGGTGGTGTCGGTGCAGGTGCGCGGGTCGGGGCGGGCCGCCTCCGGCTCGGGTTTCGTGATCGACGACCGGGGCCACGTGGTCACCAACGACCACGTGGTGGCCCGGGGCGGGACGGTCAGCGTGGTCGGCGCGGACGGCCGCCGGCTCACCGCCCGCCTGGTCGGCCGGGACCCGGACACCGACATCGCGGTGCTGCGGGTCGACGCGGGCCACGGGCTGCGCCCGCTGCCGCTGGCCCCGACCGGTCAGACCCGGGTCGGCGAGTCGGTCCTCGCGGTCGGCTCGCCGTTGGGACTCTCCGGCACCGTCACCGCCGGCATCGTCAGCGCGCTGGACCGCCCGGTCCGGCTCGGCGGGGGCACCCGGCAGCCGGCCGTGCAGACCGACGCCTCCATCAACCCGGGCAACTCGGGCGGCCCGCTGGTCAACACCCGGGGCAAGGTGGTCGGGGTGAACACCGCCATCGCCACCCTGGAGGGCAGCGGCAGCATCGGCATCGGCTTCGCCATCCCCATCGACCGGGCCGCCCGGGTCGCGGAGCGGCTGATCGCGGCCGGTTAGGTTGGGTCGCGTGCGACTGCTGGTGGTGGAGGACGAGGAGGACCTGGCCGGCGCCCTGCGCGTCGGCCTGGCCCGCGCCGGCTACGCCGTCGACGTCGCGGTGGACGCGGCGCAGGCGTACGACCGGTTGCTGGTGAACGAGTACGACCTGATGCTGCTCGACGTCAACCTGCCCGACGTCGACGGGTTCACGGTGTGCCGGGCGATCCGGCGCGGCGAGGTGGCGGTGGCCGCCGGGCGGGACCTGCGGGTGCTGATGCTCACCGCCCGGGGCGCGCTCGGCGACCGGGTGCGGGGCCTCGACGAGGGGGCCGACGACTACCTGGTCAAGCCGTTCGCGCTGGCGGAACTGCTGGCCCGGGTACGGGCGCTGCTGCGGCGGGACACCGGCGGCACCTCGGCGGTGCTGACCGTGGGCGCGCTGACCCTGGACACCGCCCGGCACGAGGCGCACCGGGGCCGGCAGCGGCTGCACCTGACCCCGAAGGAGTTCGGGGTGCTGGAGTACCTGATGACCCGCCCGGGCCGGGTGGTCTCCGCCGAGGAGCTGCTGGAGCACGTCTGGGACGCCAACGCCGACCCGTTCACCCAGACCGTGCGGGTGACGGTGGGGACGTTGCGCCGCAAACTGACCGGCGACGGCGCCGAGCCGTCGATCGAGACGGTGGTCGGGCGCGGGTACCGGCTACGGGAGGAGGCGGCGTGAAGCTGTTCCGGTCGATCCGGTTCCGGTTGACGGTGCTCTACTCGACGCTGCTGTTCGCCCTGGCCGGGGCGGGACTGGCGGTGGCGTACGTGGCGGTGGACCGGGCGGTGGACCCGAAACCGGTCACCAAGCGGTACGAGGCGCAACTGGTCAAGCTCAAGAGCGACGGGCGGACGGTGCCGACCGGCACCACCATCGAGGTCGCCGAGGTGCAGCAGATCGAGGACGAGGTGAACCTGCGGCTGTTGCAGACCGTACGGGACTACTCGCTGATCGCCCTCGGCGGGTTGTTCGTGGCCAGCCTCGGCATCGGTTGGGTGCTGTCCGGACGGGCGTTGCGCCCGGTCGGGGCGATCGCCCGCACCGCGCGGGAGATCCAGGCCACCGACCTGTCCCGGCGGATCCACCTCACCGGCCCCCGCGACGAGCTGCGCGACCTGGCCGAGACCATCGACTCGATGCTGGACCGCCTGGACCGGGCGTTCCAGGGGCAGCGGCAGCTCATCGACGACGCCTCGCACGAGCTGCGCAGCCCGCTGGCGATCATCCGGGCGAACCTGGACGCCTCGCTGACCTCGCCGGAGGCGACCGAGGCGGAGCGGGCCGCCGCGGTGGCCACCGTCGACCGGGCCACCACCCGGATGTCCCGGCTGGTCGAGGACCTGCTGGCCACCGCCCGGCGGGACAGCGAGGCGCTCACCGACACCGACGTCGACCTCGGCGCGGTCGCCCGGGAGGCCGGCGAGGACTTCACCCCGCTCGCCGCCGAGCGGGGGCTGCGCCTGCGGTACGCCCTCGGCGACGGGCTGACCCTGATCGGCGACCCGGACGCGCTGCGCCGGGCGGCCGGGAACCTGCTCTCCAACGCGGTCCGCCTCTCCCCGCTGGGCGGGGCGGTCACCGTGGCCACCGGCCGGGTCGGCTCCTGGCTCTGGCTGGCCGTCACCGACGAGGGGCCGGGGATCGCGGAGGCCGACCGGTCCCGGGTCTTCGACCGGTTCTGGCGCGGGGAGACCGGCCGGGGCAGCTCCGCGGACCGGCGGACCGGGCTGGGGCTGGCCATCGTGCGACAGATCGTGGAATCCCACGGCGGGCAGGCGGTGGTGCACTCCCGGCCCGGGGCGGGCAGCACCTTCGTGCTCTGGCTGCCGGCCGCCGACCGGGCCGACGACGACCCCCCACCCCCGACCTCCCCGGTCTGAAGCGGGGAACGGGGCCGACCCGACCCGGGTACGGCGTCCCGCCCGCGCGGAGCGCGTTCTCACCGCCCCGGTCCCGGCCGGAGCCCTGGTCCCACGGACGGGGCAGCTCGACAGGAGACGGAGAGCAGCATCGCCGCCCGCCTGCCCTGCCGGCGGACCCACCGGTCAGTGGGAGGCCCCGGCTGCCGGCTACGGACCGGTAGCCGGGGCCTCCCGCACCACCACCGACGGGTCAGGCGGCGGAGTGGGCGTGGCGGGCGGCCCGCTCGGCCAGCCACAGCCAGCGGCGCTGCACCTCGCCGGAGGTCGAGGCGACCATGGCCAGCGCGTCGCCGCGCACCGTGGTCAGCGCGTCCGCGCCGGCCGCCGGGTCGTCGAGCAGCGCCGCGCCGTCCCGGAAGGCCGTCGCCTCGGCCGAACCCCCGAACCGGGGGGCCACCTCGTCGCGCCAGAACTCCTCCCAGGTCAGCTCCGGGTTCCAGGTGAACCGGGCGTATGCCAGGTAGCTGACCTCGTTGGTCGGGTGGTACGCCGACGGCTCGGCGAAGATGGTCAGCCCGCGCAGCCCGGCGGCGGCGCCGCGGGTGGCCATGTCGGTGTACAGCTCCGGCACCCAGGAGTGCCGCTGCCGGTTCCACTGCGAGCCGGCGTGGGTACGCAGCACGTTGGTGGTGTGCGGCAGGGCCGCCACGTGCCCGGCGGTGAGCCGGTCCCGGTGCTCGTACCAGAAGCCCCGGTTGACGCAGTACTGGTAGGCCACGTCGTCGGGCAGGTCCGCCAAGGGCTTCTGCGCCTCGAGGTCGAAGATGTTGTCCCAGTACACCTCGACCAGGTGGCGCAGCGGCACCCCGGCCGGGCCGGGCCGGCGGGCGGTGTCCAGCAGGGTCGGGTACACCGACCGCATCGCCTCGTACGACCAGGAGGTGCGCTCGCCGCCGGTACGCCCGGCGCACCGCGCGCAGGCGCAGCTACCGTAGTCGCCGGTCTCGAAGTTGATCCCGCCGACCGGCAGGGTGTCCAGCAGCCAGTCGATGGCGTCGCGGTGCCAGACCAGGTTGTCCGGCTGCGACGGGCAGGCGGCCATCATGTACTCGCTGGCCGGGAAGTGCAGGTCACCGAACTCGTCGATGTCGAAGCCGACCTTCTTCGGCAGCTCGGCGGCCAGGTCGGGGCGCTGCCGCAGCCAGGTGGCGAGGTTGTACCGGTGCCGGCCGTCGAAGTAGATGCCGCCGTAGGCGTTGATGCCCACCCCGGCGATGATCCGCACCCCCCGGGCGTTGGCGTACTCGCACAGCTCGCGGGCGGCCTCGACGCCGCCGTGGGCGTCGCGCAGCAGGCCGTACACGACGATCCCGCCGATCCGCTCGCGGCTGCAGAAGTCCACCAGCCGCCGGTAGTCCGCGCCGAACGCGTCGGCCCCCTTGGCGTACGGGTTCAGCGCGCCGATCTCCTGCTGGCCGAGCTGGCGCAGGTCCCAGTTGGTGGAGTGGTCCCAGGTCCACAGGGTGCGCAGCGGCAGCCCCGGCGTGCTGTCGACGGTGCCGACGGGCAGGCCGGCGGGGGTGTGACGGGCCAACAGGTCACGGGTGGCGTACACCAGGCCGGCGAACGGGTCGCCGACGATCCGGATCTCCCCGCTGGCCGGCACCTCGATCCGGTACCCGCCCTCGGGCAGCGCCGCGTCGGCGGTGAACCGCACCGGCGCGGTCCCCTCCCCCAACGCGTCGGCCACCAGCGTGGCCGGGTACGGCGCGTGTTCGGCGCCGAGCACCCGCACTCCGGGGACCTGGCGGTACTGCGACATCATGACCTCCCGAGGGACTGCGGGGTGGCGGCGAGGTAGTCGATGACCTCGATGGCCGTCCACACCCGGTGTTGCCAGTACGGATCGTGTTCGACGAGGGCGCGGGCCGCCGCCGCGTCGGGGGCCCGCAGCACGAGCACGGAGGCGCGCAGGTCGGCCCGCGCCCCGGCGACCAGGGCGGTGCCGTCGGCGAGCAGCGCCCGCACGTGGGCCAGGTGGGCGGCCCGGTGCGGTTCGCGGCGGCGGGCCGCGTCGGCGGCGAAGGTGGCGGTGACCAGGTACGTCGGCGCGAACCTCACGTGTCCGCCCCGATCGCCCCGACCAGGCGCTGCATGGCCACCCGGTAGACGGTCTGCGGCCGGCCCGCCCCGGTGCTGACGTGCACGCCGACCTCTTCGGCGAACCCGGCCGCGCGCAGCGACTTGAGCAGCCGGCGGGCCGAGCGGGTCTCCACCCCGTACGCGTCGGCCAGGCCCCGGGCGGTGACCTGGTTGGGGTCCATCTGGTGCAGCGCCTCCAGCAGCCGGCGGGTGGACAGCGGCCCGAGGCGGAGCTGCTCGGAGACCCGCAGCACCCCGGGCGCGGTCTCGCGCAGCCGCTGCTTGACCGCGCTCTCCCGGGTCGAGTAGATCTCCCCGTCGGGGAAGACCACGTGCGTGCCGCCGGCCCGGCCGAGGGCGAGGGCCTGGCGGGCGTTGGCCTCGGCGGCGGCGATGGTGGTGCCCGCGCCGAAGCCGACGGTGTGCTCGCCGTCGACGCCGCGCAGGGCGAGCAGGGAGGCGTGACCGGCGCGGTGCCGGGCGATGGCGCTCTCCACGGTGCCCCGGGTGGTGGTGATCAGCAGGGTCCGGTCGTCGATGGCGTTCAGCCGGCCACGCATCCGCTCGGCGTGCTCCAGCAGCGCCTCGCGCAGCCGCAGCCGCTGCCGTTCCGCCTGGTACGGGTCCTGCTGCCGGGGGCCCGAGTCGGCCAGCTCGACCATCATCACCGCGATCTGGGTGGCCCGGGACTGGCGTACCTCGGCGGCGAGCCAGGCCCGGCGCAGCGCGTCGCGGACCGAGGCGCGGGTGTGCTCGACCCGCCACACCGGCACCCCGCGCTCGCGCAGTTCCCGGTGCACCGCGCCGAGGCAGGTCAGGCACGCCTGCACCGCCCCGGACTCGTACCGCTCCCGGTGGTAGGCGGTGATCTCGGCCAGGCCGGAGAAGAGCAGCCCGGAGGAGTCCGCGATCGGCAGGATCTCGGTGGGCGGCTCCAGCTCGATGTCGTGGTACGTCTCCCGGACGGTGTCCGCCTCGATGGTGTCCACACTGACCCGGGGCAGTTCACCGCCGCCGGCCAGCAGCATCCGCGACAGCGTCCGGTACAGGTCGATCCCGGCGTGCCGGATGTAGTCGATCTCGGCGCGCAGCCCGCCGGCCGCGGCGGCGAAGGCGTACGGGATGCGCCCGGTGAAGAGCAGCACCTGGCACAGGTCGTCCAGCTCGCGGGCCAGCTCCGGGGCCTGCTCGGGGTTGGTGTACGCGCGGGCGGTCACCTCCTCCGCGCGCCCCTCCCCGGCCGCCACCTCCTGCACGAGCCGGATCGAGTCCTCCGGGCCGATGATCCCGATCACGATGCTGCCTCCACGTCGTCGCCCTGGCCGTCGGGGTCGGGCTGCTCAGCCGGTGTAGACGGTGCCGACGAGGCCGGCGCTGACCGGCGCCGCCAGCAGCACCAGCACCGACGCCACGTCCTCGGGCCGGCCCAGGGCCGCCTCGATCCGGGCCACCTGGACGCCGTCGGTGCCGTTGGCCCGCGCCTCGTCCAGCGACCGCCGCATCAGCGGCGTGTCGATGTCCCCGGGACAGAGCGTGTGCACCCGGATCCCCTGTGGACCGAGCTGGCGGGCCAGCGTCAACGCCAGACCGTGCAGTCCTCCCTTGCTCGCGCCGTAGGGTACCGAGCCGGACCCGGTCTGCACGCCGGCCTTGGAGCCGACCAGGACGAGCACCCCGTCGCCGCCGGTCAGGTGCCGGGTGGCGTGCTTGGCGACCAGGAACGGCCCGGTGAGGTTGACGGCGATCACCCGCTGCCACAGCTCCAGCGGGACGTCGGCGACGGCCGTGCCCTGCCCGCGCATGACGCCCGCGACGTGCAGCACCGCGTCGATGCCGCCCAGCTCGGCGGCGACCGCGTCGAGCGCCGCGGCGACCTGCGCCTCGTCGGTCACGTCGACCGGGCGGGCGCAGGCGGTCGCGCCGACGGCGCGGGCCTGCGCGGCGGCGCCGGCCGCGCCGTCGGCGTCGGCGTCGAGCACCGCCACGGCCGCGCCGGC
>NZ_LRQV01000223.1 GCF_001567585.1 Micromonospora rosaria
GCGCCCGTCAGGCGTCGACGACCTCGTAGCCGGCCTCGTCGACGGCCGCGCGGACCGCCGCCGGATCCACCGGCCGGTCACTGGTGACCGTGACCCGGCCGCTGGCCAGGTCGACCTGCACGTCACTGACCCCGTCGACCGCGCCGACCTCGGTGCTGACCGCCTGTACGCAGTGCCCGCAGGTCATACCCTGCACCTGGTAGCTGGTGGTGACCATGTCCGTACTCCTCTCCACCCGCACCCCGTTACCCTCCGGAGCGGATCCTACTCATACCCGGTAGGGGTATCCGACGCCTGGAACCTAACATACCCGCCGGGGGTAGGGGTAACCTGGGGGCCATGACCGTTCCGACGCCCGCGCCCAGTCGTGGGTACACCGCCAGCAAGGACCAGCTCCTCGCCCGGCTACGCCGTGTCGAGGGCCAGGTCCGGGGCATCGAGAAGATGGTGGACGAGGACCGCTACTGCATCGACGTACTGACCCAGATCTCCGCCATCCAGGCCGCGCTGGACAAGGTCGCCCTCGGGCTGCTCGACGGGCACGCGCGCCACTGCATGCACGAGGGCATCGCCGAGGGCCGCACCGACGAGATGGCCACCGAGATGATGGCCGCCGTCGGCCGACTGATGAAGCGCGGCTGAGCCACCCCACCCCAGCAGCCACCCGGGCCTCCGACCGTCGGCGGGCCGGGAGAGGCCGCAAAGACACCACCCCTCTCACGCCCACATACCTGTGAGGAATAATTATTCCTCACAGGTATCTCCGCGAAGAGGATGTCTCTCATCGCGCGCGTCACCGTGCGTGACTCCACCAGCCCCGACTCCCGAGCGCGGATGAACATCTGGTGAACGTTCCGACGGAATCTCCCGACAGCGGGCGGTAACCAGGGGACGGGCGGCGGGAACAGACGGCTACCGCCTGCGCGGGGCGGGTCGGGTGGCTACCATCTCCGCGACGGACCTCCGGGTGCCGCGCCCACCACCGACCACCTCCGGTCACCGCCCGGCGCCCGACAGTGCCGACCCCGGCGAGTCCACGGGCGGGGTGAACCAATCGGCGCATGGACACGTATTCCGCCGTGGATCGTTTGGAGAGTCGCAATGGGCGCCGACCACACCCGTCCCGCCCCGTCCGCCCCACCACAGGTGCGACGGGTCCTCGTCGCGACGGTCGTCCCCCTCTTCGTCGCCACGTTGATCGCCGCTCTGGTGCTCTGGCCGGACCGGACGCCGCAGGCCGACGAGGGTGGGGACGTGCCCCGGTACCACGGCACGGTGACCCGAATGGTGACCGAGCCGTGCCTGCCCACCGAGCCCGGCCCGGAAGGCAGCCCGGCGGGGCCGGAGGGGCCGTGCGGCACCGTCACCGTCCGGGTGGAGCAGGGTCCGGACTCCGGGCAGCAGGTCGAGGTGCCGATCCCGGACGGGCCCGGCGCGCCCCGGGTCCAGGTGGACGACGAGGTCGTCCTGGTGGAGCTGGTCGATCCGGCCGATCCGGAGTCGAGCAGCTACAACATCGCCGAGCACCAGCGCGGCAAGCCACTGCTCTGGCTGGTCGTGCTCTTCGCCGCCGCGATCGTGGCGTTCGGCAGGTGGCGCGGGCTCGCCGCGCTCGGCGGGCTGGCGGCCAGCTTCGCGATCCTGATCACCTTCGTCGTACCCGGCATCAGCGCCGGTCAGCCGCCGCTGCTGGTGGCGGTGGTCGGGGCTGCGCTGATCATGTTCATCGTGCTGTACCTCACCCACGGGATCAGCGCCCAGACCTCGGTGGCCGTGCTGGGCACCCTGGGCAGCCTGGTGCTCACCGGCCTGCTCGGCGCGGCGGCGACCGCGGCCACCCACCTCACCGGGTTCGGCGACGAGAACGCCACCACCCTGTCGATGTTCCAGGCCGACGTCGACCTGCACGGACTACTGCTGGCCGGGATCGTCATCGGCTCCCTCGGCGTCCTCGACGACGTCACGGTCACCCAGGCCGCCACGGTCACCGAGCTGGCCCACGCCAACCCGAACCTGACCCGCAGACAGCTCTACCGGGCCGGTACCCGGGTCGGTAGGGCGCACATCGCCTCCGTCGTCAACACCATCGTGCTCGCGTACGCGGGCGCGTCGCTGCCGCTGCTGCTCCTGCTGGTCGCCGACTCCCGGCCGGCCGGCCAGGTGCTGACCAGCGAGTTCCTCGCCCAGGAGATCGTCCGCAGCGTGGTCGCCACGCTCGGGCTGGTCGCCGCCGTACCGCTGACCACCGGTCTCGCCGCGGTGGTCACCGCCGCCGGCCGCCGCGCCGCGGCCGGAACCGGGGCCCCGCCCGCCGACGGCTCCGGCTCGGCCCGTCCGCCGGCCCCACGGCACGACGCGCTCGAAGCCCTGAGCGCGCCCCGGGCCGCCAACCAGTCCCCCGACGCCCCCGCGAGGTGGCCTGACCGAGAAAGGAACACTGACCCCGCATGGTGACACTCCTCAGCGTGACCGCCACGGCTTCGCACCATGAGAAGCGCGTCACTGGTTACGCCCCGCCATGGCGAAATCACGCATTAAGTCGGCTTCCGGACGTAGATCCCAGGGGCGACTCTCGGGTAACCTCGCTGCCGGTCACCGCCGAAGGCGCGCAGCGGCGCCAGCGGTGCCGCCGCCCAATCGCCACTGCGCGAGCCGGGGAACCAGGTACCTGGGGTGAATCCGCGTCAGCGGTAGGGGCTACTTCCGTCCCGAACCCGTCAGCTAACCCGGTCGGCGGCCGACGGAAGGGAAGACTGTGACGGCACCCCTGCGCCGCTGGTTGGCCCCGGCGGCGGCGGTGATCACCGCGTTCGCCATCTTCGCCGGACCCGTGCCGGCGATGGCCGAGCCCTCCCGGCCCTCGGGGCACGAGGACGGCGACTCGAAACTGCTCAACGAGGTCATCGAGACGACCAACCGGGGCTACGTTCAGGCCAAGGCCAAGCTGGAGAAGTCCAAGAAGCGGCAGCTCCAGCTCGACCTGGAGGTCCGCCGGGCGCAGACCGAGCTGGACGAGCTGGCCCCGCAGGTCGGGCAGATCGCGGCCCAGTCGTACCGCAGCGGCCGGATCGGCGCGATGGCCATGCTGCTGGACAGCGGCCAGCCCGACTCGTTCGTCAAGCGGGCCCAGGCCCTCGACGAGCTGAACATGGTCAACGCCCGGAAGCTGGCCGAGGTGCAGGCGGTCAAGGACAAGGCGGCCAAGGCCAAGCTGGAGTTGGACGCCGAGGTCGGTGAGCAGCAGAAGCAGACCGCCATCATGGCCAAGCAGAAGCGGGAGGCGGAGAAGTCGCTCGCCCTCGTCGGTGGGCAGGGCCTGACCGGCGGCCTGGTGGCGGCCGAGTCGCCGGTGGCGCGGATGGGCCCGGGGCGGGACTCGGACGGCAACTGGCGACCGATGAGCTGCACCGAGAACGACCCGACCACGTCCGGCTGCATCACGCCCCGCACCCTCCACATGTACAAGGAGGTGAAGCGGGCCGGCTTCGACCGCTTCGTCGGCTGCTACCGGCCGGGCGGGCCGTGGGAGCACCCGAAGGGCCGGGCCTGCGACTGGTCGTTGCAGAACCGCGGGTTCGCCCCGTGGCACAACAACGACACCCGGATGTACGGCAACAACCTGACCGCGTTCCTGGTCCGCAACGCCGACCGGCTCGGCGTGTACTACGTCATCTGGAACCGGCAGATCTGGTTCCCGGCCAACGGCTGGAGTTCCTACAGCGGACCGTCGAACCACACCGATCACGTGCACGTCTCGCTGCTGTAGCCGCACCGACCACCGGACCGGGCCGTCCCCCACACCTGCGGGGGGCGGCCCGGTCCGTCGTGTGCGGTCGGGTCGGGCGGGTCAGAGGCTGCGGGGTACCGAGGCCACCGTGCGCACCCGGCCGGCGTTGAGCTGGTACGACATCCCCACCACCGCGCACCGTCCGGCCGCGATCTCGGCGGCCAGCACGGCGGAGTTGCCCACCAGTTCGTTGACGGTCTGGGCGATGTGGACGTCGATGATCCCCTCCGGGTCACCGATGCCCTGGGCGGCGGCGTGCCGCAGGCTGGGCAGGACGGCGTCGACCACCGCCCCGAGGTGTCCGGCCGGTCGCAGGCCCCCGGCGGCCACCGCCCCGGCCGCCGCCACCGCCCCGCAGGAGTCGTGCCCCAGCACCACCACCAGGGGGGTGTGCAGGACCGTCACCGCGTACTCCACGCTGCCCAGCACCTCCGGGCCGGTGGTGTGCCCGGCGGTCCGGACGACGAAGAGGTCCCCCAGGCCACGGTCGAAGATGATCTCGGCGGCGAGGCGGGAGTCGGAGCAGCCCACGATCACCGCGAAGGGGTGCTGCTCCCCGGCGACCGCCGCCCGGTGACCGGCGTCCTGGTTGGGGTGGCGGGGGGAGCCGGAGACGAACCGCTCGTTGCCCGCCTGCAACTCGGCGACGGCCTCGGCGGGCGTCTCCGGAGGGCGGGTCGGCGCCGGCACCCCGGCGGCGGTGGACTCGGACACCGACCGGGACCCGGTCGCGGCAGAAGGGCTCACGGTGCACCTCACCCTCGGAGGAACTGCCTGGTCACTCCCTGCGTCCGGACGGACACGGGGCCGCCACCACGGTCACACGCAGCGCAAGACACGTCAAGTAATACGTGATATGCATTTCAGGTGTCGAGGACGGTTCCGGTGGGTCGACGCCGGAACGACATCCGAGAGGCGGGTCATACCATGACGACCGTGGTGACGAGACCGGGCGGAAACGGGAACACACGGCACTGGACGTTCCTCACCAACCACGCACACGTCCTGCTCGCCATCGCCCGCAACCCCACCGCCCGACTGCGCGACGTCGCCGACGAGGTGGGCGTGACGGAACGCGCCGCCCAGGCGATCGTCGCCGACCTGGAGGCCGGCGGTTACCTGCGGCGGACCCGGGTGGGCCGGCGCAACGAGTACACCCTCAACCCGGCCGGCCACTTCCGCCACCCCGCCGAGGCGGACCAGCAGGTCGGCGCCCTGCTCGCCCTCTTCACCACCGGACCGGCCACCCGCTCCCCCGTCGCCTGATCCACCCGGGACACCGCCGGGCGGCCGGCGGGGCGGCGCACCGGAGGGCGGCGCACGCCCGTCGCCGTACCGGGTGGGGCCGGCGGTAGTCTCGGCGGGTGGGCAAGTCCTCGCGTCCGGAAGGGACGACGGTGACCGGGCGTACCCGGCGTGGCGCCGGCCTGGTCCTGCGCGGCGCGCTCGTGGCGTTGCTCGCGATAACGGCGGCACCCCCGGCGACGGCCACCGCCGCGCCACGCTGCGGCCCCACCGGCGGGCCCGCCCCCACCGAGCAGCCCTGGCCGCTGCGCCGGCTCGACCCGGCGGCGGCCTGGCGGCTCACCCAGGGCGCGGGCGTCACCGTCGCCGTCATCGACTCCGGTGTCTCCGCGACCCATCCGCTGCTGCGGGGCCGGGTCCTCGCCGGCCGCGACTTCAACGGTCTGCCGGCCCACCAGGGGCAGTGCGACGAGGTCGGGCACGGCACCGTCGTGGCGGGCATCATCGCCGGCCGGGTCGGGGAGAGCACGCCGTACAGCGGGGTCGCGCCGGCCGCCCGGATCCTGCCGGTCCGGGTCCTGCGGGACAACCGCCGCACCACCGACGAGGCGCTACCCGGGCAGATCGCCCAGGCGATCCGGTGGGCCACCGACAACGGCGCACAGGTGATCAACCTGTCCCTGGTCACGCTGCCCCGCCCCGAACTGGCCGACGCGGTCGAGTACGCGCTGCGCCGGCAGGTCGTGGTGGTGGCCGCCGCCGGCAACCGGGGGGAGCAGCAGCAGGACCAGCCGGCGTACCCGGCCAGCTACCCCGGCGTCATCGCGGTCGCCGGGGTCGACGAGCAGGGCGGGCACGTCGACACCTCGGTCAGCGGCGACCACGTCGACATCGCCGCGCCGGGGCTGAACATCCTCGGCCCCGCCCCGCAGGGTGGCGGCTACCTCGCCGAGCCGCAGGGCGGCACCAGTTTCGCCGCCGCATACGTCTCCGGGGTGGCCGCCCTGGTCCGCGCCGCGCACCCCGACCTGACCCCGGCGGAGGTCTCCCGTCGGTTGACCCGGACCGCCGACAACCCGCCCGAGGGGCGCAACGCCCAGGTCGGGTACGGCGTGGTGAACCCGTACCGGGCGGTGACGAGCGTGCTCGGCACCCGGAGCGATCCACCGCTCGGCGCGCTGCCGGCGCCGGTACCCACCGACGACCCGTTGGCCGGGCACCGGGTGGTGGCGATCTGGGCGGCGGTGGTGGGCGTGCTGCTGGCCGGCGTGCTGCTGACCGTCAAGCCGGTGCTGGCCCGGGGCCGTCGCCGCGGCTGGCGGCCGGGCCGACGGCAGGCCCCGGCCGAGAGCTGACGCACCGGGGCCCGACCGCCCTCCAGCGACCGGCCGGGAGCTGACCGACCGCGCACCACGGCCGGGCCGCCGGTCCGGGGCCGGGGGCTCAGCGCAGGATGCCCGGGGCGCCGCCGCCGCTGGTGCCCCAGACGTCCTCGTCCTCCTCCAGCCAGGTGTTGCGCGG
>NZ_LRQV01000224.1 GCF_001567585.1 Micromonospora rosaria
CGGGGCCGGGTTGACGCAGCGGTAGGCGCGTCCGTCGTGGGTGGGCACCATCTCCGGCGGCGCGCCCACGCAGTCGTCGATCCGGTTGACGCAGCGCGGGGCGAAGGCGCACCCGTCCGGCCAGGGCAGCAGGTCCCGGACCGAGCCCGGGATGGGAACGAGCCGCTCGCCCCGCCCGGCGTCCAGGCGGGGCACCGAGCCGAGCAGCCCCACCGTGTACGGGTGCCGGGGCTCGCGGAACAGCGGCCGGCGACGGGCCGTCTCCACCACCCGTCCGCCGTAGAGCACGTTGATGGTGTCGCACATCCCGGCGACCACCCCGAGGTCGTGCGTGATCATGACGAGCGCGGTCCCCGAGTCGCGGACCAGGTCCTTGAGCAGTTCCAGGATCTGCGCCTGGATCGTCACGTCCAGCGCGGTGGTCGGCTCGTCGGCGATCAGCAGCCGGGGCTGGCAGGCGACCGCCATGGCGATCAGGGCGCGCTGCCGCATCCCGCCGGAGAGCTGGTGCGGGTACTCCTTGAGGCGGCGACGCGGGTCCGGGATGCCGACCCGGTCGAGCAGGGCGGCGGCCTCCTTCGCGGCGGCCTCGCCCTTCATCCCCCGGTGGCGGCGCAGCACCTCGGTCACCTGCAACCCGATCGGCACGACCGGGTTCAGCGAGGAGAGCGGATCCTGGAAGATCATCGCCACGTCCCGGCCCCGGATGTCCCGGCGGGAGCGGTCGTCGAGCCGCAGCAGGTCGGTGCCGTCGAAGAAGGCCCGGCCGCCGACGGTCAGCCCGGGTTGCCTCGGCAGCAGGCCCATGATGGCCAGGGAGGTAACGCTCTTGCCGCAGCCGGACTCCCCGACCAGGCCGACCACCTCGCCGGCGTCGACCGAGAAGGACACCCCGTCCACCGCGCGCACCACGCGCTGGCCGCGCCGGGCGAACGTGACGGCGAGGTCGTCCACTTCGAGCAGTGCCATCATCGGCCTTTCGTTCGCGACTGCGGGGCCGGCCCGGTCGGCCGGCCCGTCCGGTACCGGGGGTCCATCGGCACCGGCCTACTTCCGCAGCTTCGGGTCGAGCGCCTCACGCATCGCCTCGCCGAGCAGCGTGAAGCCGAGCGCGGTGATGATGATGCCCACCGCCGGGTAGATCGCCAGTCCGGGTCGGATGCCCAGGTACGGCTGCGCGTCGGCGAGCATCACCCCCCACTCCGGTACCCGTGAGTCGGGGTTGCCGAGGCCGAGGAAGGAGAGCGCGGCGGCCTCGATGATCGCGGTGGCCAGGGTCAGCGTGGCCTGCACGATCACCGGGGCGAGCGAGTTGGGTACCACGTGGGTGAGAGCGATCTTCGACTTGCGGACGCCCAGCGAGGTGGCCGCCAGCACGTAGTCGCTGTTGGACTGGGCGATCATCGACCCGCGCAGCAACCGGGCGAAGACCGGCACCGAGACCACGCCGACCGCGATCATCACGGTGGTCAGGCTGGCCCCGAGCAGGGCCGCGATGCTCACCGCCAGCAGCAGGCTGGGCAGCGCCAGCAGCATGTCGACGAAGCGCATCAGGGTGCTGTCGATCCAGCGTCCCCACCGGCCGCCCAGCCCGGCGGCGGCACCGGCCACGCCGCCGATCACCGCGCCGACGGCCAACCCGATCAGGGTGGAGACCACCCCGACCAGCAGGGTCTGCCGGGCCCCGACGACCATCCGGCTGAACACGTCGCGGCCCTGGTGGTCGAAGCCGAGCCAGTGCTCGCCGGAGGGGCCGGGGATGATGCCCTGGCCGGAGCGGACCAGCCCCTCCCGGATGCCGATCGAGTCCGTCGGCCCGTACGGCACGAAGAACGGCCCGACCAGCGCGACCAGTACGAAGATCACCAGGATCACCGCGCCGACGATCGCGGCCGGGTTGCGCCGCAGCCGGCGGAACGCCTCCTGCCAGAGGCTCACCCCGCGCTCGTCGTCACGGACGGCCGCCAGTTCGGCGAGCCGGTCGATCTTCTCGCCCTTGCGGCCCAGGTTGACGGTCACCGCACCCTCACCCTCGGGTCGATCAGGCTGTACGAGAGGTCCACGATCAGGTTCACCAGCACGTACACCACGGCGATGATCAGGATGAAGCCCATCAGGACCGGGTAGTCACGCTGGCTGATCGAGTCGGCGACGAAGGCCCCGATGCCGCTGAACGCGAAGACGGTCTCGGTGAGCACCGCGCCGGAGAGCAGGCCACCGGTGAGCAGGCCGATCGAGGTGACCACCGGCAGCATCGCGTTGCGCAGCACGTGCCGGCGGCGCACGGTGTTCTCGGTGAGGCCCTTGGCCTCGGCGGTACGGACGAAGTCCTCGTTGAGCACCTCGAGCACGCTGGCCCGGGTGATCCGGACGATGATCGCCAGCGGGATGCTGGCCAGGGCGAGGCCCGGCAGGACCAGGTGCCAGACCGCGTCGGCGGCGGCGTCCCACTCCCGGGTCATCAGCCCGTCGAGGACGAAGAAGTTGGTGACCCGGGTAGCGCCGATCGTCGGGTCCTGCCGGCCGCTGGCCGGGAACCAGCCGAGGTTCTCCGCGAAGATCGCCTTGAGCACGTACGCCAGGAAGAAGACCGGGATGCAGATGCCGATCAGCGAGCCGCCCACCGACAGGTGGTCCAGCATCCGGCCCCGCTTGCGCGCGGCCAGGTAGCCCAGCGGGATACCGACGCCGATCGCGATGATCATGCCGGTCACGGTCAGCTCGACGGTGCCGGGGAACCGCTCCAGGAACTCGGTGGTGACCGCCCGCTTGGTCGACGTCGAGGTGCCCAGGTCCAGTTGCAGCATCCGGCGCACGAAGCGCCCGTACTGGACCAGGATCGGCTCGTCGAGGCCGAGGTTGCGGCGGATCTCGGCGCGCATCTCCGGCGTGCCCCGCTCGCCGAGGATAGCCGTCTCGGGACCGCCGGGCAGTCGGCGCAGCCAGATGAAGAGCAGGATGGAGAGCCCGAACAGCGTCGGTATCAGCTGCAACAGGCGTCGGACGATGAACCGGAACACGGGCGGCCTCGGTAAGGGGTGCGGGAGGCGCGGGCGGGCGCCGTGGTGACAGCGCCCGCCCGCGTCCGTGCCTCAGGTCAGGACTTGAACTCGGCGGTGGCGAACCGCTCGTCGGTCAGAGGGCTCGCCGTGACCCCCGTGACGTCCTTGCCGAGCACGATCGCCGGAGGCGAGTGCGAGATCGGCACACCGGGCAGGAAGTCCATGATGGACTTGTTCAGGCCCTTGTACTTCTCCACCCGGGCCGCCGGGTCGGCGGTCGAGTCGGCGTCCTTGAACTGCGCGAACAGCTCGGGGTTGTTGAAGCCCCACTCGTCCTTCTGCCGGTCGAAGAAGGTACCGATAAAGTTGTACCCGTCGCCGTAGTCGCCGGTCCAGCCGAGGAAGTGCAGGTCGTGCTTGTCGCCGGAGGTGGTGGCGTTGAGGTAGTCCGGGCTCCACTTCAGCGGGATCGGCTCGATCTTGATGCCGACCGCCTGGAGGTCCGCCGAGAGCAGCTCGAAGAGGTCCTTCGGGTTCGGCATGTACGGCCGGGTGACCTCGGTCGGGTAGTGGAACCGCAGGGTCAGGTTCGCCGCGCCCGCCTCGGCCAGGAGCTGCTTGGCCTTTTCCGGGTTGTAGTCGTACTTGGTGACGTCGCCGTTCCAGCCCTCGACGGTGTCGGGGAAGAAGTTTACCGCGACCTGCCCGCCCGGGGGCAGCTTCGAGTCGACCAGCGCCTGCCGGTTCAGCGCGTGCGCGATCGCCTGGCGGACCTTCAGGTCGGCCAGCTTCGGGTTCCCCTTCTGGTTGATCGCCAGGTAGAGGATGTTGAAGGCGGGCCGGGTGAGCATGTTGAAGCCCTCACCCTTGAGCGGCTCGACGTCCGCCGGGCCGACCAGGTCGTACCCCTGGATGTCGCCGGAGCGCAGCGCCTGCTTGCGCGCGTTCTCGTCCGAGATGGTCTTGAAGATGAGGGTCTTGAGCTTGGCCTTCTCGCCCCAGTAGTCCTCGTTGCGCTCGATGGTGAGCGTCTTGTTGGCGATGTCCCAGCCCTTGAACTTGAACGGACCGGTGCCGGTCGGGTGCTCCAGCGCGTACGGCGGGTACTTGATGTCCTCGGCGGTGCCGGTGACGTCGCTGGCCTTGTACTCCTCCAGCGCCTTCGGGCTGTGGATGGAGAACGAGGGCAGCATCAGCGCGGCCGGGATCTTGCTGGAGACCCGGGTGAAGGCCAGGTCGACGGTGGTCGGGTCCTTCACGGTGCAGGACTTGAAGAGGCTCTCGCCCAGGTCGGGGCTCTCGTTCTGGGCGTAGCCGCCCATGACGTCCTGCCAGTAGGCGGTCACGTCGGGGCTCTGCATCAGACCCTTGGCGTTGTACCACCGGTTGAAGTTGACGCAGACGGCCTCGGCGTTGAAGTCGGTGCCGTCGTGGAACTTCACCCCGGAGCGGAGCTTGAAGGTCCACACCGTACCGGTCGAGTCCGGGGTCCAGGACTCGGCCAGGCCAGGGCTCGGCTTGGTGCCGCCCTCCTCCGCGCGGAGCAGGGTCTCGAAGACCTGACGGGCCACCCGCAGCGACTCACCGTCGCTGGCCAGGCTGGGGTCGAGCACCTTCGGGTCTCCGGCGACGCCGAAGACGAGGGTGTCCTTCTTACTACCGCCGGAGCCTTCTTCGCGGTCACTCTCGGCGCAGCCTGCTACCGCGAGGGCCGCGACCGCGACGGCCGCGATGGCGGCCTTCGGCCTGGTTGCACGCATGGTGCTTCACCTCGTCCTAAGGGGTACGGACAACGTGGTGACAGGGTGGTCACCGATGGCCGGAACCTTAGCCCTCGTTCGGACCGGCGGGAAACTCTTGCCAGACGGGTTGGTATCGGATCGTGTCTTTGTCCACTCCAGACCGAAGAATCGCAGGCGAAAACGGCAGCACGCCGAAAATTCGTCGGCTGCGATGCGAGATTGTTACGTCAAACGAACGGGCCGGTTCACCCGCTGTCAGATGCTCCGGCGCCCCTCGAAGGCCCGGCCGAGGGTGATCTCGTCGGCGTACTCCAGGTCGCCGCCGACCGGCAGACCACTGGCCAAGCGGGTCACCGCGATCCCCATCGGCTTCACCATCAGGCCCAGGTACGTCGCCGTCGCCTCACCCTCCGTGTTCGGGTCGGTGGCCAGGATCAGCTCCCGTACCCCGCCCTGACCGAGCCGGACCATCAGCTCCCGGACCCGCAGGTTGTCCGGGCCGATCCCCTCCAGCGGGTTGATCGCGCCACCGAGCACGTGGTACCGGCCGCGGAACTCACCGGTCCGCTCGATCGCCACCACGTCCTTCGGCTCCTCGACCACGCAGAGCACCTCGTCGCTGCGGCGCGGGTCGCGGCAGATCCGGCACTGCTCCGACTCGGCCACGTTGAAGCAGCTCGTGCAGAACCGCACCAGCTCCTTGACCTTGCGCAGCGCGCCGGCCAGCCGGTTGACGTCGGCCGGATCCGCCGACAGGACGTGGAAGGCGATCCGCTGGGCGCTCTTCGGGCCCACGCCCGGCAGCCGGCCCAGCTCGTCGATCAGGTCCTGGATGGCACCCTCGTACATCGGTCGGCTCAGAACCCGGGAATGCCCAGGCCACCCATGCCGCCGGCGACCGGGCCCATCTTCTGCTCGGTCAGGTCCCGGGCGGCCTCGTTGGCGTTGCGGATCGCCGCGACGACCAGGTCCTCCAGGGTCTCCACGTCCTCCGGGTCCACCGCCTTCGGGTCGATCCGGATACCCTTCAGCTCACCGCTGCCGGAGACCGTGGCCGTCACCAGACCGCCGCCCGCGGTGCCGGTCAGCTCCGCCTCGGCCAGCTCGGCCTGGGCCTTCGCGAGCTGCTGCTGCATCTTCTGCGCCTGCTTGAGCATCTGCTGCATGTTCGGCTGTCCACCTGGGCGCACGGAGGGCTCCTTCTCGCACTCGTCTGTCGGCCGCGACCAGCCTAGCCGCTGCACCCGGTCGCACCCGGTCGCGGTGCTACCGGGCGTCCACCTCGTCGATCTTCTCGGCGCCGAACGCCTCCCGGAGCAGTTGCACCGCCTGCTCCTCGCTCGACTGGCGGGCGGTCCGCTCGTCGATCACGTCGTCCAGCGGCTCGTCCCCCGGGTCGAAACCCTCGTACGCCGCCGGCTGACCGTTGGCCTGCGGCCGGTTCCCACCACGTACCGGCCCGTCGAAGTCCGGGTCGTACGGCGGTTCCCCGGCCCAGTCGGCGTCGGCGGTCGGCCGGGCCGCGCCCTGGCCCGCCCGGGTCGCCGCCTGGCCCTGCCGGTTGCCGGCCGCAGCGGCAGCCGCCCGCGCCGCCGCGATGGCGCTGCTGACCGGCGCACCACCGGACCGCGCCGGGCCACCGTTCTCCCGGGCGTTGCCCGGCTGGCCCGGATTGCCCTGCCGGGCCGGGGCAGCGTGTTGGCCCGGGGCAGCGTGTTGGCCCAGGTTGCCCGGCTGGCCCGCACCGCCGCCCGGTTGCCGGGGGGTGCCGTTCGGCCCGGCA
>NZ_LRQV01000225.1 GCF_001567585.1 Micromonospora rosaria
GCCACCACCACCGGGGTACGCAGGTACCCGCAGATCGCGTCCACCACCGGCTGCCGCAGCTCCGGGTCGGCCCCGGCCAGGTCGACCAGGTCCCGCAGGGCCGTCCGTCGGTCGCCCGGCGGGCCGCCCGACCACCGCGCGACCGCGTCGGCGTACCCGTCGATCGGCGTCACCGGCTCAGACCAGGCTGGCGACGATGTCGGCGACCGGACGCCGGCGACCGGTGTAGAACGGGATCTCCTCGCGGACGTGCCGGCGGGCGCGCGAGGCCCGCAGGTCCCGCATCAGGTCGACGATCCGGTGCAGCTCGTCGGCCTCGAAGGCGAGCATCCACTCGTAGTCGCCGAGGGCGAACGAGGCCACCGTGTTGGCCCGCACGTCGGGGTAGCCCCGGGCCTGCCGGCCGTGCTCGGCGAGCAGCTCCCGCCGCTCCTCGTCGGGCAGCAGGTACCACTCGTACGAGCGCACGAAGGGGTAGACGCAGACGTAGTCCCGGGCGTGCTCGTCGGCGAGGAACGCCGGGATGTGGCTCTTGTTGAACTCGGCCGGCCGGTGCAGGGCGAGCTGCGACCAGACCGGGGTCAGCGCCCGGCCCAGGGTGGTCCGGCGGAACCGCTGGTACGCGTCCTGGAGCGCGTCGCTGGACGACGAGTGCCACCAGATCATCAGGTCGGCGTCGGCGCGCAGCCCCGAGACGTCGTACGTGCCCCGGATCGTCACGTCCTTGCCGGCCAGTTCCTCGAAGAGGGACTCGACCTCGCCGGTGACGTTCTCCCGCAGCGACGGCAGCGGGCTGCTGGCCCGGTACACCGACCACATGGTGTAGCGGATGGTGGCGTTCAGCTCCCGCAGCCGCGCCGCGTTGGTCTGCTCGGTCATGACCCCGCACCTCCCAGTGCTGTGATGATCTCCTCGGCCGCCGTCTCGCCGGAGCGGACGCAGACCGGGATGCCGACCCCGTCGTAGCCGGCCCCGGCCAGGGCCAGCGTCGGGTGCGCCGGACGCAGCGCCGCCCGCACCCCGGCCACCCGGTCCAGGTGCCCCGGGGTGTACTGCGGCAGCGCCCCGCCCCAGCGTTGCACGTGCCCGGCGACCGGGGCGGGCAGCGGGACGCCGAGCACCGCCGACAGCTCCCGGTGCACCGTCGCCGCCAGGTCGGCGTCCGGGCGCTGCACCTGCGCCTCCTCGCCGTACCGGCCCACCGAGGCGCGGACCAGGGCCAGCCCGTCCGGCCGCCGCAGGTGCCCCCACTTGGTGGTGAAGAACGTCGACGCCTTGATCAGCAGCCCCTCGGTGGCCGGCACCAGGAACCCGGAGAGGTCCGGCAGGTCCGGCTCGGGCAGCGCCAGGGTGACCAGCGCGACGCTGGCGTAGTCCAGGCCGCCGACGGTCGCCGCGACCGGTGCGGCCAGCGGGGCGAGCAGCCGGGCCGCCGGCCGGGCCGGCACCGCCAGCACCACCGCGTCGACCTCGACGTACTCCGGGTCGGGGGTCGGCCCGACGGTCAGCCGCCAGCCGCCGTCGGTCGGGGTCAGCTCGCGGACCGTCGCGTGGTGGCGGATCGTCGCCCCGCTGGCGGTGGCCGCCGCCTCGACGAACCGGCTGAGCCCGCCGCGCAGGGTGCCGAAGACCGGCGCGCCGGGGGCCCGGGGGGCCACCGCCTGCGCGGCCCGGACCGCCCCGGTCAGGGTGTGCGCGGTCCGCGCGGCGCGGGCCAGCGCCGGCATCGTGGTGACCAGGGACAGGTCGTCGGCGCGGCCGGCGTAGACCCCGCCGAGCATCGGGTCGACCAGCCGCTGGACCACCTCGTCGCCGAGCCGCCGCCGGACCAGCGCCCCGACGGCCACGTCCTCGTCCGGGCCGAGCAGCGGGTGACCGTCGTCGCGGTCGGCGTCCGCGTCCGGCCGGGCCACGGCCGCCACCGCCGCCAAGTCCCCGGGTACGCCCACCAGGGTGCCGCCCGGGATCGGGCGCAGCCCGCCGTCGACCGCCAGCGCCGCCCGCCCCACCGTCGGGTGCACGATCTCCCCGGCCAGGTCGAGCCGGCGCAGCAGCGCCACCGCCGCCGACTCACCGCCGGCCGGGTCCCGCATCAGGAACGACTCGGCGCCGAACTCCACCGGCTGACCGGCCAGTTCACCGGTGCGCAGTTTGCCGCCGAGCGCGCCGGAGCGCTCGTACACGGTGATCCGGGTACCGGCCGGGGCCCGGTCGGCGAGCCGCACCGCGGCGGCCAGCCCGGCGATCCCGCCGCCGACCACCGCCACCCGCCAGGGCTGCCGCATCCCGCCGCCCGCCTAGCCGGCCGGGCGGGTGGAGACCTCGTGCACCAGCGCGACCACCCGGGTCAGCACCTCGGGGTCGGTCTCCGGCAGCACCCCGTGCCCCAGGTTGAACACGTGGCCGGGGGCGGCCCGCCCCTGGTCGAGGATGCGCCGCACCTCGGCCTCGACCACCGGCCAGGGCGCGAGCAGCACGCACGGGTCCAGGTTGCCCTGCACCGCCCTGTCCGGGCCGATCCGCCCGGTGGCGACGTCCAGCGGGGTACGCCAGTCCACCCCGACCACGTCGGCGCCGGCCTCGCCCATCGCGCCGAGCAGTTCGGCGGTGCCGACCCCGAAGTGGATCCGGGGCAGCCCGGTGTCGGCCAGCCCGGTCAGCACCCGCGTCGAGTGCGGCAGCACGAACCGGCGGTAGTCCGCCGCCGACAGCGCCCCGGCCCACGAGTCGAAGAGCTGCACCGCGGAGACCCCGGCGTCGGCCTGCACCCGCAGGAAGGCCAGGGTCACGTCGGCGAGCCGGTCACAGAGCGCGTGCCAGAGGTCCGGGTCGCCGTACATCAGCGCCTTGGTCTTGGCGTGGGTCCGCGACGGGCCCCCCTCGACCAGGTAGCTGGCCAGGGTGAACGGGGCGCCGGCGAAGCCGATCAGCGGGGTGTCGCCCAGCTCGGCGACGAGCAGCCGGACCGCTTCGTCCACGTAGGACACGTCGGTGACGTCGATCGGGCGGATCCGGTCCACGTCGGCGGCGGTCCGGATCGGCTCGGCCACCACCGGGCCGGTGCCCGGGACGATGTCCAGCTCGACCCCGGCCGCCGCGACCGGCACCACGATGTCGCTGAACAGGATCGCCGCGTCCACCCCGTGCCGGCGTACCGGCTGGAGGGTGATCTCGGTGACCAGGTCGGGGCGGCGGCAGGACTCCAGCATCGCCACGTTCGCCCGGATCTCCCGGTACTCCGGGAGGCTGCGACCGGCCTGGCGCATGAACCAGACGGGCGTGTGCGGGCCGGGCTCCCGCCGGCAGGCCCGGACGAACGGCGAGTCCGCTGGCCCCCGGCGAGGTTCGTCTCGGGCGTCGGCGCCCGCGGTGGTGGTCGTCATCGGTTCCATCGTTGCACGCCCCCGACGCGCTCCCGCCGCGCCCGTCCGCACTGTGATCCGGTCGGCGGTCCGGTCGGCGTCGGGGCCCGACGCCACCACCACCGCGACACCCTCCGGAACCGGCCGGTAACCGACCGTCCACGCTCCTGGCCGGGGCATCGGCGCTGCTCGGCGCGCCGCTCGGCGGGCACCCCGATGGCGGCATAGAGTCGCCGGCATGGCCCCCCCGATCGCGTACCCGGAGACCTTCGCCCGCGCGGTCGCCGGGCTTCGGTCGGCCACCCCCCGGGCGGAGATCGTGCTGGAGGAGGTGGGCGCGCCGCAACGGCTCGCCCCCTACGCCTTCGCGCTCTCCGCGACCGTGCTGCGCGACGGTGAGGACGTGGCGACCGGCCGGCTGATCCTGCTGCACGACCCGGCCGGACACGAGGGCTGGCAGGGCACCCTGCGCCTGGTCACGTACGTCACCGCCGACCTGGAGGCGGACCTGGCCGCCGACCCGCTGCTGCCCGCCGTGGGCTGGACCTGGCTGACCGACGCGCTGGACGCCCAGGAGGCCCGGCACCGGGCCCTCGGCGGGACGGTCACCCAGACCATGTCGACCCGCTTCGGCGAACTGGCCGGCCCGCCCACCACCGGCGACATCGAGATCCGCGCCTCGTGGACCCCGCTCGGCGACGACCTGGTGCGGCACCTGATGGCCTGGAGCACCCTGCTCGCCTCCACCGCCGGCCTGCCCCCGCCCGGGGTGACCCCGCTGCCGGAGCGCCGCCCCGCCGGCACCGCCTGAGCGGCGACACCGGCGAGGCGTCCGGGGCACGAGACCCCCGGGCCTAGAGGTACCGCTCGGCCTCGTCGCAGATCGCCTCCAGGCCCTGACTCGCCCGGCTGAACCCGGCCTGGTCGTTGCGGGCCGCCGCGCCCAGCGCCGTGGTCAGCCGGTTCAGGCAGTTGGCGATGACCCGCTTCTGCCGGGCCTGCTCGTCCCGGTCGTTGCGGGTGCCGGTGAGATCCTGCTGGGTGTCGGCGAGCCGGTCCTGGGCGGACTTCAGCTCACCCCGGAGCTTCTCCAACTCGGTGGCCCGGTTGCCGCTCTCGGTGACGGCGGCGGCGAGCCTCTTCTCGGTGCCGTCCAGGTCGTTGCGGGTGGTGACGAAGAGCGCGGTCATCACGCCGCCGAAGACCAGCAGCAGCCCGGCCACCAGCCCGAGGACGATCGCCGCCCGGCTGCGCCGGCGCGGGGCCGGAGCGGACGCCCCGGACGGCGGTACCGCACCCGGGGGCGGAAAGCCCGGCTGCCCGTACGGTGGCCCGGACTGCGGTACCGGCGGGTACGGCGGGCCGGACTGCGGAACCGGCGCGAACGGCGGCCCGGACTGCGGCGGGACGAAGGCCGGTGGCCCCACCGGCGGTGCCCCGTACGGCGTACCCGGTGCCGGGGACCCGGCGATCGGCTGGTCGGCCGACGCCGCGACCGGGGGCGCCGACAGCGGCCGGGTCGCCGGGGTGACAGGCACGGGCCGGGTCGCCGGGGGCACCGACAGCGCCCGCGTGGTCGGCTCGACCGGCGGGGTCACCGCCATCGCCTGGGTGGGCGGCTCGACCGGCGGGGTCACCGCGAACGGCCGCGTGGCCGGCTCGCCCACCCCCGGAGTCACCGCCATCGCCTGGGTAGGCGGCTCGACCGGCGGCGTCACCGCCATCGCCTGCGTGGCGGGGTCGGTGAGCCGACCGGTCGACCCGAACCGTTCGGTGGTCGGCTCGTCGGCCGCCGCGGTCACCGGCATCGCCCGCGTCAGCGGCTCGCTCGGCGTCGTGGTCTGGAACCGCTCGGTCGCCGGCTCGAACCGCTCGCTTCCGGGCTCGATCCGTTCGGTGGCCGGCTCACTCGACGGTGCGGACACCGGCAACGCCTGGGTCGCCGGCTCGAACCGCTGCGTCGCCGGCTCGGTGGCCGCCCCCACCGGCTCGGTCACCGGGTCGGCTGCCGCCCCGATCGGCTCGGTCGCGGGCTCGAACCGATCGCTTCCGGGCTCGATCCGTTCGGTGGCCGGCTCGCCCGCCGCCCCGGACACCGGTACCGGCTGCGTCGCCGGTTCGATCGGCTCGGTGGCCGGTTCGATCCGCTCGGTCGCGGAAGCGATCGGCTCGGTGCGGGGTTCCGGGGTGTCGGCGTCGGGCGTGGTCACGGGCGGCTGGCCGGCGGTGGGCGGGCTACCGTAGACGGACCCCCGGGGCACCTGAGGGCTGGGCACGGTCGGTGGTTCGGGGGAGGATCCCTGCGGACCAGTCGGTGGCTGGGTCATCTCTCTTCCTCCAGGTGGATGGTCCGTACCGGGACCGGCCGGGACCGGGTGTCCGGGCGGGGCGGCGATCGGGCGGGGCGACCGGGCCCCGGGGTCAGCAGATGTCGAAGCCGTCGCAGGCGGTCTTGATCGGCACCGCCAGCCCGATGCCCTCGGCGTTGCGCGCCTTCGCGGTGGCGATGCCGACGACCTCCTTCGCCCCGTTGATCACCGGCCCGCCCGAGTTGCCGGGGTTGATCGGGGCGTCGAACTGGATCATCGGACCGCTGGTGCCGTCCGCCCGGCGGAACGCGCTCACCACGCCCGTGGTCACGCTGTCCTCCAGGCCGAGCGGGGCGCCGACGACGACGATCTGCTGGCCGGACCGGACCTCGTCGGGGGCGGCCACGAGCCCGTCGAACTTCTCGGTGGTCCGCAGGTGGGCCACGTCGTTGGCCTCGTCCACAGCGACGATGGTGGCGGGGAACCGCTGGTCGGTCCGCTCCAGGAAGACCTGCCGGCCACCGAACGACCAGAGCGACTCGACCACGTGGTAGTTCGTGAACAGGTTCGTCCCGCCCCCGGAGGCCGGCTCGCCGACGGCGAACGCGGTGCCGGTGGAGTTGCCGGCCCGGACCCGGAAGACGCTGGGCAGTACGACGGCCGCGATGTCCTCCGGGTTGAAGGTCTGCCGTTCCAGCGCCTCCGCCCGCCCCTCCAGGCTTTCCAGCCGGGAGTTGTCGGTGCCCTGCGCCTCCTCGAGCCGCTGACCGAGGTCGTTCGCCCGGCCGGTGAGCTGATGGATCTGGTACGCCTGGAAACCGGCCACCGGCAGCAGCACGGCGACGAGGAG
>NZ_LRQV01000226.1 GCF_001567585.1 Micromonospora rosaria
GCGCCCGGTCACGCCCCCGACGCCACCGCGGTCCCGGGGGACCTGTCCCCGCAGGCCCTGCTGGCGCTGCAACGCCGCGCCGGCAACGCCGCCGTGGGCCGGCTGCTGGCCGCCCGGCGGCCCGGCGTCGACTCCGGTGCCGCCGGCGTGCAGCGGGCGCCGGCGACCACCACCACGCCCGCGCCGGCCCTGGACGCCGTGCTCCTGACCGGGTTGAACGAGGAGGGGATCTGCGGGAACTTCTCCCGTCGCCGGGAGTGGACGGTCAGCAACCCGCAGCGGGGCGTGATCATCCAGCGGGTGACCCGGGAGTTCGACGTGGAGCGGCACACCCCGCAGGGGTGGACGCCGATCAGCGGTCCGGCCCTGGACGCGTACGTGGCGACCAGCGGCGGCAGCGCCGACGCGACGGTGCTGGAGTACTGGGAGTTGTGGCGGGTCGGCGAGGACGGCACCGTCGGCGACGGCGGTGACGACACCTTCGGGCTGACCGCCCTGATCCCCACCGCCGGGCAGTACCACGACACCACCCGGGGGTCGTACACGATCCGCGGTGAGGCGGCCTTCTACCCCACCGCGCAGGCCCCGGCGGCGTTGGGTTTCCAACGCCACGCGGTGACCACCGCCGGTGGCCTGTACAGCTCCACCACCGCCCCGCAGGTGTCCGCGCTCGGGCTGACCCCCAGCGGCAGTCCGGTCCGGTTCGGTGTGCGCGCGAGCTGGGACAGCACCGACAAGCGCAGCGCGTCGGCGCGGGCGAGACCCCGGGCCGCGACCGCCGGCCCGTACACGCCACGGGGGGCGTGGAGCACCGTCGTGGAGCTCTGAGCCGCCCGCAGCGGCGCGGGCCACCCGGCGCGGGTCCGGTGGCCGCCGGGGTCAGCGGGTCAGGGCGGCGACGGCCTCGGCGACGCCGGTGTCGCCGCCGACGAGTTCGGCGCACACCCCGGCGGTGCGGGGCTGGTCGAGCAGGGCGAGCAGCACGGCCGCGACGTCGGCGCGGGGCACCGCCCCGGAGTCGACCTGCGGGGCGAGGGCGACCCGCCCGGTGGGCGGGTCGTCGGTGAGCCGGCCGGGCCGCAGCACCGTCCAGTCGAGGTCCCGGCCGGTGAGGTCGTCCTCGGCGGCCTTCTTGGCCCGCAGGTAGGCGACGAAGACGTCGTCGGTGCCGGCGGCCGGGTCGCGGTCCACGCCCATCGAGGAGACCAGCAGGTAGCGGCGCACCCCGGCGGTCTGGGCGGCGTCGGCGAGCAGGCCGGCGGCGGCCCGGTCGACGGTGTCCTTGCGGGCGGCGCCGCTGCCGGGACCCGCGCCGGCGGCGAAGACCACCGCGTCGGCGCCGGCCAGGTGCCCGGCGACGGTGTCGACGTCGGCGTGCTCCAGGTCGCACCGCACCGGCTCGACGCCGAGGGCGGTGAGCGTCGCCGCGTGGTCGGGGTTGCGGATCAGGCCCACGGGGGTGTCGCCCCGGCGGGCGAGGTCCTGTCCGAGCAGTCGGGCGATCTTGCCGTGGCCTCCGGCGATGACGACACGCATACCCGTCACCGTAGCCGCCGCCCGACCCCGGTGCTCGCCGGCCGGGCGGCGGTTGAGGCAGCATGGACGGGTGACGGACACGTTCGAGGCGCTGGCCGGGCTGGTCGCCGCCGGTCAGGTGGTGGTGCTCAGCGGCGCCGGCCTGTCCACCGAGTCGGGTATCCCGGACTACCGGGGGCCTTCCGGGGTAGCCCACCGGCACACCCCGATGACGTACCAGACGTTCACCGGGGACCCGGCGGCCCGGCGGCGGTACTGGGCGCGCAGCCACCTGGGGTGGCGGCTGGTGGCCCGGTCGGCGCCGAACGCCGGGCACCGGGCGGTGGCCCGGTTGCAGCGGGCCGGCCTGGTCACCGGGATCATCACGCAGAACGTCGACGGGCTGCACGGCGCGGCGGGCAGCGACCGGGTGGTGGAGTTGCACGGCCGCCTCGACCGGGTGGTCTGCCTGGACTGCGGTGACCGGACCGGCCGCGACGACCTGGACCGGCGGCTGCGCGCGGCCAACCCGGGGTTCGTGGCGCGGGCCGGGGCGGTCAACCCCGACGGGGACGTGGAGCTGGGCGACGCGCAGGTGGCCGCGTTCCGGACGGTGGACTGCGGGGCGTGCGGGACGGGCATGCTGAAACCGGACGTGGTGTTCTTCGGCGAGACGGTGCCGGCGCCGCGGGTGGCGTCGTGTTTCGACCTGGTGGGGCGGGCCCGCGCGGTGCTGGTGCTGGGGTCGTCGCTGACCGTGATGTCGGGGCGGCGGTTCGTGATCCGGGCGGCGAAACTGGGCATCCCGGTGGGGATCGTCAACCAGGGGCCGACCCGGGGTGACGGGTACGCCCACGCCCGCCTGGACGCCCCGCTGGGGGTGGCGTTGCCGGCGCTGGCCGACCGGGTCACCGCCGCCGTGCCGGCGGCCGCCGCCCGTCCGGTGGAGGTGCCGGCCGCCGGGTGACCCCTCCGCCCCGGCCCCGGGCGGGGGACGACATGCCCCGGAAACACCGACGCTGGTAGCGTTGACCATGCCGGTACCACCCACGGGGGAGAGACCGCCCGACCCACCGGCGGCGCCGAAGGGGCATATCCTCCCCGGAACCTCTCAGGCAAAAGGACCTCGTGGGCAGGCACTGTGGAGCGCCCGCGTCGCCGTGGGTGCGACTCAGGGGGAGGCCGACCTGTCGACCTCACCCCTCGGGAGCGCCCCCATGACCACCGCACCGTTCGCCGACCGGCACATCGGTCCGGACGCCGACGACGAACGCCGGATGTTGGAGGTCGTCGGGTACGGCTCGGTCGACGAGCTGATGGACGCGGCGATCCCCGAGGTGATCCGCTGGCACGGCACCCTGGACCTGCCGGCGCCGGCCAGCGAGGCCGAGACCATCGCCGAGCTGCGCGCCCTGGCGGCCCGCAACACCGTCGCCGTGTCCATGATCGGGCTGGGCTACCACGGCACGCACACCCCGGCGGTGATCCGCCGCAACGTCCTGGAGAACCCGGCCTGGTACACCGCCTACACCCCGTACCAGCCGGAGATCAGCCAGGGCCGGCTGGAGGCGCTGCTGAACTTCCAGACGATGGTGTGTGACCTGACCGGCCTGGCGACGGCCAACGCGTCGATGCTCGACGAGGCGACCGCGGCGGCGGAGGCGATGACCCTGGCCCGCCGGGCGTCGAGGTCCCGCAGCCCGGTGTACGTGGTCGACGCGGACACCCTGCCGCAGACCGTGGCGGTGCTCACCGGCCGGGCGGAGCCGCTCGGCATCGAGGTGCGGGTGCTGGACCTGGCCGCCGAGGAGTTGCCGGTGGAGTTCTTCGGCCTGCACCTGCAGTACCCGGGGGCGTCCGGGGCGGTCCGCGACCACGCCCCGCTGGTGGCGGCGGCGCACGCGGTGGGGGCGCTGGTGTGCGTGGCGGCGGACCTGCTGGCCATGACGCTGCTGCGCCCGCCGGGGGAGATCGGCGCGGACATCGCCGCCGGCACCACCCAGCGGTTCGGGGTGCCGATGGGCTTCGGCGGGCCGCACGCCGGGTACCTGGCGGTGCGCTCCGGGTTGGAGCGGATGCTGCCCGGCCGGCTGGTCGGGGTGTCCCGGGACGCGGCCGGGGACCGGGCGTACCGGCTGGCGTTGCAGACCCGCGAGCAGCACATCCGGCGGGAGAAGGCGACCAGCAACATCTGCACCGCGCAGGTGCTGCTGGCGGTGATGGCCGGCATGTACGCCGTCCACCACGGCCCGGACGGGCTGCGGGCGATCGCCCGGCACGCCCACGGCGCGGCGGTGCGGCTGGCCGGCGCGCTGGACGCCGTGGCCGGGGCGCGGGTGGTGCACACCGCGTTCTTCGACACGCTGCTGGTGGCGGTGCCCGGCCGGGCGGCGGCGGTGCTCGCCGAGGCCGCCGCGCGGGGGGTGAACCTGCGGCTGGTCGACGACGACCACGTCGGGGTGGCCTGCGACGAGACGACCACCACGGCGCACCTGACGGCGGTCCGCGACGCGGTCGCCGCCGCCCTGGGCGTGCCGGCCGGTCCGGCGTTGCCGCATGAGTCGGCCAGTCCGGTGCTGCCGGCGGAGCTGGCCGGGCCGGCGGTGCCGGCGGGGCTGGCCCGCACCTCGGAGTTCCTCACCCACCCGGTGTTCGGCGCCCACCGCTCGGAGACGGCGATGCTGCGGTACCTGCGCCGCCTCGCCGACCTGGACTTCGCCCTGGACCGGGGCATGATCCCGCTGGGCTCGTGCACGATGAAACTCAACGCCACCACCGAGATGGAGGCGATCACCTGGCCGGAGTTCGCCGACGTGCACCCCCTCGCCCCGGCCGGGCAGACCGCCGGGTACCGGGAGCTGATCGGCCAACTGGAGGGGTGGCTGGCGGAGATCACCGGGTACGACGCGGTCAGCGTGCAGCCCAACGCCGGGTCCCAGGGCGAGCTGGCGGGGCTGCTGGCGATCCGGGCGTACCACCTCGACCGGGGCGAGGGGCACCGCACGGTGTGTTTGATCCCGTCGTCGGCGCACGGCACGAACGCGGCCAGCGCGGTGATGGCCGGGATGCGGGTCGTCGTGGTCGGCTGCGACCCGGACGGCGACGTCGACCTCGTCGACCTGGACGCGAAGATCGACGCGCACCGGGACACCCTGGCGGCGATCATGGTGACGTACCCGTCGACCCACGGGGTGTACGAGACCGGCATCGCCCAGTTGTGCGCGAAGGTCCACGACGCCGGCGGGCAGGTGTACGTCGACGGGGCGAACCTCAACGCCCTGGTCGGGTACGCCCGGCCGGGCCGGTTCGGGGCGGACGTGTCGCACCTGAACCTGCACAAGACGTTCTGCATCCCGCACGGCGGCGGCGGGCCGGGGGTGGGGCCGGTGGCGGTGCGCGCCCACCTGGCGCCGTTCCTGCCCGGCGACCCGGCCGGGGCGTACGGGTCGGGCCGGCCGGCGATCTCGGCGGCCCGGTACGGGTCGGCGGGGATCCTGCCGATCCCGTGGGCGTACCTGCGGATGATGGGCGCGGCGGGGCTGACCCGGGCGACCGGGGTGGCGGTGCTGGCGGCGAACTACGTGGCGGCCCGGCTGCGGGCCCACTACCCGGTGCTGTACGCCGGCAACAAGGGCCTGGTCGCGCACGAGTGCATCCTGGACCTGCGTCCGCTGACGAAGGCGACCGGGGTGAGCGTGGACGACGTGGCGAAGCGGCTGATGGACTACGGCTTCCACGCGCCGACGATGTCGTTCCCGGTGGCGGGCACGTTGATGGTGGAGCCCACCGAGAGTGAGGACCTGGCCGAGCTGGACCGGTTCTGCGACGCGCTGGTCGCGATCCGGGCGGAGATCGACGCCGTCGCGGCGGGCCGGTGGCCGGCGGGGGACAACCCGCTGAGCAACGCCCCGCACACCGCGGCGATGGTCGCCGCCGACGAGTGGCCGCACCCGTACCCCCGGTCGGTGGGGGCGTACCCGGGCACCGTGGCGCGGGTGGGGAAGTACTGGCCGCCGGTGCGGCGCATCGACGGCGCGTTCGGTGACCGCAACCTCGTCTGTTCCTGCCCCTCGCCCGAGGCGTTCGAGGACTGACGTACGCTGCGCCGGGACGCCTCGACCGGGGCGTCCCGGGTGAATACCGGCCGGACCGCGCCGAGGTCAAGACCGGTGACTGTGGGTAATCGGTCAGGCGACGAGGGCGTGCCGGGCGGGTCCCCGGTGCGGGGCGATGCTGCTGCCGTCGGGGAGCAGCTCGCCGGTGTCCTCGAAGAAGATGACCCCGTTGCAGAGCAGGCTCCAGCCCTGCTCGGGGAAGCAGGCGATGGCCCGGGCGGCTTCCCGGTCCGTCGCGTCAGCAGAGGGGCAGGTGGGCTGGTGCTGGCACATCGGGTTCTCCGGACTGTGGGGGCACTGTGTCATGGTTCACATGACCAGTGACGCACAGTACCAAGTCGAGGCGCGTTACATCGAGCGGCTTTCACCGTGGCGCGGGGGAAATCCACTGAACGGACGAGGAAGATAGGGCCGAGTGGCGTGGAAACGCTCCCACACCGAGTGATTGACGTCCCCGCCGCCCCACCCGGGTGCCGGCACCGGCTGACCGAACGCGCCCGCCTGCACTGGCGCACCAGCGACGGCGGCGACCCCGCCGCCACCGTCCAGGCGTTCCTCACCGCCCACGGACTCCCCGTGACCGACCTCGCCGACCCCACCACCGGCCACCACCCCGACGACCGGACCTGCGGCGCCGCCCTGTACGTCTCCGCCGCCGCCGGCGCCCACCTCGCCGGCGCCCCCACCGGCCCGCCCAGCCCCGCCCCCGCCCTGCCCG
>NZ_LRQV01000227.1 GCF_001567585.1 Micromonospora rosaria
GGAGTCGGCGGCGGTGGGCGTGTTGGGTGGGGTGTTGGCCGATCACGCCGGGGGGTGGGCGGTGCCGCGGGCGGCGCGGGCGGTGGTGGACGTCGACTACGTGTTGGCGGCCGGGGGGCTGCTGGCGGCGGAGCATCCGGGGGCGGCGCGGGCGTTGTTGGGTGGGCGGTTCGTCACGGAGTGAGACGGTCGGTGGGCGTGCCGCCGCGACACGCCGGGTGGGGTGGGCGACTGGCCGGGGGCGGGTTGACACGGCCGGGGGTGTACCACGTACCGTCTTTGAGTCCTACTACGGGAAGCGGCTGTTGTTCGCTTCGTCCCTTCGTCCGCTGGCCGAGCGACACGGTGCGATGTGTTGCGGCGGCCAGGTCCAGCGGGCGGGGGTCGGCGGGGCGGCGCGAACCGGTCGCGGTTACCGGTGTACGGGCAGGGTGAGGTGCACGGCCAGTAGACAACGGTCAGGCGGGGGCAGCCAGTCCACGTCGGGTCGGTCCGAAGGTCGGCGTGCCGCATTCTCGCCCCACCGGCCGGGGAGGGCCTGGGAGCATCGGGGCGCGGCGCAGGCCGCGCCCCGATTTGTTGTCCGCGCCCGGGTGGGGGTCGCCCGTGGCGGCTGGTTTCCCGGGTGGGGCGGGTAGCCTTCGGCGCGTGATCGTGGTGAGGTGCCGGTGACGACGCTCGACCGGGAACAGACGCGCGCCGGGGACGTGGCGCCCGAGGGCGCGGCGGGCGGGGCCCTGCCGTGGGTGGTGGCGGTGCCGGCGGCGGTGCTGGCCGGGGTGGCGCTGTTGGTCGCGTTCCCGCCGTACGGGTGGTGGCCGCTGGCGCCGGTCGGGGTGGCCCTGCTGGCGGCGGCGACGCACCGGCGGCGGGTGCGGGCCGGCGCGGCGTTGGGTTTCCTGACCGGGGTGGCGTTCTTCGCGCCGTTGCTGTCCTGGACGAACCTGCACACCGGGTACCTGCCGTGGGTGTTGCTGTCGCTGGTGCAGGCCGGGTATGTGGCGCTGCTGGGGGCGGCGACGGCGTGGGTGTCGCCGCTGGTGGACCGGGCCCGGTGGGGGTGGCCGCTGCTGACCGGGCTGTTGTGGGTGGGGCAGGAGGCGCTGCGGGGCCGGACCCCGTTCGGGGGGTTCCCGTGGGGGCGGCTGGCGTTCAGCCAGGACGCCTCGCCGATGCTGCCGTTGGCGGCGGTGGGTGGGGCGCCGCTGGTGACGTTCGCGGTGGCGGTGGCCGGTGGGCTGCTGGTGACGCTGGTGTGGCGGCCGTGGCGCGGCCCGGCCGGGCGGGGCCGGTGGCGGTCGGTGGCCGCGCTGGTGGCGGCGACGGTCGCGGTGGTCGGGGTGGGGCTGGTGGTACCGGTGGCGGTGCGCGGCGCCGGTGACCAGGTCACGGTGACGATCGTGCAGGGTAACGTGCCGCGGCTGGGCCTGGACTTCAACGCGCAGCGGCAGGCGGTGCTCAACAACCACGTGGACGCGACGATCGCCCTGGCCGGGCGGGTCGCGGACGGGACGGCCCGGCAGCCGGACCTGGTGGTGTGGCCGGAGAACTCCAGCGACATCGACCCGTTGCGCAATCCGGCGGCGGGGGCGCGGATCTCCCAGGCGGCCGACGCGGTGCGGGCGCCGATCCTGGTGGGCGCGGTGCTGTTGGGTGAGCGGGCCGGGCAGGTCCGTAACGCGGGGGTGCTGTGGCGGCCGGGGACCGGCCCGGACCTGGAGCAGGTGTACGCGAAGCGGCATCCGGTGCCGTTCGCCGAGTACGTGCCGTTGCGGGACCTGGCGCGGATGGTCAGCAAGCAGGTCGACCGGGTGCGGTCGGACTTCGTGGCCGGGACGGAGCCGGGGGTGGTACGGGCCGGGCCGGCGGTGCTGGGTGACGTGATCTGTTTCGAGGTGGCCTACGACGGGCTGGTACGCGACACGGTGACCGGTGGGGCGCAGCTGCTGGTGGTGCAGACCAACAACGCGACGTTCGACGTGGCCGAGGCCCGCCAGCAGTTGGCGATGGTGCGGGTGCGGGCGGTGGAGCACGGCCGGGAGGCGTTGATGGCCTCGACGGTCGGGGTGTCCGGGTTCGTGGCCGCCGACGGGCGGGTATTCGACGCCACCGGGTTCAACACCGCGGCGGTGGTGACCCGGCAGATGCGCCTGGGTGACGGGCGGACCCTGGCCACCCGGGTGGGGGTGTGGCCGGAGGCGGCGCTGACGGTGCTGGCCGTGGCGGCGCTGGTCGCCGCGGGTGCGGCGCGGCGGGCCGCCGGGCGGGGACGCCCGGCCGACACCGCCCCCGGCAGCGGGGCCGGGTGAGGCGGGCGCGACGGACACGGGGGGCGTGGTGGTCGAGACGGTGCGGCAGCGGCGGACGCAGGGCCATCCCGGGGTGGGGCGGGTGCTGGTGGTCATCCCCACCTACAACGAGGCCGACAACCTGACGTCGATCGTGGCGCGGGTGCACCGGGCGGCCCCGCAGGTGGAGGTCCTCGTCGCCGACGACAACAGCCCGGACGGCACCGGGGCCCTCGCCGACGACCTGGCCCGCGCCGACGCGCGGGTGCACGTGCTGCACCGTCCCGGCAAGGAGGGCCTGGGCGCGGCGTACCTGGCGGGGTTCGGGTGGGCGCGGCGGCGCGGGTACGACGCGGTGGTGGAGATGGACGCCGACGGGTCGCACGCCCCGGAGGACCTGCCGCGGCTGCTGGCCGCGGCGGTGGACGCGGACGTGGTGATCGGGTCGCGGTGGACGGCGGGCGCGCGGGTGGTGAACTGGCCGGTGCGGCGGCTGCTGTTGTCGCGGTGCGGGAACCTGTACGCGCGGTGGGCGTTGGGGATGCCGGTGTCGGACGCCACCGGCGGGTACCGGGTGTACCGGCGGGCCGCGTTGGCGGCGGTGGATCTGGAGTCGGTGTGTTCGCAGGGGTACGCGTTCCAGGTGGAGTTGTCGCGGTTGGCGCACCGGGCGGGGCTGCGGATGGTGGAGGTGCCGATCACGTTCGCGGAGCGGGAGCGGGGGGCGAGCAAGATGAGCCCGCTGATCGTGGTGGAGGCGTTGTGGCGGATCACCGGGTGGGCGGTGCAGGACCGGCGGGCGGCGGTGCGGCGGGGGTTGCACGGGACGCCCACCGGTCAGGTCCGGTGGCCGTGACGGGGCGGCGTGTCATGCTGGGAGACCAGGGTGCGCCGAGGAGCGGATGAGGTGACATGCGCCGAGGACTGAGGTTCGTGCCGCTGGGCATGCTGCTGGCGGTGGTGCTGGAGGTGGCGGCGTTCGTCGCGGTGGGCCGGTGGGTCGGCTTCGGGTGGGCGGTGCTGCTGGTGTTCGCGGTGTCGCTGCTGGGGCTGGTGCTGCTGCGGCGGGAGGGCATGCGGGCGTGGCGGGGGTTCCGCGCGGCGGCGGAGTCGGGGCAGCCGCCGGGCCGGCAGGTGACCGACGGGCTGGTGGGGCTGCTGGGCGCGGTGCTGCTGGCGGCGCCGGGTCTGGTCAGTGCTCTGGTGGGGGTGTCGTTGCTGGTGCCGCCGGTGCGTCGGCTGGTGCGTACGGGGATGCAGCGGTCGGCGGAGCGGCGGGTGTCGTCGATGGTCGCCGGTGACCTGTTCGGGCCCCGCCGGGTGCGGGTGTACCGGGGTGCGCCGCAGCCGGAGCCGGCCGGGTCGGCGCCGCGCGCCGAGCACCAGCCGACGGCGCCGGCCGGGGAGCCGGTGGTGCCGCCGGGTGGGGCCATCGAGGGGGAGATCGTCGAGCCACGCCCCCGGTGAGGCCCTGACGCCCTGACGGACACGGCGACGCCCCCGAGAGACGTTTCCTCTCGGGGGCGTCGCCGTGTCGTGCGGTGTGCGGGTCAGGCGCGGCCGCGGCGGGTGCGGACCTCCTGGAGCCGTTCGGCGAGGATGTCCTCCAGCTCGGCGACAGAGCGCCGCTCCAGCAGCATGTCCCAGTGGGTACGCGGCGGCTTGGCCTTCTTCTGCTCCGGCTCGCTGCCGTCGACGAGCCGGGCCACGCTGCCGTCGAACTTGCACTCCCAGGTCACCGGGACCTCGGCGTCGACGGCGAAGGGGACCTCGAACTGGTGGCCCTTGGCGCAGAGGTACTCCCGGGTCTGCCGTGGCGCGAGCTCCGTGTTGCGGTCGGACTCGTAGCTGACCGCGCCCAGACGGCTTCCGCGCAGCATGCGCTCGCCCATGATCGACTTCCCCTCGCTCGTGGTGCTGGTCTTCTCGTGTAACGGTCCGTGGCCGCCGGGCCATTCCCGCCCACGGTGGTGTCGCGCGGCGGACCCCCGCCAAGGGTAGCCGGCCATGACAGCCGCCCGGCGGGGTCGTCCCCGGCCGGGCTCGAATCGGTGGCGTGTTCTGGCTGTCAGTGGGGATGCTAGCCGACCAGGCGGCCCGGAGGCGACGATAGCCGCCCCGGGCGGCCTGGAGGTGACCATGGAGGGCGACCCGCCGTACCGTGTCGCGGGGCCGACGGTCCTCGGCCACCCCCGGGCGCTGGCGACCCTGTTCCTCACCGAGATGTGGGAGAGGTTCAGCTTCTACGGCATGCGGGCGATTCTGGTGCTGTACCTGACCGCCTCGGTCGCCGACGGCGGCCAGGCCCTCGACGGCGCCACCGCCAACGCCGTGTACGGCACCTACAACGCGATGGTGTACCTGATGGCGTTGCCGGGCGGGTGGGTCGCCGACCGGCTCGTCGGGGCCCGGCGCAGCGTGCTGTGGGGCGGGGTGGTCATCGCCGCCGGGCACTACGTGATGGCGGTACCGGTGGACTGGAGCGTCTTCGCCGGCATGGCGCTGATCGTGGTCGGCACCGGCCTGCTCAAACCCAACATCTCCACCATGGTCGGCGACCTGTACCCGCGTGACTCCCCGCGCCGTGACGCCGGCTTCTCGATCTTCTACATGGGGATCAACATCGGTGGCTTCACCGCGCCGCTGGTCACCGGCCTGCTCGGCGAGCGGATCAACTGGCACCTGGGGTTCGGGGCGGCGGCGGTCGGGATGACCCTCGGCGTGGTGCTGTACGTCCTCGGTGGGCGGGGCCTCGGCGCGGCCGGCGCCCACCCCGCCGACCCGCTGCTCGGGGCGGAACGCCGCCGCGCGCTGACCCGCGTCGCCGTCGGTGTCGTCGTGGCCGGGCTGGTCGTGGCGGCGCTGGCGGTGGCCGGGCTGTTCACCGTGAACACGGTGGTCAACCTGCTCACCGTCGGCACCGTGCTGGTCGCCGTCGGCTACTTCGCCCGGATCATGACCGACCGGGAGCTCAGCCGCACCGAACACAGCCGGATGCGGGCGTACCTGTGGCTGTTCGTCTTCGCCGCCGCGTTCTGGCTGATCTACGACCAGGCCGGGTCGGTGCTGAACGTCTTCGCCGCCGAGCGCACCGACCGGACGGTGGCCGGGTTCACCTTCCCCGCCTCCTGGCTCCAGTCGGTCAACCCGATCCTGATCATCATCGGGGCGCCGCTGTTCGCGCTGCTGTGGCTGCGCCTGGGCCACCGGGTCGGCACGCCGGCGAAGTTCGCGGTGGGCCTGGTGCTCAACGGCCTGTCGTTCGTGCTGATGTCCGTCGCCGCCCAGGCCGCCGTCGGCGGTGACCTGGTCTCCCCGTGGTGGCTGGTCGCCGTGTACGCCGTGCAGGTCGCCGGTGAGCTGTCGCTGAGCCCGGTCGGGCTGTCGGCCACCAGTCGACTGGCGCCGGTGAAGTACGCCAGCCAGATGATGGGGCTGTGGTTCCTCGCCGTGGCCGTCGGCGACGCGATCGGCGGGCAGGTGGCCCGGCTCGCGGTGACCTGGCCGGCGCCGACGTACTTCCTGACCTTCGGGTTGGCGTCGGTGGCGTGCGGCCTCGGCGCGGTGATGCTCACCCGGCACCTGCGCACCCTGATGGCCGGCATCCACTGACCCCGGCCGCGCCGACCGGCACCCGGGGCGTGCGGCCGGCTCAGGCCCGGGGTGGGGCGCCGAGCCGGGCCAGCGCCGAGGCCAGGTCGCTGACCTGGTCGGCGAGTTGCGCCGCCCGCCGCTCGGCGGCGTCCCGCTCGGCCTGCGCGGCGCGCAGCCGCGCCTGCAGGTCGTCGCCGTGGGCCTGGGCGGCGGCGAGCGCCTGCCGGGCGGCGTCGGCCTCGGCG
>NZ_LRQV01000228.1 GCF_001567585.1 Micromonospora rosaria
CCACCGAGACGTACCGGGTCGACGGGTACGCGGCGCTGCCCGCCGCCGCCCCGGCTCCGGTGACGGCCCCGGTACCGGCCATGGTGGCCCCGGCGAACGGGGGGAACGCGCTGGCCACCACCGTCGCGCCGGTGGCACCGGCGGTCGTCCCGGTCTCGCCCGCCGTCGGGCCGGTCACCCCCGCGCCGGCACCGGCCGGGCCGAGCCTCGCCGCGTTCCAGGAGGCGATCCTGGCGGTGATCAGCGAGCGCACCGGATACCCGGTCGACCTCATCGAACTCGACCTCGACCTCGAAGCCGACCTCTCCATCGACAGCATCAAACGCGCCGAAGTCGCCGGCGAGGTCGCCCACCGCCTGCACCTCACCGTCGACGGCGACGAGAGCGAACTCGAAGACCTCGTCAAGGCCCGCACCGTGCGGGCGATGGTGGCCTGGCTCGGCGACAAGGCGGCCGGGGCTCCGGCGACGGCGCTGCTGCCGGCCGCGTCGCCGTCCGCCGTTCCGGCCGGGGTCGGCGTCGCAGCCGGCGTGAACACGGCCGACTTCCAGCACGCGATCCTGGCGGTGATCAGCGAACGGACCGGGTACCCGGTCGACCTCATCGAACTCGACCTCGACCTCGAAGCCGACCTCTCCATCGACAGCATCAAACGCGCCGAAGTCGCCGGCGAGGTCGCCCACCGCCTGCACCTCACCGTCGACGGCGACGAGAGCGAACTCGAAGACCTCGTCAAGGCCCGCACCGTCCGCGCCATGGTCACCTGGCTCGACGGGAAGCTGGGCGGCGGCGTCCACCTGTCGGTGTCGACCACCGGCCCGGTGCCGGCCGCGACCGGCTCGGCCGGGGCGGTGGCGGCCGGCGGGGCCACCCTCGCCGACTTCCAGCACGCGATCCTGGCGGTGATCAGCGAACGGACCGGGTACCCGGTCGACCTCATCGAACTCGACCTCGACCTCGAAGCCGACCTCTCCATCGACAGCATCAAACGCGCCGAAGTCGCCGGCGAGGTCGCCCACCGCCTGCACCTCACCGTCGACGGCGACGAGAGCGAACTCGAAGACCTCGTCAAGGCCCGCACCGTCCGCGCCATGGTCACCTGGCTCGACGAGAAGCTGAACGCCACGGTCACCGCGACCGCGACCCTGACCGCCACGGCCCAGCTACCCGCGCCGGACGCCGTCGCGGCGACGCCCACCGCGCCGGAGATCACCGCGCGGGAGGTCACCGCCGACCCGGCGGAGGCCGGCGTCGGGGTGGGGGTCGCCCCGAAGCGGCTCGTCGCCCGGGAGAGCGTCCAACCCGGCGAGGTCGGCGACGCGGCGACCACGCTCGCCGGCACCCGGTTCCTGATCACCGGTGGCGGGCAGGTCGGGGCGTACCTGGCCGAACTGCTCGGCGCGCACGGCGCCAGCGGTCAGCTCGGGGTGCTCGACAGCGACCAGGCCGGGGTGGGCTTCGACGGGGTGCTCGTCCTCGACGGGCTGACCGACCTCGACGAGCCGCTGCTGCCGGAGGTGTTCCCGCTGGTGCAGCGGGCGCTCGCCAGCGGGCCGCGCTGGTTGCTCGCCGCCGGGGCGCGCGACGCCACCGGCGCCGCCGACGGGATGCCCGGCCTGTTCCGCACCATCGCCCGGGAGTACCCGCAGCTCACCGCCCGGTTCGTGGAGACCGATCCGGACGCGCCGGCACAGGTGCTCGCCCAGCGGATCGTCACGGAGCTGCTCACCGGCCCGGCCGCGCCGGTGGTCTGCCTGCGGGGCGACGACCGGTACGTGGCCGACCTGGTGCCGGTGGAGCTGGGCGCGCTGGCCGCCGGGGGTGCCGGCCCGGCCGGTGACGGCGTCGCCGAGGCCACCGCGATCGGGTTGACCACGGACTCGGTGGTGGTGCTGGTCGGCGGGGCGCGGGGCATCACCCCGTGGTTCGCGCGGGCGCTCGCCTCGGCCAGCCGGTGCCGAATCGAGCTGGTCGGGCGTACCCCGCTGCCGACCGAGCCGGAGGACCCGGCGCTGGCGGCGGCGCGGGACAAGGCGGCGCTGGTCGCCGCGCTGGCCCGGCAGGGCGGGCGGTCGCCGGCCGAGATCGACCGGACCGCGCGGCAGATCCTCGCCGCCCGGGAGGTGACGGCCACCATGGCCGAGCTGACCGAGCTGGGCGGCGAGGTCCGGTACCACAGCCTCGACGTGCGCGACGCCGAGGCGACCCGGCGGCTGCTCGCCGGTATCCACGCCGAGCACGGCCGGATCGACGGCCTGGTGTACGCGGCCGGCATCATCGAGGACAAGCTGATCGCCGAGAAGGACCCGGCGTCGTTCACCCGGGTCTTCGACACCAAGGTGGACGGGGCGCGGACGGTACTGGCCGCCCTCGACGAGCTGCCCGGCGAGCCCCGCTTCGTGGTCTTCTTCGGCAGTATCGCCGCCGCCTACGGCAACCGGGGGCAGGCCGACTACGCGGCGGCCAACGACGCCCTCGACGCCATCGGCACCCGGTACGCGGCGCGGACCGGCGTGCGGTGCCTGACCGTGCACTGGGGCCCGTGGGCGCCGGGCGCGGGCCACGGCGGCATGGTCACCGCCGAGCTGAGCCGGGAGTACGCCCGGCGCGGCATCGGCCTGATCGACCCGGAGGAGGGGGCGCTCGCCCTGCTGCGGGAGCTGGCCTGGGCCGAGGCGTCGGTCACCTCGGTCGTCTACACCGCCTCCGGCTGGTGAGCCCGGCGATGTCCCGACCCGACGCCCCTGTCCGTCCCGTCCTGCGGAGGTACCGATGAGCAACGGCACCGGCCAGCCCGAACCGGTCGCCATCGTGGGGATGGCCGCCCTGATGCCCGGGGCGGGCGACCTGGAAAGCTACTGGCGCAACCTCGTCGACGGGGTGGACGCCATCACCGAGGTCCCGCCGCACCGCTGGGACGAGGAGTTCTACGACCCGGAGCAGGCGCACCGACCGGACCGGATGTACTGCCGCCGGGGCGGGTTCGTCGACGAGCACGCCACCTTCGAGCCGCTGAAGTTCGGGGTGATGCCCGCCTCGGTGCCGGACATCGAGCCGGACCAGCTCATCACCCTGGAGGTGGCGGCGCGGGCGATCGCCGACGCGGGTGGGGCGGAGAAGCTCCCCGACGGGGAACGGGTCGGCGTGATCATCGGCCGGGGCGGCATCCTCAGCCCGGCCCAGGCCCGGTACGCCCAGCGGGTGCGGATGTCCAGCCAGGTCATCCAGATCCTGCGCGAGCTGGTTCCCGACCTGGACCAGGACCGCCTGGAGCTGCTGCGGCGCAAGTTCGACGAGCGGCTCGGCCCGTACCAGCCGGAGGGGACGATCGGCCTGGTGCCCAACCTCGCCGCCTCCCGGGTGGCGAACCGGCTCAACCTGCGCGGCCCCGCGTACACCATCGACGCGGCCTGCGCCTCCTCGCTGATCGCCGTGGACCAGGGCATCACCGAGCTGGTCAACGGCCGGCTGGACGCGGTGCTCGCCGGTGGGGTGCACCACGTGCACGACATCAGCTTCTGGTCGGTGTTCAGCCAGTTGCGGGCGCTGTCCCGGCGGGGCGAGATCCGCCCCTTCGACGCCTCGGCGGACGGGCTGCTGATCGGCGAGGGCACCGGCGTGGTGGTGCTCAAGCGCTACGCCGACGCCCGGCGCGACGGCGACCGGGTGTACGCGGTGATCCGGGGCAGCGGGGTGTCCAGCGACGGCCGCTCGGCCAGCATGTTCAACCCGGCGGTCTCCGGTCAGGTGCTGGCGATCCGGCGGGCCTGGGAGGCCGCCGGGCTGGACCCGACCGCCCCGGACGCGCTGGGGCTGCTGGAGGCGCACGGCACCGGCACCCCCACCGGGGACGCGGCCGAACTGACCACGATCGCCGAGGTCTTCGGCCCGCACGGCGGCGGCCCGAAGCCGGTGATCGGCTCGGTGAAGTCGATGATCGGGCACACCATGCCGGCGGCCGGGATCGCCGGCCTGATCAAGGCGGCGCTGGCCGTGCACCGGGGGGTGCTGCCGCCCACCCTGCACTGCGAGTCGCCCCGGCCGGAGATGGCGGCGACCCGGTTCGCCCCGATCCCCACCGCGCGACCGTGGGAGGGGGACGGGCCGCGCCGGGCCGGCATCAACGCGTTCGGCTTCGGGGGGATCAACGCGCACCTGATCATCGAGCAGCCGCCGGAGTCGCTCGGCGAGCCGGTGATGGCGGTGGGCGCCCCGGCCGCCGGACGCGCCACGGTGGACGAGCCGGACCAGGTGCTCTGGCTGGCCGCACCGGATCCGGCCGGGCTCGCCGCGCTGCTGGCCCGCGACGACCACGAGGTACGCCGGCTCGGCGCCGAGGTGGCCGCCCGCTCCGGTGGCGACGCGCCGGGACGCAGCCGGCTGGGCGTCGTCGGCCCGACCGACAAGCTGCTCGCGGTGGCCCGCAGGACGGTGGCCCGGGGCCAGGCGTGGCGGGGCGGGCGGGACATCTGGTTCAGCCCGCAGCCGCTGCTCGCCGACGGGGGCAAGCTCGCCTTCGTCTTCCCCGGGCTGGAGGCGGAGTTCGCCCCGCGCACCGCCGACCTGGCCGCCCACTTCGGGCTGCCGGACCGCGCGTGGTCCGCCGCCGACCTGGGCCGGCACGGGGCCGGGCTGATCGAGGTGGGCAAGCTGCTGCACCACGCGCTGGAGCGGATCGGGGTACGCCCGGACGCGGTGGCCGGGCACAGCATCGGCGAGTGGACCGCCGCCGCGGTCAGCGGCCAGATCAGCACCGCCGCGATGGACGAGTTCCTGGAGCTGTTCAACGCCGACTCGGTGGAGGTCTCCGGGTACGTCTTCGCCGCGGTCGGGGCGGGCGCGGACCAGGTCAGCCCGCTGCTCGGCGACTTCCCCGGCGTGGTGCTCTCGCACGACAACGCCCCGGGACAGTCCGTGGTCAACGGGCCGGAGCCGCAGGTCGACCGGCTGGTCGAGGCGCTGCGGACCCGCAACGTGCTGTGCCAGAAGCTGCCGTTCCGCTCGGCGTTCCACACCCCCGCCTTCGCCGACGGGCTCACCTCGATCGGCGCCGCGCTGGGCCGGTGGGAGGTGCACCAGACCCGGATGCCGGTCTGGTCGGCCACCCTCCAGGCCCCGTTCCCGACCGACGAGGAGCAGGTCAACCGGATCTTCGTCCGGCACATGATGGAGCCGGTCTGGTTCCGGCAGACCGTGGCCGCGATGTACGACGCCGGGTTCCGGGTCTTCCTCCAGGTCGGTGCGGGGCAGCTCGCCTCGCTGGTCAGCGACAACCTGCGCGGCCGGGACCACCTGGCGATGCCGGTGAACACCGCCCACCGGGGCGGCCTGAACCAGTTGCGCCGGGTGGCGACCGCGCTCTGGGTGGAGGGGGCCAGCCCGGACCTGCGCGCCCTGACGCCGACCACGCCGGGCGCCCAGACGTCGGGCACGCCGACGCCGACCAGCCAGACGTCGGGCACGCCGACGTCGGGTACCGGGGCGGCGGGGACGCCGGCGGTCGCCCGACGCGGGCCCCGGATACCGCTCGACCTGGGCGGCCCGCTGGTGCGGCTCGGCGCGGACGCGGCCGGCCTGCTCGGCCTCTCCGCGACCCCGGCCACCGGCGCCCCGGCACCGGCCGCCACCGCGCCCCGGGCCGTCACCGCACCGCCGGCCGCCACCGCGCAGCCGGCAACCACCACGCAGCCGGCGACCACCGCGCAGCCGGCCCGGGTCACGCCCTCGCCGGCCACGCCGCCGGTCGGGGCGGGGATCACTGCCGCGCAGCGGGCCGCCGCCGCGCAGTCCGCCGACCCGGCGGCGGCGATGGCCGCGCTGCACCGGCTCGCCGGGCAGTCCAGCGCGGCGGCGGAACTCGCCGCCCTGCTCCGCGACACCGCGCAGGGGGCGGTCAGCGTGCTCACCGCCTCCGGCGGCACCGCCGCCCCGGCCCGTCCGACGCCGGCACCGGTTCGCCCGTCGCCGGCCTCGACCCGCCCGACGCCGGCACCGGCCCGCCCCGTGCCACCGGCTGCCGGGACGCCCGCCACCGCGCCGGCCGGCGGCCTCCCGCCGGCGGCCGGCCCG
>NZ_LRQV01000229.1 GCF_001567585.1 Micromonospora rosaria
GCTCGGGATAGACGGCGATGCCGATGGAGCCCCCGACGTCCAGCGGCAGCCCGTCCAACGACACCGGCTCGGCGAGGGTGCCGACCAGCCCCTCGGCCAGTTCCCGCGCCTCGTCGACCCCGGTCAGGCCGGGCGCCACGATGGCGAACTCGTCCCCGCCGAGCCGGGCCACCAGCTCACCGGGCGCCACCGCGCCGGCCAGCCGGGCGCTCACCTCGACCAGCAGCCGGTCCCCCACCCCGTGCCCGAGGGCGTCGTTGACGTTCTTGAACCGGTCCAGGTCGATCAGGAGCAGGCCGAGGTGCGCGTCGGGCGCGCCGCGCGCCGCGCGTTCGGCGTGCAGGTGCACCTGCTCGGCCACCTCGGCCCGCAGCGCCTTGCGGTTGGGCAGCCCGGTGAGCGGGTCGAGCGCGCCGAGGTGCGCCCGCTCGGCGGAGAGCCGGGCCATCCGGTACACCGCGAAGAGCGGGAGCAGCACCAGTGGGACCAGCGCCGCGCTGGCCCAGGCCGCGGCGGCGAGAACCGGCGCGAGCAGCAGGTGCGACCCGGTGGTGAGCAGTTCGAAGCCGAGCCCCTGGCGGTACCCGGGCCACCAGCGGTCGCCGAAGCGGAGCCGGACCGCCGTACCGACCAGGCCGTAGTTGACCACGAACCAGGCAGCCGCCGCACCGGCCACCACCAGGACGTCGACCCAGCCGGGGCGGGCACCGTCGAAGAGCCCGCCCGGCCCGAGCCGGAGCACGCCGTACGCGGCGGCGAGGGCGCAGGCGTACTGGGCGGCGTTGAAGGTGGTGCGCCACGCCACGTGCCCCATCCGCCAGCCGGCGACCACCACCGCCAGCACCTGCACCGCCACCGCCGGGCCCAGCCCCCAGCCGAGGAGGATCGCGAAGGTGAAGCAGGTGGACGGGAAGACCGGCGAGGCCGGCCGGCGGCCCGGCGACTCGAACGGGCGCACGTCGCAGAGCACCGCCAGACCGGCCATCACCCAGAACGCCGCCGGCAACCCGGACAGCAGGTCCGGCAGGGCGACCAGCGCACCGGCCCCGACCAGCAGGGCCGCGCCGATCGTGGCGGCCACGAAGCCGAAGAACGGCGTACCCCGGCCGGGAGGCACGGAGTTTCGCGGGTCGACGGCCTCCATCGCACCTCCCGGGCGTGTGTGGATGACGGGATCCTGCACGCCCGCCGCTCCAATGAAACGCCCTCAGTGCCGTATTTGCCGGTAGGACAGCCACGAATCGGTTGTAGTCGTAATTAAGTTGGTATTCTTCGCCCTGCCCCTACCGTGGTGGATAGGCCGTTAGCGGGCCAAGATTCACATTGGCGGTGATCATCCCTCGGTCCGGGCCACCTCACGGGCCGCGTCCGGGCCGCGGTCGAGCAGCACCCGGAAGCCCTCCTCGTCGAGGATCGGCACCTTCAGCGTGGCGGCCTTCTCCGCCTTGCTGCCCGGGTTGTCACCCACCACCACGAAGCCGGTCTTCTTCGACACCGAGCCGCTCACCTTGCCGCCCCGGCTCTGCACCGCCTCGGCCGCCTGGTCCCGGGAGAACGTGGCCAGGGTACCGGTGACCACCACGGTCAGCCCCTCCAGCGGGCGCGGCCCCTCGTCGACCGCCTCCTCGGCCATCCGTACCCCGGCCTCGGCCCACTTGCGGACCACCTCGCGGTGCCAGTCCACGGCGAACCACTCGCGGATGCTGACCGCGATCGTCGGCCCGACCCCGTCGACGGAGGAGAGCTCCTCCTCGCTCGCCGCCGCGATCGCCTCGATCGAGCGGAAGTGCCGGGCCAGGGCCTGCGCGGCGGTCGGGCCGACGTGCCGGATGGAGAGCGCCACCAGCACCCGCCACAGCGGACGCTGACGCGCCTCGGCCAGGTTGTCCAGCAGCTTGACCGCGTTGGTACCCAGGGTGCCGTCCTTGTTGACGAAGAACTCGGCGCGGGCGAGCTGCTCGGCGTCGAGCTGGAACAGGTCCCCCTCGTCGGTGACGATCTGCGCGTCGAGCAGCGCCGCCGCGCCCTTGTACCCGAGCACCTCGATGTCGAAGCCGCCCCGGCCGGCGAGGTGGAAGATCCGCTCCCGGAGCTGGGCCGGGCAGGACCGGCTGTTCGGGCAGCGGATGTCGACGTCGGCCTCCTTCGCGGGGGCCAGCGGGGTGCCGCAGGCCGGGCAGGTGGTCGGCATGACGAACGAGCGGGCGTCGGCGGGGCGCAGCTCGACCACCGGGCCGAGCACCTCGGGGATCACGTCCCCGGCCTTGCGCAGCACGACGGTGTCCCCGATCAGCACGCCCTTGCGCTCGACCTCCCGCGCGTTGTGCAGGGTCGCCAGCGCCACGGTCGAGCCGGCCACCCGGACCGGCTCCAGCACGGCGAACGGGGTGACCCGACCGGTCCGGCCGACGTTGACGTCGATGTCGAGCAGCTTGGTGTTGACCTCCTCCGGCGGGTACTTGAAGGCGATCGCCCACCGGGGCGCCCGGCTGGTCGAGCCGAGCCGGCCCTGGATGGCGACCGGGTCCACCTTGACCACCACGCCGTCGATCTCGTGCTCGACGTCGTGCCGGTGCTCGGCGTAGTACGCGATGAACTCGGCCACCCCGGCCAGGTCGGGGACCACCCGCCAGCGGTCGCTGGTCGGCAGCCCCCACGCCGCCAGCGCCGCGTACGACTCGGACTGGGTGGCCGGGCGGAAGCCGGTCCGGGCGCCGATGCCGTGCACGACCAGCCGCAGCGGCCGGGACGCGGTGATCCGGGGATCCTTCTGGCGCAGGCTGCCGGCGGCGGCGTTGCGCGGGTTGGCGAACGGCGGCTTGCCCTGCTCCACCAGCGAGGCGTTGAGGTCGGCGAAGCCGGCGACCGGGAAGTAGATCTCGCCCCGCACCTCGATGAACTCGGGCACCTCGGGGAACGCCTCGGACGGGGTCAGCCGGGCCGGCACCTCCCGGATGCTGCGGACGTTGGCCGTGACGTCCTCGCCGGTACGCCCGTCACCCCGGGTCGCGGCGCGGACCAGCCGGCCCTTCTCGTAGGTCAGGTTGATCGCCAGACCGTCGACCTTCAGCTCGCACAGGTACGGCACCGGGCCACCGGCGTCCCGCTCGACCCGCTCGGCCCAGGCCGTCAGCTCCTCGTCGGCGAAGGCGTTGTCCAGCGACATCATCCGCTCGGCGTGGTCGACCGGGGTGAAGTCGGTGGAGAAGGTGCCGCCGACACGCTGGGTCGGCGAGTCCGGGGTCCGCAGCGCCGGGTACTCCTCCTCCAGCGCCTCCAGCTCGCGCAGCTGCCGGTCGAAATCCGCGTCGGAGACGGTCGGCGCGTCCAGCACGTAGTAGCGGTACTGGTGCTCGGTCAGCTCCTGGCTCAGCGTGGCGTGGCGCTCCCGCGCCTCGGGCGTGGGCTCGGCACCGGCCGCCGCCTCCTGCGCCGCGCTCACCTGTTGAGGGATGGCTTCTTCCGACACGCTGCCGCCTTCCGACACCACGCCGTCCTCCGACACCACGCCGCCTTCCGACACCTGGCCGCCTCCGGACACCGCTGGACCTCCCGTGACTCCGCTACCCCCGCACCGTATCGGGAGGGTGGGACAATAGTCCGCCCACCTGCCCGGACACCGGTGCCGCACCCGGCACGGCCCGACCGGGGCTCCCGGCGAGAGACGGAGGTACGGATGCCCGAGTGGTCACCGTGGGCGGCGCTGATCCTGCTCGCCGTCGCGGCCGGCTGGGCCTGGGACACCTGGCGGCACCGCCCGGCCCGGCAGCCCCGGCCCGCCCGTACCCGCCCCACCGGCTCCCGTACCCCCCGGTCCCGTCCCGGCTCCCGGGCCGCCGGTTCCCCGGCGGGCCGGAGCGGCGCGTCGACCCGCTCGCGCCCGGCGGGCGGCCGACGGTCGGGCGGCCCGGCCGCCCCACCACGCCCCCGCGACGCCGACCGGCACCCGACGGGTACGCCCCGGGCCGGGGAGATCTGGTGGGCCGACGTGCCGTTCGCCGACGGGACCGGCTCGAAGGTACGGCCCTGCCTGGTCCTCGGGGTGGACCGCCGGCACGCCGACGTACTCAAGATCACAAGTCGGGACCGGAGCGACCGGGACGACCACGTCCCGATCCCGACCCGGGACTGGGACCCCGACGCCGAGCACGACAGCTACCTCGACCTCGGTGAGTCCATCCGGGTCACCCTCGACGCCTTCGACAACCGCGCCGGCACCTGCGACCCACCCCTCTGGCGCAAGATCCGCACCCTCCCCCACCTCCGCCCCCACCCCACCCCCTGACCCGCCCCCGCCCCCCGCCCACACCCGCCCCCGCGATCTTGCAGTTGCCGCCCAGGCATCAAGGGCAAAGGCCCCAGACCTGGGACTCCAAGTGCAAGATCGCCACACGCTCTGCGGGGTGGGTTAGTCCCAGGGGGTGGCGAGGGCGGTGAGCTGGTCGGCGTACTCGATGCGGGTGGCCCAGGCGGCGGGCCAGGCGGCCATGCCGGTGGCGGCACCGACGAAGGCCCCGGCCAGCGCGGCGATCGAGTCGGAGTCGCCGGCCGTGGTGGCGCCCCGGGCCAGCGCGGCGACCGGGTCGTCGGCGTGCCGGAGCGCGCAGTACAGCGACGTGGCCAGGGCCTCCTCGGCCACCCAGCCCTCGCCGGTGTGCCGGCACGGGTCACCGCCGTCGTCGGGCTGGGACAGGGCGGTGACCAGCCGGTGCAGGACGCGCCGGCACTCGTCCCAGCCCCGGGCGACGAACTTCTGCGGCGAGTCCGCCCCGGAGCGTCGCCACAGGTCGCCGAGCCAGTCCCCGTGGTACGTCCGCTCCTGCTCGTGGGTCCGGTCGATCAGCAGGGCCGGCAGGTCCGCCGGGGCGACCCCGTCGCGGAGCAGCCGGACGGCGTACGCGGTCAGGTCGCTGGCGGCCAGGCCGGTCGGGTGGCCGTGGGTCAGGCCGGCCTGCAACTGGGCCAGCCCGGCGAGGGTGTCCACGTCGACGTCGAGCAGGCCGACCGGGGTGACCCGCATGTTCGCCCCGCACCCCTTCGAGTCTGCCTGGGTGGCCTCCTGCCAGCGCACCCCCCGGGAGAGTTCGGCGCAGGCGCGCAGACAGGTCATGCCCGGGGCGCGGTTGTTCTCCGGGCTGACCGCCCAGTCCAGGAAACGCCGGCGCAGCAGCGGCTCGACGGCCTCCGGGGTCAGCGTCGGCGCCTCCCGCAGCGCCCACGCCACCGCCAGCGCCATCTGGGTGTCGTCGGTGACCAGCACCGGGTCGCCGACCAACTCACGCGGGCCGGTCGGGCCGTACCGGCGGTGGATCTCGGCGACGGTCAGGAACTCGGTTGGTCGGCCCAGGGCGTCACCGTAGGCGAGACCGAACAGCGAGCCGGAGGCACGCCGGAGCGGGGAATCGATCACGGCGGCCATCATGCCCAGTCCCCGCAACCCACGGGAACCCCCGACCCCGGCGTACCCGGCCGGTCACCGACCCGTACGGCCCGGAGCCGGCGGTGACCGGGGCGGCCGGAGCGCGGCCCACGGGCCCGGCTGCCGCCCCGGCGACGGTCAGTCCCAGCAGAGGCAGAACGGGTGGCCGGCCGGGTCGGCGTAGACCCGGAAACCCTCCCCCTCCCCCGGCAGCCGCCGGGCGCCCAGCGCCAGCGCCGCCCGCTCCGCGGCCTCGATGTCGTCGACCGTGACGTCGAGGTGGAACTGCTGGGGACGGTCCGGGTCGGGCCAGTTCGGCGGTCGCAGGTCCGGGGCCTTCTGGAAGGCCACCCGGGGCTGGTACCCGCGCGGCCCGCCGAGCACCACCCACTCGTCGTCCTCGGAGTCCCGCTCGGCCAGCGGCAGACCGAGCAGTTCGGCGTAGAAGGCCGCCAGGGCCCGGGGGTCGGGGCAATCGATCACGACTGAGCGCAGCTGTCCGATCATGTGCCTCATCCTGCCCGCCGCCAGCGACCGGAAACCCGGCACCGGACCCGCGTGTCGGAGCCGGCACCGGACCCGCAGGTCGGAGCCGGCACCGGACCCGCAGGTCGGAGC
>NZ_LRQV01000230.1 GCF_001567585.1 Micromonospora rosaria
CGGTACGGGAGCGGGAGGTGCTGCGGCTGGTCGCCGAGGGGGACAGCAACGGCCGGATCGCCGAGAAGCTGTTCATCTCGCCGAAGACCGCCAGCGTGCACGTCTCGCGGATCATCGCCAAGCTCGCCGTCGGCAACCGGGTCGAGGCCGCCGCCCTCGCCCACCGCCTCGGCCTGCTGGCCGACGCGCCACCCGACCCCACCGGTTAGCCCCGCCCCGCCCCACCGGGTGGTGCTGCCCGGCCCCACCGGTTAGGAGGGGGCCCCTTTACTACCGGAAGCGTTAAGAAGGGGCCCTTCCTTTCAGGCGACGGCGCGGCGGGGCATGACCGGGGCGGCCCGGCCGGTGCCGTGCCGTCCGTCGCCGGCCGCCGGGCGTCCGTCGCCGGTCTCCTCCTCGTGGTACGACTCCTCGACGTTGACCGTCCACACGTCGTGCGCGGTGCCGTCGACGATGTTCGCCGCGGTGAGCATCGCGGTGAGCATCGAGTGGTCCTGGTTGTTGTACCGGTGCATGCCGTTGCGGCCGACCGGGTGCACGTTCGGCACCGCCTCGGCGAGCCACCGGCGGATCGTGTCGACCGCCTGCTCGTACCCCTCGTCGTAGACCGGGTACGCCTTCGGCATCCGGACCACGTACCCGTCGGAGACCGCGTCCGGGTCGACCAGGCCGAGCCGGGCCAGTTCGGCGGTGCCGAGGGCGACCAGGTCGTCGTCGTCGGCCGTCCACAGGTCGTCGCCGACGTTGACGAAGTACTCCAGGCCGAGGCAGGTGTACCCGTCCCGCACCAGGAACGGCGACCAGGAGCCGAAGTTCTGGATCCGGCCGACCCGTACCCCGGGGGTGTGCACGTAGATCCAGTTGTCCGGGAACCCGGCGTCGGCCGGCACCACCAGGGCGACGGTGAGGAAGTCGCGGTGCCGCAGCGCGTCGGCGGCGGCCCGGACCTCCGCCGGGGCCGGCGGGTCCATCGCCCGGACCAGGTCGGAGATCGGCATGCTGGAGATCACGTGGTCGGTCGGGACCCGGCGCTCGCCCTCCGGGCCCGCCACGGTCACCGCCACCGCCCGCCCGTCGACCCGGTGCACGGCCCGCGCCGAGGTGTTCAGGGTGATCGTCCCGCCGGCCTTGACCACCCGCTCGGCGCAGCGTTCCCACATCATGCCGGGGCCGTACTTCGGGTACTGGAACTCCTCGATCAGGCTGGTGATCGCGGTCTTGTCCCGGCTGGGGAACAGGGCGTTGCGCACCGCGCCGGCCAGTGACAGGTTCTTGATCCGCTGCGCCGCCCAGTCGGCCTGCAACTCGGTGGCCGGGATCCCCCAGACCTTCTCGGTGTACGTCTTGAAGAACATCCGGTACAGCCGGGTGCCGAAGCGGGCCGACACCCAGCCCTCGAAGTGGCTCTGGTCGGCGGGGGGACGGACCCGGGACCAGAGGTACGAGCCGACGCAGCGGACCGCCTCGACCACGCCGAGGTTGCCCAGCGCGTTGCCGGCCCGCAGCGGGTAGTCGAACAGCCGGCCCCGGTAGTGGATCCGGCTCATCCGGGGCCGCAGCAGGAAGTCCTCGTCCGGCAGGATCTCGTGCCAGAACGCCTCCACCTGGGGCACCTTCGTGAAGAACCGGTGGCCGCCGATGTCGAAGCGCCAGCCGTCGCGCTCGACGGTACGACTGATCCCACCTACCACGTCGTCGGCTTCGACGACGTCGACGGCGACGTCGCGCCGGGTCAGTTCGTAGGCGGCGGTGAGCCCGGCGGGGCCGGCTCCGATGATGACGGTGTGTTGCGAGGGCATGACTAAATTCATCACCTTCGAAACATGGCGGCAACTACCTGATCGAGGAATGGGACGGGTCAGGCGGAATTCAGGTAGATGCGGTACCCATCGACAACCATCAGGCGAACAAGATCCGGCCGTTCGGCCAGTCGACGATCGAGCACGGGCACCGTCGGTGACCTGGTCGGCACCACGTACGCGGTCCTCGTCGACGCCGCCACCGCCCGCCGGTACGGCGGATACCGGTCGAAGCCCGGGGTGAGGTCGTCGTCGATCACCGCGCAGACCACCTCCTCGCCGGTGGCGAACGTCAACCGGTTGCACGTCCAGTACGGCGCCCACACGTGCCGTACGCCGAGCCGCCGCAGCGTGGCGACCAGCGCGTCGTGCCGGGCGGCGTCGGCGCGGGCCGCCGGCACGGTCCGGACCGCGCCGACCGTGGCGACCACCGCCGTACCCCCGGTCGCGGCCAGCACCGCGACCGCCACCGCCCCGACCAGCCGCCGTGGCCCGACCAGCCGCCCCGGGCCGGCGGACTGCTCCCCACCGGCGGGTCGGTCCCGGCCGGCGGGCTGCTCCGGGGCGGCGGGTCGCTCCGCGCCGGGGGGTCGGACCCGTCGGGCGGCAGCGGTGCCGGCGCGGGCCGCCGTCCACAGCGGCCAGAGCAGCGCCGGCACCGCCACCAGCAGGCAGGACAGGTACCGGGAACTCTCCACCGGCGTCCGCCCGGCCGCGCTGCTGAGCGTGTACGCGGCCAGCGTCCCCGCCGCGCCGGCCAGCAGCGCCAGCCGCACCGCCGCCCCCGCCCGGCCCGCCGCGCCGTCGGCGTACCGGTGGGCGGTGGTGGCGCGGACGGTGCGCCACGCGGTGTACCCGGCCACGGCGAGCAGCACCGGGAAGGCGACGGACCACCACACCTGCCAGGGTGCGCAGCGCCCCGGGGAGCAGAAGCCCATGCCCAGCGCCGGGCCGAGCAGCAGCCCGCCGTGCAGCCGGTCGGCCCACCCGGCGGGCTGGTCGGCGCCGCTGGCGGTGAGCACGGCCGCCACCGGGTTCCGGCCGGTCAGCACGGCGTCGAGCAGCAGCGGCCCGGTGCCGACCAGCGTGGCGACCGCGACCACCACACCGGCCCGGCCGCGCAGCTCCCGCCAGCGGAACCGGAGCAGCACCGCCCCGGTCGCCGCGATGTACGGCAGCAGCAACGGGTCCACCCAGATCATCAGCCCGGAGACGAGACCCCAGGCCGCCCAGCGGGGCAGTCGCCGTCCGCCGGCCGGGGCGGCGAGACCGAGCGCCAGCAGGGCCAGGGCCAGGGCCGCCGGGCCCATCTCCGGGTACCCGCCCCCGGCGATCACCTGGTTCTTGACGATCCGGTCCGAGCCGAGCGCCAACAGGGCCACCACCAACAGGGTGAACCAGCGGTCCCCGGTCAGCCGCCGGGTGAGCCGCCAGGCCAGCGCGACCAGCAGCGCGTACATCGCCAGGGTGGGCAGCCGCAGGCCGGGCACCGAGGGCCCGGTGAGCGCGAGGACCGGCGCGGCCAGCCACGCCTCCAGCGTGCCCATGTACGCCTGGCCGTAGAAGAAGGCCGGAAACTCCCGCCCCTGCGCGATGTGCAGCGCGGCGAGACCCATGGTCGCCTCGTCGCTGTTCGTCGGGGGCGTGTCGGCGAGCACCAGCCCGATCCGGTACCCGACCCCGCCCAGCGCCGCGACCAGGGTCAGGACCGTCGGCAGGCGTCCGCCCGGGGTCGGTAGTCGCCCGGTGGACGCGGTCGGTGTCTGACGTACCCCCGTGGTCATGTCGCCGATCATGGCAAAAGGGACGTGCCCGGGGTGGCCGATTCCCCGCCGGCTCAGCTCAGCCCGGCGGGTCGGCGTCCCGTCTCCCGTGCCCGGCGCCCGCCTCGCGCGCCCGGCTGCTCTGCCTCACGTACGCCCGGCGGTCGGTGGCCGGGGCGGGGTCGGTCAGCCGGCGGTGACCGGGGTGCCCTCGCGGGCCTCCAGCGCCTGCCGGTACAGCCGGCCGGCCCGGTACGACGAGCGCACCAGCGGGCCGCTCATCACCCCGGCGAAGCCGATCTCCTCGGCCTCCTCGCGCAGCTCGACGAACTCCTCCGGCTTCACCCAGCGCTCCACCGGGTGGTGCCGGGGGGTGGGGCGCAGGTACTGGGTGATGGTGATCAGCTCGCAGCCGGCGTCGTGCAGGTCGCGCAGCGCCTGGGAGACCTCGGCCCGCTCCTCGCCCATGCCCAGGATCAGGTTGCTCTTGGTGACCAGACCGGCGGCGCGGGCCTGCCGGATCACGTCGAGGGAGCGCTCGTAGCGGAACGCCGGACGGATCCGCTTGAAGATCCGGGGCACCGTCTCCACGTTGTGTGCCAGCACCTCGGGGCGGGCCCCGAAGACCTCGGCGAGCTGCTCGGGGACCGCGTTGAAGTCGGGGATCAGCAGCTCCACCCCGCAGCCGGACTGGAGGGCGTGGATCTGCCGGACCGTCTCGGCGTACAGCCAGGCCCCGCCGTCGGGCAGGTCGTCGCGGGCGACGCCGGTGATGGTGGCGTACCGCAGCCCCATCGCGGCCACCGACTCGGCGACCCGGCGCGGCTCGTCGGCGTCGAACTCGGCCGGCTTGCCGGTGTCGATCTGGCAGAAGTCACAGCGCCGGGTGCACTGGTCGCCACCGATGAGGAAGGTGGCCTCCCGGTCCTCCCAGCACTCGTAGATGTTGGGACAGCCGGCCTCCTGGCAGACCGTGTGCAGCCCCTCGCGCGAGACCAGCCCGCGCAGCTCGGTGTACTCCGGCCCCATCTTGGCCTTGACTTTGATCCACGGCGGCTTGCGTTCGATCGGCGTCTCGGCGTTGCGGGCCTCGATGCGCAGCAGTCGCCGCCCCTCGGGCGCCGCCGTGGCGGTGCGGCTGGCCGGCTGGGTCGTCGGCGTGGAGTGCTCGATCGTCACGAAACCGAGCCTACGCCGGTCGGCGGCGGTCGATGAACGTCGGGCGACGCCCGTCACCTCGCAGATGTTGTGACACCGGACACCGCCCCCACCGGTCGAGGTGTAAGGAGGGGCCCCCTGTTAACGCATACGGTAGAGAAGGGAACCCCTCTCACACCGCAGGTGTTAAGAAGGGGCCCTTCCTTACATCGCGGGGTGGGTCAGGCGGGGCCGAGGAGGTCCCAGGGGTTGCCGGCGAGGTCCCGGAAGACCGCCACCCGGCCGTACGGCTCGGTGCGGGGCGGGGACACGAACTCCACACCCGCCTCGACCATCCGGCGGTACGTGGCCTCGAAGTCGTCGACCCGCAGGAAGAAGCCGACCCGGCCGGCGACCTGGTTGCCGACGGCGCTGGCCTGCTGTTCCCCGTCGGCGCGGGCCAGCAGCAGCCCCGTCCCGCCGCCGGGCGGGCGGACCACCACCCAGCGCTTCGGGCGGCCGTCGTTGGTCAGCGAGGGGGAGTCCTCGGCCAGTTCGAAGCCGAGCACCTCGGTGAAGAAGGCGATCGCCGGGTCGTACTCGGCGACGACCAGCGTGACGAGGTCCAGGTGCATCAGGCGAGCAGGGTGGGCAGGTGGCGCTCGACCACCGGCAGGACGTCGGCCACGGTGACCGGGCGGCCCAGTTCGGCGCTGATCGAGGTGACGCCGGCGTCCCGGATGCCGCAGGGCACGATCCGGTCGAAGAACGTCAGGTCGCAGTCGCAGTTGATCGAGAAGCCGTGCAGGGTCACCCCGCGCGCCACCCGGATGCCGATGGCGGCGACCTTGCGGGCCGGGCCCCGCTCGTCCTGCGGCACCCACACCCCGCTGCGCCCCTCGATCCGGTCGGTGACCAGCCCGAACTCGGCGCAGACGTCGATCAGCAACTGCTCGGTGCGCCGGACGTAGGCGACCACGTCCACCGGGTCGGGCAGGCGCAGGATCGGGTACCCGACGAGCTGCCCCGGCCCGTGCCAGGTGATCTTGCCGCCCCGGTCCACGTCGACGACCGGGGTGCCGTCCATCGGCCGGTCCCACGGCTCGGTGCGCTTGCCGGCGGTGTACACGCTCGGGTGCTCCAGGAGCAGCACCGTG
>NZ_LRQV01000231.1 GCF_001567585.1 Micromonospora rosaria
CTGGTCCGCGCTGCCGGGGGAGGACTGGGCGGCCCGCTACGCCGAGGCCGCCGCCGCGACCGTCGCCGGTGGTCGGGGCGTGGTGATGGTGGTCGCCGACGGTCGTGACCTGGACCGGCTGGACGCCGCGCTGACGGCGACGCTGGGCGAGGGGCGGCACGTGCGGCTGTCGGCCGCGCTCGGCCCGGCCCGGCGGTACCGGGCCTTCCTCGCCGCCCGGCGGGGCGAGGTGCCGGTGGTGATCGGCACCCGGGCGGCGATGTTCGCCCCGGTCGACCGGCTCGGGCTGGTGGCGATCTGGGACGACGGGGACGACGTGCACGCCGAGCCCCGGGACCCGTACCCGCACGCCCGGGAGGTGCTGCTGACCCGGTCCCAGCTCACCGACGCCGCCGCGCTGGTGGGCGGCTTCTCCCGGACCGCCGAGGCGCAACTGCTGATCGAGACCGGGTGGGCCCGCGAGGTGGCCGCCGACCGGGCCGTCCTGCGCCGGCGTACCCCGGCGGTGACGCCGACCGGCGACGATCCGCAACTGGCCCGCGACCCGGGCGCGGCGACCGCCCGGCTGCCCAGCCTGGCCTGGACCGCGGCCCGGGAGGCGGTCCGCGCCGACCTGCCGGTGCTGGTGCAGGTGCCCCGCCGGGGATACCTGCCCGCCGTGGCCTGTGCCGAGTGCCGGAGCCCGGCCCGCTGCCCGCACTGCGCCGGGCCGCTGGCGCTGCCGTCGGCCACCGGCACGCCGGCCTGCCGCTGGTGCGGTCGGGTCGCCGCCGCGTACGCCTGCCCGGAGTGCGGCGGGCGGCGGCTGCGGGCCGCGGTCGTCGGTGCCCGGCGCACCGCCGAGGAGTTGGGCCGGGCCTTCCCGGGGGTGCCGGTGCGGACCTCGGGCCGGGACGAGGTGCTGACCGCCGTGCCCGGCGGGGCCGGGCTGGTGATCGCCACGCCGGGCGCCGAGCCGGTGGCCGCCGGTGGGTACGGCGCGGTGCTGCTGCTCGACTCGTGGGCGCTGCTCACCCGGGCCGACCTGCGCGCCGGGGAGGAGGCGCTGCGCCGCTGGATGACCGCCGCCGCGCTGGCCCGGCCGGCCGCCGGGGGCGGCCGGGTGGTGGTGGTCGCCGACGGCGCGCTCGCCCCGGTGCAGGCGCTGCTACGTTGGGACGCCGCCTGGTTCGCCGCCCGGGAACTGGCCGAACGCCGGGAGTTGGGCTTCCCCCCGGCGGTCCGGATGGCCAGCGTGACCGGCACCGCCGACGCGGTGGCCGACCTGCTGTCCGAGGCCCGCCTGCCCGAGGGGGCCGAGGTGCTCGGCCCGGTCCCGGCCGACGACGACCGGGAGCGGATGCTGGTCCGGGTGCCCCGGGCGCGGGCCGCCGCGCTCGCCGGGGCGTTGCACGCCGCCGCCGCCGCGCGTACGGCGCGTAAGGCCGTCGATCCGGTCCGTCTCCAGGTGGATCCGCTGAGCCTGTTCTGAGTGGCGTCGTGCCGGGCTGTTGGTCCCGAAGTGATAGCATCGCCCGTCATGCCCGGGCGCGCGGACGTGGCGACGGTGGTGGGGCCGGCGTCACCGTGAGTGACGGGTCGGTGGCGGCGTCACGACGAGGTCGGGTCGGTCCCGGCGTCCCGGCGACGCCGAGTCGATGATGTCAACCAGACGGTGATCAGGGGTGGACCAGTCGTGACCGTACGTCAATCGATCGTCTTCAACGGTGACCTCGGCAGCGGCAAGAGCACCGTCTCCGTCGAGATCGCCGAGCGGCTGGGGCTGCGCCGGGTCAGCGTCGGCGACCTGTACCGGCAGATGGCGCAGGAGCGGCAGATGACCGCGCTCCAGCTCAACCTGCACGCCGAGCTGGACCAGGCCGTCGACGGGTACGTCGACCAGTTGCAGCGGGACATCGCCGCCTCCGGGGAGCGCCTGGTCATGGACTCCCGGCTGGCCTGGCACTTCTTCACCGACGCGCTCAAGGTGCACATGATCACCGAGCCGGGCGAGGCGGCCCGGCGGGTGCTGGCCCGCCCCTCCGGCCCGGCCGAGAGCTACACCTCCCAGGAGGAGGCGAAGCTCCGGCTGCGCGAGCGCAGCGAGAGCGAGCGGAACCGCTTCATCGTCCGGTACGGCGTGGACAAGGCCCGGCTGCGCAACTACGACCTGATCTGCGACACCACGCGGGCCCGGGCCGACGAGGTGATCGAGCAGGTGATCGCCGTCTTCACCGGTACCCTCGGCGCCGACATCGTCACCCAGGACCCGCCGCTGCTGCTGCTCGACCCGGCCCGCGTGTACCCCACCGAGGACGTGTCCGCCCTGCGGGACCTGTGGGACTCGGACTTCGTGGGCGAGGTGGCCGCCGCGGGCAACCAGGCGCTGGAGCCGCTGAAGATCGGCTACACCGGCGAGTACTTCTACGTCGTGGACGGGCACCGCCGGCTCAGCGCCGCCCTGCAGAGCGGCTTCCGCCTCGTCCCGGGCCGGCTGGTGGCCGAGGTGGAGGAGCCGGTCGTCGGCGGGGTGAGCGCGGTGGAGTACTTCGCCGCCCAGGTCCGCCCCTCGACCGTGTACGACTGGGAGGCGGCCCACGGCATCCGGCTGCCGCTGCCGGAGCACGCCCTGCTCGGCGGGGACGCGGTGCTGGCCGGGGAGCCGGCGCCCGGCGCCTGACCGGCTCGGCCTGACCGGCTCGACCGGGTGGTGCCCGGAGCCGGAGTGGGCCGGGGTGCCGGCTGTCGGGGTCGTCCGGCCGGGGCTGCGGGCCGGTGCCCGGTTCGGCATGATGGTGCCTTCCAGGCGTCGACGGGGAGGCTCAGGTGGATGCTGCCGAGGCGATGACGGCGCTGCTCTCCCCGCCGGGCCGGGTGGACCCGTATCCGACCTACGCGCGGCTGCGCGCCCACGGGCCGGTGCTCCAGGGGCCGGAGTTCTCCCTGGTCAACGGCTACGCCGAGGCGGACGCGATCCTGCGTGACAACCGGTTCGGCGTGCTCGACGACGTGCTGCGCGACCAGGTGCTGCCCGGCTGGCGGGGCAGCCCGGCGATGGAGTCGATCTCCCGGTCGATGCTGCGCACCAACCCGCCCGACCACAGCCGGATGCGCCGGCTCGCGGCCGGCGCGTTCACCCCCCGCCGGATCGCCGAGCTGCGTGCCGTGATCACCGCCCAGGCCGGCGAGCTGATCGACGCGATGGCCGCGAAGGGCCGCGACGGCGCCGTGGTGGACGTGATGGCCGAGTTCGCGTACCCGTTGCCGGTCGGGGTGATCTGCACGCTGCTCGGCGTCCCGGCGGCGGACTGGCCGCTGTTCCGGCGCTGGTCGGCCGACCTGACCGTGGTGTTGGAGCCCGAGATCACCGCGGCGGAGCTGGCCGTCGCCGACCGGGGCGCCACCGAGCTGCGCGCCTACCTCACCGAGCTGATCGAGGCCCGCCGCCGGGCCCCCGCCGACGACCTGACCAGCGCGCTGGTCAGGGTGCACGACGCCGACGGCGACCGGCTCACCGGCGACGAACTGCTGGCCAACCTGGTGGTGCTGCTGGTGGCCGGCTTCGAGACGACCACCAACCTGCTCGGCAACGGCCTGGTCGTGCTCCTCGACCACCCCCGGGAGGCCGAGGCGCTGCGCACCCGGCCCGACCTCGCCCCGCAGTACGTCGAGGAGCTGCTCCGGTACGACTCGCCGGTGCAGCTCACCACCCGCATCACCACCACCGCGGTCCGCTCCGGTGGGCTGGACCTGCCCGCCGGCAGTTGGGTGCTCGTCCTGCTCGGCGCCGCGAACCGGGACCCGCGCCGGTACCCCGAGCCGGACCGCTTCGACGCCTGGCGGGCACACCCGCAGCCGCTCTCCTTCGGCGCGGGGGCGCACTTCTGTCTCGGCGCCGGCCTGGCCCGGCTGGAGGCGCAGGTCGCCTTCCCGCTGCTGGTGCGCCGGCTGCCCGGCCTGGAGCTGGCCGCCCGCCCCCGGCGTCGGCCCCGGCTGACCCTGCGCGGCTACGACACCCTGCCGGCCACCGTCGGTGGCTCCGACACCCTGCCGGCCACCGTCGGCGGCTCCGACGGCCGGTAGCCGGCGTGACCGTGACCGGGGCCACCGCCTGCGGCGGTCACCGACCGTGGTAGGCCGCCGGGAACCGCCCCGGTCACTCCGTAGACTGGTACGGCACTGCCCGTCCCGCCGTCGAAGGAGCCATCCCGCGTGACCGTCCAGCCCATCCGTCTCTTCGGCGATCCGGTGCTGCGCACGCCGGCCGATCCGGTGGTCGACTTCGACGTCGAGCTGCGCAAGCTCATCACCGATCTCACCGACACGATGCGCGAGCAGAACGGCGCCGGTCTGGCCGCGCCCCAGCTCGGCGTGGGGCTGCGGGTGTTCGCCTTCGACGTCGACGACGTGGTCGGGCACCTGGTCAACCCGGTGCTGGAGTTTCCCGACGAGGAGGAGCAGGACGGCCCGGAGGGCTGCCTGTCCATCCCCGGGCTCTACTTCGACACCAGGCGGCGGCAGAACGTGATCGCCAAGGGCTTCAACGGCTACGGCGACCCGATGCAGATCGTCGGCACCGGCCTGATGGCCCGCTGCGTCCAGCACGAGACCGACCACCTCGACGGGGTCCTCTTCCTCGACCGGCTCGACCAGGCCGGCCGCAAGGCGGCGATGAAGGCGATCCGGGCGGCCGAGTGGTACGACCCCGGTGCCCCGCCGACGGTGAAGGTCAACCCGCACACCAGCCCCTTCGGCCTGGGGCGGTGACCCGGCCGATGCGTCTGATCTTCGCCGGTACGCCGGCCGTCGCCGTACCCGCCCTGGACGCCCTGGCGGCCTCCGGGCACGAGCTGCTCGCCGTGGTCACCCGTCCCGACGCGCCCGCCGGTCGCGGGCGGGGTCTGGTCCGCTCCCCGGTGGGGGCGTGGGCCGACGCGCACGGGGTGGAGGTGCTGACCCCGGCCCGACCCCGGGAGCCGGAGTTCCTGGACCGGCTGCGTGAGCTGGCCCCGGACTGCGTGCCGGTGGTCGCCTACGGCGCGCTGGTGCCCCCGGTCGCGCTGGAGATCCCCCGGCACGGCTGGATCAACCTGCACTTCTCGCTGCTGCCCGCCTGGCGGGGCGCCGCGCCGGTGCAGCACGCGGTGCTGCACGGCGACGAGCTGACCGGGGCCAGCGTGTTCCAGTTGGAGGAGGGCCTGGACACCGGGCCGGTCTTCGGCACGGTGACCGACGAGATCCGCCCCACCGACACCTCCGGCGACCTGCTGGAGCGGCTCGCGCACTCCGGCGCCGGCCTGCTGGTGGCCGTCCTCGACGCGATCGGGGCGGGCATCGCGCGGGCCGAGCCGCAGCCCGCCGACGGGGTGTCGCTGGCGCCGAAGCTGACCGTGGAGGACGCCCGGGTGCGCTGGTCCGACCCGGCGTTCGCGGTGGACCGGCGGATCCGGGCGTGCACCCCGGCCCCCGGCCCGTGGACCACCTTCCGGGGCGACCGGGTGAAACTCGGCCCGGTGACCGTGGTGCCGGACGGGCCCGAGCTGAAACCCGGTGAGCTGCTGGTGGAGAAGTCCCGGGTGCTGGCCGGCACGGCCACCGGCCCGGTGCGGCTGGGCGAGGTGCGAGCGGCGGGCAAGAAGGCGATGCCGGCCACCGACTGGGCCCGGGGCACCCGGGTCGCCGCCGGCGAGGAGCTCGCGTGACCGGGGCGTCGAACGGCCCCGAGCGGGGATACGCGCCGCGCCGCCCCGACGCCGCCGGCCCGCGTTCCGGTGGCGACCAGCGGTTCGGCGGTGACCGGCGCTCCGCCGGTGGCGACCA
>NZ_LRQV01000232.1 GCF_001567585.1 Micromonospora rosaria
CCCGCAGCAGCCAGCCGCCGGCCGGCTCCGCCGCGTCGGTGGCGTCGACCGGCGGCCCCACCCGCACCTCGTCCCCGGCCACCGGCACCCGGCCCAGGGCGGCCATGACGAACCCGCCGGCCGTCTCGTACGGACCGCCGGGCAGGGTGACCCCGGTCCGCTCGGCGAAGTCGGCGAGGTTGAGCCGGCCGTCCACCACGGCGGGCAGCCCGGCGTGCACCGGGTCGGGCGCGGCGTCGTACTCGTCGTGGATCTCGCCGATCAACTCCTCGATCAGGTCCTCCAGGGTGACGATGCCGGCGGTGCCGCCGTACTCGTCGACGACCACGGCGAGGTGGTGGCGTTCCCGGCGCATCTCGGCCAGCGCGGCGACCACCCGTTTGCTGTCCGGCAGGCGTTTGACCTCCCGGGCCAGCTCCCCCACGGTGCGGCGCGGGTCGGTCTCGGGGCGGAGCAGGACGTCCCGCAGGTGGACGAAGCCGACCACGTCGTCGGGGGTGCCGTCGACCACCGGGTACCGGGTGTGCGTCGCGCTCCGGGCCAGCCGGGCCGCCTCGGCGATGGTCAGCCCGGCGGAGAGGAAGACGACCTCGGTCCGGGGCATCATCACCTCACGGACCAGCCGTGCCCCGGCCACCAGCACCTCGTCGATGATCCGGCGTTCCTCGGGGTCGAGCACGGTGTTCGCGGCGACCAGGTCGCGCAGCTCCGTCTCGCTGAACCGTTCCCGGCCGGCGGCCGGACCGGCCCCGAGCAGGTCGGTGACCCGGCGGGTCGCGCCGTCCGCCGCGCGGACCACGATCCGGGCGACCGCCCTGGCCAGTGGCCTCGGCACGCGGCGCGGCAGCCCCGACCGTCCCCGCCGGAGCCCGGAAGCGCCCGCTTCCCGCATGACAGAGATGGTAGACACCGCCGCCGCCGGACACCGGAATTCGGCTGATGTTCGTCTCTGTTCAATCGTGACGGACTGTGCTGGGATGACGGCTGGCCACACCCGGCGGGGAGACGGCCGGGGCACGGCGGGCGACCGTAGGGTGAGCACCGGACACGCGCCGCACCGGCGGCCCAGGCAGGAGGCACGGACGTGAAACTGCTCGTCACCGGCGGTGCCGGCTACATCGGTAGCGTGGTCACCCGGATGCTGCTCGACGCCGGGCACGAGGTGGTCGTCCTGGACGACCTGCGTACCGGTCACCGGGTGGCCCTCGCGCCGGACGCCACCCACGTCGAGGCGTCCGTCCACGACGCCGCCCGGGTGCTCACCCCCGGGGCGGGCTTCGACGGGGTCCTGCACTTCGCCGCGCTGATCGCGGCCGGCGAGTCGATGGTCCGGCCGGAGCTGTACTGGGACACCAACACCGTCGGCTCGCTCGCCCTGATCGACGCCGTCCGGGCCGCCCGGGTACCCCGGTTGATCTTCTCCTCCACCGCCGCCGTGTACGGCAACCCGACCGAGCTGCCGATCCCGGAGACCGCGGTGAAGGCCCCCACCAACACGTACGGGGCCACCAAGCTCGCCGTCGACATGGCGCTGACCTCGGAGGCGATCGGGCACGGGCTGGCCGCCGTCTCGCTGCGGTACTTCAACGTGGCCGGCGCGTACCTCGACGGCGACGTCGCCCTCGGCGAGCGGCACGACCCGGAGTCGCACCTGATCCCGATCGCCCTGGAGGTGGCCGCCGGCCGGCGGGAGAAGCTCCAGCTCTTCGGCGACGACTACCCCACCGCCGACGGCACCTGCGTCCGCGACTACATCCACGTCGCCGACCTGGCCCGCGCCCACCTGCTCGCGCTCGGCGCGGCGACCGGCGGGCAGCACCGGATCTACAACCTCGGCAACGGCAACGGGTTCAGCAACCGGCAGGTGGTCGACGTGGTCCGCGAGGTGACCGGCCGGCCGCTGCCGGTCGAGATGGCCCCGCGCCGGGAGGGCGACCCCGCCGAACTGGTCGCCTCGTCGGCGCTGGCCCGCGCCGAACTGGGCTGGGAGCCGCGCAAGCCGACCCTGCACGACATGGTCGGCGACGCCTGGGCCTTCTACCGCACCCACCGGCTGACCCAGCCGTGACCGCCCTCGACCCCCGCCCCGGCACCGCCGCCGCCCCCGACCCCGCCGCCGCGCCGGTCGGGGCGCGCGGCGACGTCGCCGACCGGGCCACCGCCGCCTTCCGCACCGGGTACGGCGAGCCGCCCGCCGGGCGCTGGGCGGCGCCCGGCCGGGTCAACCTGATCGGCGAGCACACCGACTACAACGACGGGTACGTGCTGCCCTTCGCGCTGCCGCTGCGGACCGTGGTCGCCGCCGCCCCGCAGCCCGGTACCACCTGGACGGTCCGCTCCGAACTCGCCGGGGAGCCGGTGACCTTCGGCGTCGACCAGGTCACCGGCGCGGGCCGGGTGCCCGGCTGGGCCGGGTACGTCGCCGGGGTGGTCTGGGCGCTGCGCGCCGCCGGTCACCCGGTGCCCGGGGCCCGCCTGGCGATCGCCTCCGACGTGCCGCTCGGCGCGGGGCTCTCCTCCTCGGCCGCGCTGGAGGCGGCGGTGCTGGCCGCCCTGGTCGACCTGGGCGGGCTGGACCTGCCCGCCGACGCCCGGCCCCGGCTGGCCCAGCGGGCCGAGAACGAGTACGTCGGCGCCCCCACCGGGATCATGGACCAGTCGGCCGTGATCCGGTGCCGTGCCGGGCACGCGCTCTTCCTGGACTGCCGCACCGAGGCGGTCGACCACATCCCGTTCGACCTGGCCGCCGACGGCCTGGCCGTCCTGGTCGTGGACAGCCGCGCCCCGCACCGGCACGCCGACGGGGAGTACGCCGCCCGCCGGGCCGCCTGCGAGCGGGCGGCCCGGGTGCTCGGCGTACCGGCGCTGCGGGACGTCGGCGTCGCCGACCTGGCCGACGCGCTGGACCGGCTGCCGGACGACGAGACCCGCCGCCGGCTGCGGCACGTGGTCACCGAAAACCAGCGCGTCCTCGACACGGTCGACCTGCTGCGCGCCGACCGCATCCGGGAGATCGGGCCGCTGCTGACCGCCTCCCACGCCTCGATGCGGGACGACTTCGAGATCACCGTGCCGGAGGTCGACACCGCCGTCGAGGCGGCGCTCGCCGCCGGGGCGCTGGGTGCGCGGATGACCGGCGGCGGCTTCGGCGGCTGCGTCCTGGCCCTGGTCGACGCCGCTGCCGCCGACTCCGTGGCCGCCGCCGTGGCCACCGCGTACGCCGCCCGCGGCTTCACCGCCCCGGCCCACTTCACCGCCCTCCCCACCCACGGCACCACCCAGCTGTAAGGAAGGGCCCCCTGTTAACGCTTCCGGTAGAGAAAGGGCCCCTTCTTAACACCCCCGGCCCCACCCCACGCCGCCCCGCCCCGTCCCGTCCCCGCGATCTTGCACTTCGGGCCCTCGATAGTTCCGATGCACCCTTTTTGTCGGGGCGCCAACTGCAAGATCGCGGGCGGGCGCAGGGGCGGGCGCGGGTGGGGTCAGGGTTCGGTGGAGGGCGGGGTGGGCTGGCGGGCCCAGGTCACGAAGCGTCGCTCCAGGGCCGCCGGGGTGGGCGGGCTGCCGAGTCGGCCGAGCGCGAAGCCGGCCTCGATCTTCATCGTGACCAGGTGGCGGATTAGCCCGTCCCGGTTGGACCGGTACGCATCGAGCAGGCCCCGCCGAGCCGGTGCACAGGGCCAGTCCTGGCGGCAGGCCGAGCACCTCCACAACGGTCGCATCGGGCGGTGCGGATAGTTGGGGGACGGATCGGGTACCGCCCGGGGACCGCGCAGCATCCGCAGGGCGACCGCCTGCGCCGCGCCGCCGCTGAACTCGGTGGCGAACAGGAACCGGCGTACCACGGTGGTCGGTTCGGCGACGTCCCGCAGGTCACGCAGCGCGTGGTGGGCGAAGAACGCGAGCAGCCGATCCACCTGGTCGGCGCGGTCGAGCGCCCGGAACGTGCGGCACGGCCAGGGTTCGCCGTCGGTCGGGCAGGCCCACGACGGGGCGTACCCGACGTGCGCGGTCTCGCCGATCACCGGGCCCGCCCCCGGTCCGCGCGGGCCGCCCGGCCCGGGGCCAGCCTGCCGGCGGCGACGCCGACCCGGACGACCGGGTCCGCGCCGGCACGCCCGCTCGACCACGCCGGGCACGCGCCAGCGCGTCCGCTCGACCACACCGGGCACGCGCCAGCGCGTGCCACCGACCACACCGGGTACGCGCCGGTGCGCGCCGCCGACCACGACGCGCCGCCGGTGTGCGCCAGCGACCACGGCGGGCCGACGGGCCTGCGTGGTCCGGCGGCGTGGCGGGGCGGCGACCCGGGCCGTCGGCGTCGACCCCAGAACCGGAAGCACATCGGGTACCCCTCTCGCACGGCTGGTGTGGGCGGGGGCCGCCGCCGGGCAGGCGGTACGCCGGTCGTGCGGCGGCCCCCGGGACGGCTGACGCGGCGCGCAGTCGCCCGGGTCCATCCGGGAGCCCCACCTCCGGGCCCTCGGCCGGGCAGCGCCGCAACCGTCCGACCACCAGCGTGCCGATAGTTGCCGCACAAACACACAGCGTTATCTAATGCTCATGAGTCAGTCGTTTTGCTCCGGAGAGGACACGGCATGAACCATGCGGTCGTCGCGGCGATGGCCGAGGCGGGGCACACGGCGGAGAGCCTCGCAGAACGGGTGGGGGTCCATCCGAAGACGGCAGCGCGCTGGGTGAACCCGGGGCACATCCCGCAGGGCCGCCACCGCGCGCAGGTCGCAAAGCTGCTGGAGCGAGATGTCGACGTACTGTGGCCGGACATCGCCAGGCGTCGCGAGCCAATCTGGTTCCGGCCGTGGGTCGACATCGAGCGCGAGGCCACCACCCTCCGCGCGTTCGAGCTTGCCTGGGTACCCGGTCTGTTGCAGACCGAGGCCTACGCGCGGGCGACGCTCGCGGGCGGGGTGCTGACGGCCGGCCAGGTCGACGACCTCGTCGCCGCGCGGCTCGACCGGCAGGCGGTCCTGACCCGGGACCGTGGCCCGCTGCTGGTCGCCGTGCTGGACGAGGGCGTGCTCCGCCGTCGGGTGGGCAACGACCGGTCGCTCATGGCCGCGCAACTCGCGCACCTGCTCGCCTGCACCGACCTGCCGACCCTGCAACTGCACGTCGTACCGGCCGACGCGCCCAGCTATCCCGGGCTGGACGGGCCGTTCAGCATCGCCGACCTGCCCGACGGCAAGCGGGTGGCGCACGTCGACAGTGCGGCGGAAGCGCAGATCCTCGACCAGGCATCCGCGCTTGTTAGGCTGGAACGACGCTGGGAGCGCATCCGGGGCGAGGCCCTGCCCCGGGGGCGGACCCTCGACCTCCTCAGAGAAGCGGCGGCATCATGGACCTGACCGGCGCGCGGTGGCGCACGAGCAGCAAGAGCGGCGGCAACGGCGGTAACTGCGTCGAGGTGGCCGACAATCTCCCGGGCGTGATCCTCGTCCGCGACACCAAGGACCGCGACGGTGGCACGTTGACCTTCACGCCCGGCGCGTGGCGGGCCTTCGTCGGCCTGGCGGCCACCCCTCGCTGACCCCCCGCTCACCGCACCACCACAGAGCCCCCGGCCACGGCCGGGGGCTTCTCTGTGGTCCGCGCGGCCAGGGTGCCGGCCGGCAGCCCTCGGGGCGGCGGACCGTACCGCCACCGGGCCGGCTACCGGGGGCCGGCCCGAGCGGTGAGAAGGGGCCCCTTCTCGACCGTATGGGTGAGGAGGGGGCCCTTCCTTGCACCTC
>NZ_LRQV01000233.1 GCF_001567585.1 Micromonospora rosaria
CCGCCACCGGCGGGGTGCCCGAGGCGCTGGGCCGGGCACCCGACGGCAGCCGGCCGGGGCTGCTGGTGCCGCCCGACGACCCGGCGGCGCTGGCCGCCGCGCTGCGCCGTTGGCTCGACGACGGCGACCTGCGGCGTGCGCTGCGCCGCGCCGCCCGCGCCCGGCGCGCCACCCTCACCGGCTGGCCGACCACCTCGGCCCGCGTCGCCCAGGTCCTGGAAGGAACGACCGCATGACCGAGGAACTCGCCTTCGCGGACTGGCTGCGGCTGCGGGAGGAGGCCGACGGGGCGGCCCGCGCCGTGGACCTGGTCGAGCGGGTCCGTCGGCGGCTGGCCGGCACCGGCGACACCGTGATCCACGACCTGGGCGCCGGCACCGGGTCGATGGGGCGCTGGCTGGCCCCCCGGCTGCCCGGCCCGCAACGCTGGGTCCTGCACGAGCGCGACGACGACCTGCTGGCCTCGGCCGTCGCCGGGCTCACCGGCGTCCACGCCGCCGACGGCACGCCGGTGACCGTCGAGACCCGTCGGGGCGACCTCACCCGGCTCAGCCCCGCCGACCTGGCCGGCGCCGCCCTGGTCACCGCCTCCGCCCTGCTGGACATGCTGACCGCCGACGAGGTGGAGCGGACGGTGGCGGCGCTGGTCGGGGCCGGCTGCCCGGCGCTGCTGATGATCTCGGTGGTCGGCCGGGTCCGGCTCACCCCGGCCGACCCGCTCGACGCCGACCTCACCGCCGCCTTCAACGACCACCAGCGGCGGACCGTCGCCGGCCGTACCCTGCTCGGCCCGGACGCGGTGGGCACCTGCGTCGCGGCGTTCGCCCGGCACGGGGTGACCGTGCGGACCCGCCCCAGCCCCTGGGTGCTCGGCGCGGACCGGGCCGCACTGGCCCTGGCGTGGCTCACCGGCTGGCTGGCCGCCGCCGTCGAGCAGCGGCCGGACCTGGCCGCCCCGGCCGCCGGGTACGCCCACCGCCGCCGCGCCGACGCCGCCGCCGGCCGGCTGACCGTGGTGGTCGACCACGTCGACCTGCTCGCCGGCTGCGGATGAGCGCCGGGTCCGGGGGTACCGGTCACCGACCACGGTGAACCCTTCGGCCCCGGGGCGCGTACCAGCAGGCAGACGTTCGTGATCGTCAAAGGGGGGTTCCGGGTGGGAAGCGGTACCGGGGCCCGGTCCCGGTGGGCCTGGCTGCGCGCGGCCGCCGGGGTGGCGGTGCTCGGGCTGCTGCTGTGGCAGGTGGGCGCCGGCCCGGTCCTGGCCGGGCTGCGCCTGATCGACGGCCCGGCCCTGGCGGCGGCGCTCGGCATCGGCGTGCTGACCACGGTCTGCTGCGCCTGGCGCTGGTGGCTGGTCGCCGGCGGGCTCGGGGTCGGGCTGCCGATGCCCGCGGCGGTGGCGCACACCTACCGGGCGGTCTTCCTCAACGCCACCCTCCCCGGCGGGGTGCTCGGCGACGTGCACCGCGCGGTCCGCCACGGCCGGGACGTCGGCGACGTCGGCCGGGGGATCCGGGCGGTGGTGTGGGAACGGACCGCCGGGCAGGTGGTCCAGGCGCTGGTGGCGGTGGTGCTGCTGCTGGCGCTGCCCTCGCCGGTGCAGCGGTTCCTGCCGGTGGTGACCGTGCTGGTGGTGTCGGTCGTGCTGGGGCTCGCCCTGCTGGCCCGGCTGCTGCCCCGCCGGGGGCCGTCCCGCTGGGCGCGGGCGGTCCGGGCGACCGTGGCCGACGTGCGCGCCGGTCTGCTGGGCCGCCGGGTCTGGCTGGGGGTGCTGGTCGCCTCGGTGGTGGCGGTCGCCGGGCACCTGGCCACCTTCCTGGTCGCCGCCCGGACCGCCGGTGCCGACGCCCCGCTGACCCGGCTGCTCCCGCTGACCCTGTTGGCGCTGCTCGCCATGGGGCTGCCGTTGAACGTGGCCGGGTTCGGCCCGCGCGAGGGCGTGGCCGCGTGGGCGTTCGCCGCCGCCGGCCTGACCGCCGCCCAGGGCGTCGCCACCGCGATGGTGTACGGCGCGCTGGTCCTGGTGGCCAGCCTGCCCGGCGCGGCGGTGCTGCTCGTCCGGCGGATCGGTTCGCCGCCCGACGGGCGGGGTGGCGCGGTGGGTGGTTGAGTGTCCGTACACCGGTACGAAGGTGTCGGCCTGGCCGGCAGCGTCTGACGGAGGAGCCCCATGTACCAAGCACTGCCTGTCGCCACGATCCGTACCCAGGTCACCGTGCCGCTGCGGTTCCCCGACGGGTACGCCACCACCGCCCGGGTGTTCACCTTCGACGGGCTGGTGGACGGTCGGGAGCACCTCGCGCTGGGGCTGGGCGACTGGCCGGCGGCGGTCGACCGGCAGGCGGACGGTGGTCCCCCCGCGCTGGTACGTCCGCACAGCGAGTGCCTGACCGGGGACGTGCTCGGCAGCGAGCGCTGCGACTGCGGGCCGCAGTTGCGCGAGGCGGTGGAACGGATCACCGACGCCGGTGGGCTGCTGCTCTACCTGCGACAGGAGGGCCGGGGCATCGGCCTGTACGCCAAACTCGACGCGTACGCCCTGCAGGACGCCGGGCTGGACACGTACGAGGCCAACGTGGCGCTCGGCCGCGGTGAGGACGAACGGGACTACACCGCCGCCGCGCAGATGCTGGCCGCCCTCGGGGTGTCCCGCATCGCCCTGCTCAGCAACAACCCGGACAAGGCGGAGCAGCTCGACCGGCTGGGCACGACGGTCGCCGAGATCGTGCCGACCGGGGTCTTCCTCTCCCCGGCCAACGCCGGGTACCTGGCCGCGAAGGCCGGTCGCGCCCGTACCGCCGACCTGCCCTTCGTCGGGTGAGCCCGACGGCGTCCGGCGGCGCGCCGGGCCACCGTCGGGCAGGATCCGACGGTGGCGGCGGGGTAGGGGCCGGTGGGCCGGCCGAGGCAGATCGGGCCGGTGCTGTCCGGCAGCGACGCACAGGGGGAGCCGAGCCGGTGAGTGAGCGACCGTACGTACTGCTCAGTTGCGCCACCTCCATCGACGGGTACATCGACGACGCCACCGACGAGCGGCTGGTGCTGTCCAACGCCGAGGACCTGGACCGGATCGACGCGGTCCGGGCCGGCTGCGACGCGATCCTGGTCGGCGCCGGTACGGTGCGCCGGGACGATCCCCGGCTGCTGGTGCGCTCGGCCGGGCGGCGACAGGCCCGCCTCGCGCGGGGGCGGCCGGCGTCACCGGTCAAGGTGACCGTCACCGGCAGCGCAGACCTGGACCCGACGGCCCGGTTCTTCACCACCGGCGAGGGTGACAAGCTCGTCTACTGCGCGTCGGGCTCGGTGGAGAAGGCCCGGGAACGCCTCGGGCACCTGGCGACCGTGGTGGACACCGGCGACCCGGTCGACCTGGAACGCACCCTGGCCGACCTCGCCGCCCGGGGGGTACGCCGGCTGATGGTGGAGGGCGGCGGGATCGTGCACGCGCAGTTCCTCACCGCCGGCCTCGCCGACGAACTGCACCTGGTGGTCGCCCCGTTCTTCGTCGGGGACGGCCGCGCCCCCCGGTTCGTCCAGGAGGGCCGGTTCCCGTGGCACTCCGGTCGCCGGGCGCGGGTGGCGGAGGTCCGCCAGGTGGGTGACGTGGTGCTGGCCCGGTACGCCCTCTCCGAGCGGTTCGGTGAGCCCTGACCGTGGCCCCCGTGCGCCCTCGCGGCGGCGGGCCGGTGACCCCGCTGACCAGCCGTTCCGCCGCCGGTCGGACGGCATCTGTACGGACTGCTGCCCGCATCTGGCAAGGGTGTAGCCTGAGGCGCCCCGCTCGTCAGCCGACGGTGTTCGGCGGTCCGTCGCGGCCTCCCTCCGGGTGGCCATCCCGCAACCGATACGGAGGTCGCCGGCACAGTGGCCGTACGCGGTAGCGAGTACAGTCGCCGGTCCTGTGTCTACTGGCCGCTGGACCGCGGCGCGCGGGTCCCGGAGCTGGTCGGGGCCGAGTTCGCCTGCCTGAGCGGACTCGTCGACGACGTACCGGTGCCGACGGCCTTCTGCGTGACCGCCCTCTCGCCGCACGATCTGTTGCCGGCCGAGACCGACGACCTGTGGTCGCTGCTCGACGCCGCGCACACCCGGATGCAGAAGATCACCGGGGAGGTCGAGCCACGGCTGGTGGTCCGCCGCGGTGGGGGTGGCCCGCTGCCCCAGGTCAGCGACCCGCCCACCATTCTCGACGCGATCGGGCTGGACGGGCTCGCCGAGGCCGTCCACGAGGTGCTCACCTGGCCGGCGGCGACCCGGGTCACCGACCCCCGCCTGCCCCCGGAGGCGCTCGGCGGCCGGGGCCGTTCCGCCGTCCTGGTCCAGGCCCTGCTGCCGGCCGAGGTGAGCGCGCGGGTCGGCCTGCACCGGTCCGCGTCGTCCACCGGCCGGTCCGGGCCGGACGCGCCGGTGCCGGGCCGACCCGACCCGGACGCCCTGATCGGGGTACGGGCCGCCTGGGGGTTGGGCGAGGGGCTCGGCGACGAGGAGACCCCGGCCGACACGTACCTGTTCACCGAGAACCTGCGGTTGATCCAGCAGCGGATCGCGCGCAAGGACCGGATGACGGTCTTCTCCGACGGCGCGGTGCTCAAGGCCCAGGTCCCGGCGCGGCAGCGGCTGGTGTCCTGCCTCGACGAGCAGCAGGCCCGCCGGGTCAGCGCCCTTTACCAGCACGTCCGCCAGCGGTTGCGCCACGACGTGCGGATGAGCGTGGTCAGCGTGGCCGGCGACCTGGTCGCGGTCTCCTGCGTCCCCGCCGGCTGACCGGTCACCCGGACCGCGCAACCCGTCCGGCACCGCACCGGGCCGGCTGCCCGCCCCTGCCCCGGCTTTCCGCCGCCGACCATCGTGGCCGGACGCGGCGGCGGTTTGACATCACGTGCGGTTGAGGTCGGAGGCTGGGTCGGCCGGGGGAGGTCCCCGGCAGTGCCGACCCCGGCGGGTACGGGGGTCGGGGCCGGCACGTCGACCGACCGGAGGAGCGGGCATGCCGCAGCTCGACGCCCAGGTGATCTGGCTGACGCCGGGGCAGGTGGCGCAGCGCGCCGGGGTGGCCATCTCGGCGCTGCACTACTACGAACGGGTCGGCCTGATCCGCAGCCGCCGGACCAGCACCAACCGCCGCGAGTACCGCCGGGACACGCTGCGCGTCATCGCGTTCATCCGGACCGCGCAGCGGCTGGGCCTGTCGCTGCGCCGGGTGAAGGAGTCCCTCGACCAGTTCCCCGAGGGGGAGGTGCCCACCGCCCGGGACTGGGCCCGCATCTCCCGTCAGTGGCGCGACGAACTGACCGGCCGGATCGAGGAACTGACCGCGCTGCGGGACAACTTCTCCGACTGTATCGGCTGTGGCTGCCTGTCGCTGACCTCGTGCCCGTACTCCAATCCGGACGACGTCCTCGGCCGGGAGGGGGCCGGTCCCCGGTGCTTCCCCGACACCACCCCGGCCGCCCGCCGGGCCCGCGCCGCCG
>NZ_LRQV01000234.1 GCF_001567585.1 Micromonospora rosaria
TCCGGCGGGCCGGCCCGCCCGCCGTCGAGACAGGTCGGGTACCGCTCGTCCGGGTCGGCCAGGACGACGTCCTCCACCACGAGGTCGTGCTCCCACCAGTCGCCGAAGTCGTAGGTGTACCGGAACCGGCTGCCCTTGCCCAGCACCGCGTCGAGCCGTACCTCCAGCTCGTCGCGCAGGGCCAGCTCGCCGTCCGGGTCCGGGTCGGGGTCGCCGTACGACACCCCGTCGATGTCGAACGAGTGCAGGTGGCAGTCCCGCCAGCCCACCGCGTACTGCACCACCCGGTGCAGCCGGTCCAGCGTGTACGCGCCGGGCACCAGCACCCGCCGCCAGACCGGTGGTCGGATCCCGGCCAGAGACACCTTGAGCTGGAAGATCTGACGCGACATGCGGCCCCATCCTTCCTCGGCATAGGCTGCCGGCATGATCTGCCGAGCGTGCCGGGCGCGGCGGCACGACGAGTGCCCCGGCCGGAACTGGTGCGACTGCCAGCACCGTACCCCCGCGCCCACTCCTCCGGTGACCGGTCCGGCCGGCGAATGAGCGGACGCGTCGATATTCACCGACTCTCGCCGCCCCCCACCGCCGGGCCCGGGGACGCCCGCCCGGCCCCGCTGACCGACCCGGAGCTGACCGCGCTGTACGACCGCGCCGACCGGCCCCACCTGCGGATGAACTTCGTGACCAGCGTCGATGGCGCGGTGAGTGTGGACGGCTACTCCGCCGGGCTCTCCGGCGGGCCGGACAAGCGGGTCTTCGGCCTGCTGCGGATGCTCTGCGACGGGCTGCTGGTGGCCGCCGGCACGCTGCGCCAGGAGGCGTACCGGGCGCTGCGCCTCAACGAGGCCCGGCGGGCCTGGCGCGTCGGGCACGGGCTGCCCGCGTACCCGACGCTGGTGGTGGTCTCCGGCTCGCTGCGGCTCGACCCGGCGCAGGCCGCCTTCGCCGACGCCCCGGTCCGCCCGGTGGTGCTCACCCACGAGGCTGCCGACCCGCCGCCCGGCCTGACCGACGTCGCCGACCTGGTGCGCTGCGGCACCGACCGGGTGGACCTCGCGGCGGGCCTGGCCGTGCTGCGCGGACGCGGCCTGGGCCAGCTCCTCTGCGAGGGCGGGCCGCAGCTCTTCGGCGCGCTCACCGGCGCCGACCTGGTCGACGAGGTCTGCCTCACGGTCACGCCGCTGCTCGCCGGCCCCGGACCGGGCCGGATCACCGCCGGGGAGTCGAGCGCGCTGCGGCGGCTCCCGCTGCGGCACGTGCTGGCCGCCGACGACGGCACGCTCCTGCTCCGGTACGCCCGCTGACCCGCCGCCGGGGCTCGCCGGCCCGGCCCTCTCGGGGCCGGGCGTCGCCGGCCCGGTGCCGACGCCACGCCGGCCGACGCCACGCCGGCCCACGGCGGCGCACCGCCCGCCGACCACCCGGGCACCGTCCGTACCCCGGTCGTCGCTGCGCGTCGACGGCGGCACGTCGCGTGGCAACCTGTCACACTCCTCGGGCAGGATGCAGGGCGTGTTCGCTGACGGAGACCACCGGCTGACCGGAGCCCACCGATGACCGACGACGAGTTCGACGGCTCGGGCGGCGTCGGGCGGGTGCTCGGCACCGCCGACGCCACCCCGTTGCAGTTCTGGACGGCCGTGGCCCCCGGCAGCTACCTGCAGCTCGACGACGTGGTGGTGACCCGCCGCGAGCTGCCCGACCGGGAGCCGGTGACCATCGCCGGGGTGGTCACCCAGGTGCGCGCCCGGCACGAGGGCGCCCAGTTCGACTCGGACGTCTTCGCCATCGCCGACGGCACGCTGCCGGCGATGGTGCAGGAGGCCGCCGAGATCACCACCACCCGGGTCGACCCGGAGTTCTACGTGCCCCCGCACCCGGGGGCGGTGGTGCACCGCGCCGAGGGCGACGCGCGGGCGCGGGCGCTGCACTTCGACCGGATGGAACGGCGGATCCCGATGGGGATGGGCCGCGACGGGGTGCCGGTCTACCTCAACGCCGACTTCCTCGACGGCACCCGGGGCGCGCACGTCTCGATCTCCGGCATCTCCGGGGTGGCCACCAAGACCAGCTTCGCCACCTTCCTGCTCTACTCGGTCTTCCGCTCCGGCGTGCTCGGCGGGGACGCGGTCAACGCCAAGGCGCTGATCTTCAACGTCAAGGGCGAGGACCTGCTCTTCCTCGACCACCCCAACACCCGCCTCGACGACGCCACCCGGGCCGGGTACGCGAAGCTCGGCCTGGCCGCCGGGGCCTTCCCGGACGTGCGGGTGTACGCCCCGCCCCGGATCGGCGACTCCTCCGGCACGCCGGACGTGAGCAGCCGGCTGACCGGGGTGGACAGCTTCTACTGGACGCTGAGCGAGTTCTGCGCCGACCGGCTGCTGCCGTACGTCTTCGCCGACGCCGACGACGAGCGCCAGCAGTACACGATGGTGGTCCACTCGGTCGCCGCCCACCTGGCCCGGTACGCCCAGCCCGCCGACGGCGGGGTGAGCGTCGACGGGGTCCGCCTCGGCACCTACGCCGACCTGGTCGACCACATCGTCGAGCAGCTCACCGACGACGAGACCCGTGGCGAGTGGGCCGGCAGCGCGGTCGGCGTCGGCACGGTCAACGCCTTCGCCCGCCGGCTGATCGGCAGCAAGAAGGACCTGAGCCGGCTGATCCGGGGCGACCTGGCCGCCCGTCGCCCGCACAGCATCAACACCGCCGAGAGCGCCCAGGTCACCGTGGTCGACCTGCACAACCTGCCGGACCGGGCGCAGCGGTTCGTGGTCGGCGTGACGCTCAAGAGCGAGTTCGAGCGCAAGGAGAAGGCCGGCACCGCCAAGCCGCTGCTCTTCGTCGTCCTCGACGAGCTGAACAAGTACGCCCCCCGGGAGGGCTCCTCCCCGATCAAGGAGGTGCTGCTGGACATCGCCGAGCGGGGGCGGTCGCTGGGGGTGATCCTGGTCGGCGCGCAGCAGACCGCCAGCGAGGTGGAACGACGCATCGTCACCAACTCGGCGATCCGGGTGGTCGGCCGGCTGGACCCGGCCGAGGCGTCCCGCCCGGAGTACGGTTTCCTCCCGCCCGCGCAGCGGCAGCGGGCCCTGCTGGCCAAGCCGGGCACGATGTTCGTCAACCAGCCGGACATCCCGGTCCCGCTCTGCCTGGAGTTCCCCTTCCCGGCCTGGGCCACCCGGGTCTCCGAGGCGGGTCGGGCCCCCTCGGAGACGCTCCGGTCGATCACCGGGGCGGCCGACCCGTTCGCGGTGGTCGGCTCCGGCGGCGGCAGCGACGACGACATCCCGTTCTAGGGGCACCCACTCATGAAGATCCTGCACACCTCCGACTGGCACGTCGGCAAGGTGCTCAAGGGCCGCTCCCGGGCCGAGGAGCACAAGCAGGTCCTCGCCGGGATCATCGACGTGGCCCGGGTCGAGCGCCCCGACCTGGTGATCGTCGCCGGTGACCTGTACGACACCGCCGCGCCCACCCCGGAGGCGACCCGGCTGGTCACCCGGGCGTTGACCGCGCTGCGCCGCACCGGCGCGGACGTGGTGGCGATCGGCGGCAACCACGACAACGGCGCCGCGCTGGACGCGCTGCGCCCGTGGGCCGAGGCGGCCGGGATCACCCTGCGCGGCAGCGTCCGGGAGGACCCGGACGAGCACGTCGTCGACGGCGTCACCGCCGGCGGCGAGCGGTGGCGGGTGGCCGCGCTGCCGTTCCTGTCCCAGCGGTACGCCGTCCGCGCGGTGGAGATGTACGAGCTGACCGCCGCCGAGGCCACCCAGACGTACGCCGACCACCTGGGGCGGATCCTGGCCCGGCTCACCGAGGGCTTCGACGAGCCGGACCGGGTACACCTGGTCACCGCGCACCTGACCGTGGTCGGCGCGGCGGTCGGCGGCGGGGAGCGGGACGCGCACACCGTGCTCGGGTACGCGGTGCCGACCTCGGTCTTCCCCGGCACCGCGCACTACGTGGCGCTGGGGCACCTGCACCGGTCGCAGCGGGTGATCGGCCCCTGCCCGATCCGGTACAGCGGCAGCCCGATCGCGGTGGACTTCGGCGAGCAGGAGAACGTCTGCTCGGTGACGATGGTGGAGGTGACCGCCACCACGGCGGCCCGCGTCCGGGAGGTGCCGGTGGCCGCCGCGATCCCGCTGCGCACGCTCCGGGGCACCCTGGCCCAGCTCGCCGAGGCCACCCCGCCCGAGGGCTGGCTGCGGGTGTACGTCCGGGAGCAGCCGCGCGCCGGGCTGCGGGAGGAGGTGCAGGAGCTGCTCCCCTCGGCGGTGGAGATCCGGATCGACCCGGAGCTGGTGCCGGCCCCCGGCTCCGGCGCCCGCACCGCCCAGCGGGCCGGCCGCTCGCCCCGGCAGCTCTTCGCCGACTACCTGGACAGCCGGGGCCACGCCGACTCCGAGGTCCGGGCGCTGTTCGACGAGCTGTTCGAGGAGGTCGACCCGTAGTGCGACCGATGCGGCTGGACATGGCGGGCTTCACCGTCTTCCGGGACCCGACCACCGTCGACTTCACCGACGCGGACTTCTTCGCCCTGGTCGGGCCGACCGGGTCGGGCAAGTCGACGGTGCTGGACGCGATCTGTTTCGTGCTCTACGGCGCGGTGCCCCGCTGGGGCGGGGCGCGGGGGCTGTCGAACGCGCTCGCCCCGTCGGCGACCGAGGCCCGGGTCCGGCTGGTGTTCGAGTCCGCCGGGGACCGGTACGTGGCGACCCGGGTGGTGCGCCGGGACGGCCGGGGCAACGTCAAGACCACCAACGCCGGGTTGCAGCTCATGCCGGCCGGGTTCGACGTGACCAAGCTGGACACCGGGCTCAGCCCGGAGGACCTGGGCGAGGTGGTGGCCGGCACCCCGGCCGAGATGGACGGCGCGGTGCTGACGGCGGTCGGGCTGCCGTACGAGCAGTTCACCAGTTGCGTGGTGCTGCCGCAGGGACAGTTCGCCGACTTCCTGCACGCCAAGCCGGCCACCCGGCAGCAGATCCTGGTCAACCTGCTCGGCCTCGGCGTCTACGAGCGGGTGCAGAAGCGGGCCACCGAGCGGGCCGGGCAGGCCGAGGCGAAGCTGGAGGCGGTGGCCCGGATGCTCGCCGGGCTCGACGACGTTGACGACGCGGCGCTGGCCGGGGCGCAGGCCGGGGTGACCCGGGCACACGAGCTGGCCGGGGCGGTCGCGGCGGCCGTACCGGAGCGGGAGCGGGCCCGGTCGGCGGCGCGGGAGGCGCACGCGGCGCTGGCCGCCCTCGACGCCGAGCTGACGGTGCTCGGGGCGGTGCGGGCGCCGGACGGGGTGGCCGAGGTGGCCCG
>NZ_LRQV01000235.1 GCF_001567585.1 Micromonospora rosaria
CGCCGACCGGCTCCGGTCGGCCACCCTGCCGGCCGGGCTCGCCGCCGAGCTGGACGAGGCGGTCGCCGCGCTGGCCGGGCCGGGTGACCTGCTGGCGGTCCGCGCCTGCGTGGTGGCCGACGCCGACGGCGTCGGCGAGGACGGCGCGACCGACGCCTTCGCCGGGCTGACCGAATCCTTCCTGTACGTCCCGGCGGCGGACGTGGCCCGCCGGGTCGCCGCCTGCTGGGCGTCCGGGTTCAGCCCGGAGTCGGTGCTCTACCGGGCCCGGCGCGGGCTCGCCCCGGCCGCCACCCGGGTCGCCGTCGGGGTGCAACGGATGGTGCCCGGGGTCCGCTCCTTCGTGGCGTTCAGCCGTGACCCGCGCACCGGCGCGGCGGAGACCGTGGTCGCCGCCGCGCACGGCATCGGCGAGGGTGTGGTGCAGGAACGCGCCGACGTGGACCACTTCTTCGTCGCCCCCGACACCGGCGCGGTCCGCGCCGAGACGGTGGTCAAGACGACGATGGTCTGCCCGGGGGACGGCCCCGGCGCGGACCCGGTGGTCCGGCCGGTGCCGGCGGAACTGGCCACCGGGCCGGTGCTCACCGACGACGAGGCCCGGCAGGTGGCGGCGCTGGCCGCCGAGGTGGAGCGCTTCTTCGGCCCGCCGCAGGACATCGAGGGCACCCTCACCACCGACGGCACGATCCACCTGGTCCAGGCCCGTCCGGTGGTCTTCGCCACCCCGCCCGCCCCGACGGAGGACGGGGCCACCGGCACGCCCGTCCCGTGGAGCAACCACAACATCACGGAGAGCTATCCGGGAATCTCCGGGGCGCTGACCTACTCCCAGGCCCGGGTCTTCTACCGGCTGATCTTCCGCGACGTGTACCGGCGGATGGGCGTGCCGGAGCACCGGCTGCGGGCCCGCGAGCACCACCTCAACCGGATGGTCGGGCTGCTGCGCGGGCGGGTCTACTACCGGCTCGACGCCTGGTTCGAGCTGCACCACCAGATTCCCGGCTTCGTGCTGGTCCGGCCCTGGTGGGAGAAGTCGATGGGGATGGCCGGCGACTACCGGCCGTCCCGGGCCGAACTGCTGCGCGCCCTGCCCACCCTGCCGGGGCTGGCCTGGCGGCTGGGCCGGCTGCCCGGCTCGGTCCGCCGTTTCCTGCGCTGGTGGGACGCGCTGGTCGACGACGCCGCCGGCATCGACGACTGGACGCCGGAGGAGCTGATCGCCTGCTACCGCCGGTTGTGGAGCGAGGTCGGCCACCGGTGGGGGGTGACCCTGGTCAACACCTTCTTCATGCTCGGCACGGCCACCTTCGCCTCCGCGCTGGTGCGGCGGTGGGTGGACGGCGACGAGCAGCGGACCCTCGGCGGCCTGCTGATGGGCGGCCGGGAGAACCGCTCGGTGCTCGGGGTCCGCTCGGCGGTGGCGCTGGCCGAGCGGATCGGCGCCGACCCCGCCCTCGCCGAACGGGTCCGGCACTGCGACGACGGGGAGGCCGACGCGATCTGGCGGGACGTGGTCGACGGCGGGTACGGCCCGGAACTGGCCGCCGCCGCCCGTGAGCACCTGCGCTGGTACGGCGACCGGGCGCCGCACGACCTGAAGCTGGAGGAGCCCTCGCCCCGGCAGCGCCCCGGCATGATCATCTCTTCGGTCCGGCCGCTGGTCCGCAGCGGGCTGACCGTCGCGGAGAGTCGCGCCCGGGAGGTGGCCAGCCGGGCCGAGGCGGAACGGGAACTGCGCGAGGGCTGCCCGTCGCTGCCCCGCCGGCTGGTCATCCGCACGCTGGCCGCCGGGCTGCGCTGGTTCGTCCGCACCCGGGAGGACACCCGCTACTGCCGCAGCCAGCTCTACGGGCTGACCCGGCACGTGATGTGGCGCCTCGGCGCGCTGCTCGTCGAGGCGGGACGCCTCGACGACCCGCTGGACGTGGTGGACCTGACCGTCGAGGAGGTGCTCGGCGCGTACGACGGCACCCTGGTCGAGACCGACCTGCGGGCGCTGGTCGGGCGGCGCCGGGCGGAGCGGCTCGCCGCGACCGCCGCCGCCGACCTCGGCGTCCGGCTGACCACGCGGCTGAACCGGCCGGTGGCCGACGCCCTGCCCGCCGCCACCGTCGCGGCGCCGGCCCGGACGGCCACCGACGGCGGCGACGGGGTCGACCTGCGGGGACTGCCGTCGAGCAAGGGTGTGGTCCGTGGCCGGGCCCGGGTCGTCCTGGACCCGTCGACCCCGCCGGAGACCTGCCGAGACCGGATCATCGTGGCGAAGGAGACCGACCCCGGATGGTTGATGTTGATGATGGTGGCGCGCGGCATGGTGGTGGAGCGGGGCACCCTGCTCTCGCACACCGCGATCACCGGCCGGCTGCTGGGCATCCCGACGGTGGTGGCGGTGCCGGAGGCGACCTCGCTGATCGCCGACGGGGAGTGGATCGAGGTGGACGGGGCGACCGGGACGGTCCGCAGCGTGCCACCGGAGGAGGTGCCGGCCGAGGAGACGGCGACGGCGACGGCCGGGGCATGACCGGGCGGCTGCTGCGCTACGTCGCCGGCAGCTTCCCGCCGTCGGCGTACGTCCCGTACGCGCTGCTCTGGGCGTTCGGCGGCACGGCGGTCGGCGCGGTGGTCGACGACCGGATCGGCGGGGCGCTGCCCGACGTCGGGGTGCTGGTCAGCGCGCTCACCCTGCTGGTGACCCTGCTGATGATGCGCGCCCTGGACGACATCCGGGACCTGCCGTACGACCGGACGCACAACCCGGAGCGCCCGCTGGCCCGGGGGGCGGTACGGGTCCGGGACCTGTACGTCATGATCGCCGCCGGTACGGTGCTGGTGCTGGCGCTCAACGCCTGGCGCTGGCCGGTGCTCCTGGTGCTCGCCGGCCAGCTCGGGTACGCCTTCGTCCTGGTCGGGGTCGAGCTGCGCCGGGGCTGGCCGGCCGGCGACGCCATGCTGCTCGGTTTCGTGCTGAACTTCCCGGTCCAGTTGATGATCAACGCGTTCCTCTACGCCGGCCTGCTGCACTCGGTCGGGCTGGGCCCGTCCTGGTCCGGCGCGGTCGGCATCGTGGTCTCCGCGCTGGCCTTCCTGCACCTGGAGTTCGCCCGCAAGACCACCCGGGCGCCCCGGCCGGGCGAGCGCACGTACTCGGCCCGGATCGGGGCGAACGGCACCGCCGGGGTGGCGGTCGGCGCGGCGCTGGCCTCGGTCCTGCTGCTGCTGGTGGTGGCCCGGGGCGGGCCGGCGCCGTACTGGCCGGTCTGGTTGGCGGTGCTGCCGCTGGCCCTGCCGCTGCTGGCCGGGCGGCGGTTCCACACCGACCGGCTGACCCGCTGGCCGTACGGCCCGGCGGCGATGTTCCTGCTGTCCAGCTTCGCCGGGTACCAGATCATCAGCATCGTCCAGGAGGTGGCGACCCGATGACCCGCCCACCCACCGCCGCGCCGACCGGCGGCGACACCGACACCCGCCCCTCGTCCTGCCCCGTCACCGGGGCCGGGGCGGCGGCCGAGCTGCCGACGTTCCCCTTCGCCGCCGGCCCGACCGTGGAGCCGCCGCCCGAGTACCCGGCCCTGCACGCCCTGCCCCGGCCCGGCCGGGTCCGGTTGCGCAATGGCCGGGAGGCGCTGGTCGTCACCCGCTGGGCCGACGTCCGGCTGGTGCTCAGCGACCGCCGGTTCAGCCGGTCGGCGTACACCTCGGGGCCGCTCTTCGCGCGCAGCGCCGACTCGCTGCCGCTGATCACCACCGACGCGCCGGTGCACACCCGGCGTCGGGCCACGGTGGCCCCGCCCTTCACCGCGCACCAGGTCGGCCGGCTGCGACCGATGGTGGTCGAGCTGGCCCGGCGGCAGCTCGCCGAGTACGTCGCCGGTGGCCGACCGGCGGACGTGGTCGGCCGGTTCACCGTGCCGTTCACGCTGCGGGTGATGTGCCGGATCATGGCGGTGCCGGAGGAGGACATGCCCCGCTTCGGGCCGTGGGTCGACGTGCTGATGTCGATCGACAAGTTCCCGGCCGAGCAGGTGGAGCGCTGCCAGCGGGAGATGCAGGAGTACTTCGCCGCGTTGGTCGACACGGTGCGGGACCGGCTCGACCGGGGCGAGGAGGTCACCGGGCTGATCGCCCGGATGCTCACCCCGACCCGGGAGGACCGCCGGTTGAGCCGGACCGAGGCGGTGGTGCTCTCCGCCGGGATGCTGATGGCCGGCTACGAGACCACCAGCAACGTGCTGGCCGCCGTGCTGCACCAGATCCTGCGCCGGCCGGAGCTGGTCGGGCGGATCCTGGCCGACCCCGCCGAGGCGGACCCGATCATCGAGGAGACGCTGCGCTACGTCTGCGCCAACGGCTCCGGCGGCGTCCCGCACGTGGCGTTGACCGACGTGACGCTCTCCGACGGCTCGGTGGTGGCGGCCGGCGAGGTGGTGGTGCCGGTCCCGGACGCGGCGAACCGGGACCCGCTGGTCTTCGACCGGCCGGACCAGCTCGACCCCGACCGGGTCGACAACCCGCACATCGCCTTCGGGTACGGCGCGCACCACTGCCTCGGCGCGGAGCTGGCCCGGCTGGAGCTGCGGGTCGGCGTCACCACCCTGCTCACCGAGCTGCCCGGCCTGCGGATCGCGGTCGACGAGGCGGACCTGCGCTGGCGCGTCGACATGTACGTCCGGGGGCTCTGGGAGCTGCCGCTGACCTGGGACGATCCCGATGGCTGACGGGCCGGGCGGCCCCGCCGACGCGGCGGCGGCCGGGCCGTCCGAGCGGGGCGGACCGCTGACCCCCGACGGGCTGCTGACCACCACCCGGGCGGTCCGCCGCCGGCTGGACCTGACCCGACCGGTGCCCCGCGCCCTGGTCGAGGAGTGCCTGCGCGTCGCCCAGCAGGCGCCCAGCGGGTCCGGCCGGAACGTGACCCACTGGATCGTCGTCACCGACCCGGAGACCCGCGCCCGGCTCGGCGACATCTACCGGTCGGCCTTCGCCGAGCAGCAGGCCGGCCGGGGCGGCACCGCGCCGGGCGGCGGCGCGGGCGACGGTAGGGGCCGGGCGGGGAACGGCACCGGCGGCGCGACGGGGCCGGCGGGGGCCGCCGGCCGCTCGCTGGCCAGCGCCACCTACCTGGCCGAACGGCTCGGCGAGGT
>NZ_LRQV01000236.1 GCF_001567585.1 Micromonospora rosaria
ACGCCGAGCCACCACGATCGTCCAGGCCATCCTCGTTCTCCACCACGTCGAAGCCAACCGCTACGCAGGATGAAAAGGGCTGAGTGCCGGGACGATCACCAGGGACCAAGCCGGAGGCCCCGCGAGGGGTACCGGCCGAGGTCGTCCACAGGGCAATGTCGACACCAAGGCCGCGCAGTAGGTGGTCGACAGCCCCGGACCAGGTTCGCCGACCCGCCATGAACGTGCGCAACGAGCCTGCTTGAGCGAAGGCGGCTGGTCGGTCCTCGAGCTTCGCCCCGATGGCCCGAGCCCAGCGCTGCGCATCGAGTTCGTCATCGCCCGACATCGCGACGATGTGCCGGTCTGCCTCGCCTTCTGGCAACAGCTCTCGCAGGAGCAGAGCGAGCCCGCTGCGACTGCTACTGATCAGGGGGATGCCGGCCGACACCGCGTCGACGCCGGTAAGCCCGAAGCCTTCGAATCGGGAGGGCATCAGAACCAGGCTTGCCGCCAGCAACTCGCCGGACAACTGCTCCCGGTCCGTCGAGTACGGCCGCACGACGATGTGCAGGGCCGGGTTACGCGCCCAGCGTTGAAGCCGATTTCGAAGCGCCTCTGCGGATCCAGCGGGGGCGCCTCGGACGTACAACTCAACCGGCAGGTGATCGCGTTGCTTGCGTGCGACGATTCCCATGGCGCGGGCCGCCAGATCAAGCCCCTTGACCATGGCGTCCTCCGCGCGGCCGGCTACCAGCACACGAACCGGTGCCCCGGGTGGCGGGGTCGCCATTCGCTGCTCGGTCAGGTCGAACCCCGGATCGATGCGGTCAGGCACGACGCCGAAGCCGTGTAGTTCGTTGAGGTACCGCAGGTGGAGCTGAGGTCCGACGGCATACACCCGATCGGCCGCCCGCGCCAGCGCGACTTCCAGCTGGGTTCGACTCTCGGCACGGTGGCCCGCGTCGCCTATTCGACCGGTCTTGAGCCATTCGATCTCGTCCGGTGCGGTGTGGATAACATGAGCCAGCTTGGCCTGCGGGAAGTGATCTCTTGCAACGCTGAGTGCGGCTGGTCCGGTTACCCGGCCGTGACCGATGATGAGTTCCGGCATGACACCAGGTGGCAATACCGGACGGCGCGCGAGCGCCAGCTCAGGCGGCTGGGCGTCGGTCGGCACTTCGATCAGGGTGACTCCGCGCGCTGCGGCATCCGCACGTTCGGCGGGTGTGGCGGCAACAACGACGCAGGACACGGTCAGGCCCCGTGCGGCCAAGCTACTGCAGAGCTCACGATTGACGGTGCTCAGTCCACCATGCGTCGATGCCCACTCGGCACCGTACGCGACCACCGAAGCGATGCTGTTCATAGGGGTAGCCTGGGTCACGACCATTTTTCCGCGCGAACCTAACATGTGAGGACCGGAGGGGCCGTGGGCGATTCCGGAGCACACGGAGGCATGCCGCCCGCTCGGCGGCGCGGGCGGCCACGGGGCCCCGCCCCTCTGCACAAGGTGGTGATGCGTGAGGTTGGTGGGGCCCTACGGCAGATCCGGGTAGCTGCCGGATACGAGCAACTGGAGTCGGCGGCGTCGGCAGTCAACGCGGCCGTCCGGGACCTGTACCCTGACGTGGCGGCAGGTCCTCCGGCCAGGGCGACAGTGTCCCGGCCCCATCAGGTCGATGGCCGGTACCTCTCGAACGTCGAGCTGGGCAATGCAAACAAGTTGAGCCCACCGGATTGGCTGCGAACAGGCGAATCGTTCGAGGACGAGCAACTGCGCAGCGGCCAGATCCCGTCCTGGTTGGTTCGGGCTTACGACGTTGCGTTCCTCGCCGATGGATACCTCGTCGACCTCTATCGTTGGGGTGTCGCCTTGCAGGCGGACCAGGCCGGAACGCCGCCCCGTGCCGCGCGCACCCGACAGTTTGCACGGGTGGGCGTCTCCGGATACGACACGGACGTCCGCGCCTTCGACGCTGCCCCACAGGCCATACGCAATCTGCTCGGCATCCACCGCGGCCTGCTGTCCACGTATCCCACCGCAGCACCGGCCCTCGACGCCTGGGTGCCTGCTCACGAGGACCGGTCGACGCTGATCGCAGATCCGACGAGGGACATACCGGAGGGGCTGCCTGTCCGTCCCGGTAGCTACGTCGTCGGCCACTGGATCCTACGGAACTCCGGCAAAGTGCGGTGGCAGGACCGCCTCTTCGTCCGAGTAGGCCAGTGCCGGGTTGGTCTGACCACACCACCGTTCACCCCGGTACCGACGGCCGAGCCGGGGCAGAACGTCACGATCTCCGTACCGGTCAGAGCACCCGACCGACCCGGCACGTACCGTTCCTGTTTCCGACTTGCTTGGCCGGATGGCACCTACTGCTACCCGAACACGCTGGTCGGTGCCATCGTCACGCTGGTCGTCCTGCCCGAGGAGTACCTCACCTGCGATCAACCCTGGGCGTCGCGGTGATCCCCACCGCTGCGCATCCCGTGAACCTGGCAGCGCTGATTGCCACATCCCGGGCTGCCCTGAGAATGACGCAGGCGGAATTCGCTTCGCTGGTGTCCCCTGCGGGTCGAGCGGTCAGTCGTCAGCGGATCGCTGCGCTGGAACGTGGACAACCCGCCCCCGAGTTACTGCTCCGCCACATCGCCGAGGCGTGCGCGAGTATGACGGGCCTTGATGAGCGGACCCGCGACCAGTGGCTCGATGTCCTGCGGGGCCCGGAAGCCATCGCTCCGGTACCACCACCGACTGTTGCCGAGCGCCGCAGTCGCCTGCGCAACCTCGCCGAAAACGTCGAGGGCAATCATCGCTGGCCACGCTACCGCGAGCTTTCCCTGCAAGCCGGCATGGACCTCGACATCAACGTGATGGATGCCCGCCGACGGCTCGCCCTCGTCAGTGATCCGACGCATTGGGTTGCCGACCCGGCAGACCGGGTTGTCGTCGAGGGGTCCGACAGCGTCCTCGATCTCACGATCGACCACGGACAACTGTTCGCGCTGCCCGTGGTTCTGTCGAACGTAGGATCCGTGTCGTGGCGCGATCGGCTACTCGTTCGCCTCGGGCCGCCTGTCTCGTCGAGCTTGGCCTTCACTCCGCCGGTGCTCAGCGTTCCGGACACTGCGCCGGGTGAATCGTGCTTAATCGCCATCCCAGGCCGTGGCCCGTGGTTTCCGTGCTTGACAGCGGTCACGTACGTCATGACATTCCCCGACTGCCGGCCAGCGATCGGCGGAGGACTCCAGCTCTTCATCGACGCCAAAGAGGAGCACACAGCGACGAGCCATCCCCTGCCCACTGAGGTTGCCGTACGGCTACGCCGGAATCGTCCCATCAGTAGCTGACCCCTGGTCGCCGCTCGGCCCACTCCGGGTCTTGTGAGTCGGGGCGGACAACTTGCGGCGTTCACAGCACGCTCACCACGGGCGGCGGCGTGCTAGTAGTGCTTTGTCATGTTTCGGCATGCCTTGGTAGCTGTTCGGGGATCGTCTCGTTGCATGGGGTGTGGATGTTGGCGAGGTGGAGCGTCTTGGCGATGTGTTGGTCGAGTTCACTGGGGATGTGTTCGGGTCGTTGACCCGGGCCGGGTGGTGCGACCGTGCGGGGCAGTACCTACAAGGGCTGATGCTGGATGGGCGGCGTAAGTCGGTGCAGCCGATGGCGGGCCGGTTGCAGGGTGTGCACGATCAAGCGTTGAACCACTTCGTGACGAACAGTCCGTGGGCGGTGGAGCCGGTGCGTCGCCGTCTGGCCCAGCGGATGGACGCGGCGATCGGGTCGGCGGCGTGGGCCCTGGACGACACCGGGTGGCTCAAGTGCGGATCGGCATCGCCGGAGGTGGCCCGGCAGTACACCGGCACGGCCGGGAAGGTCACCAACTGCCAGATCGGGGTGAGCCTGAACCTGGTCACCGATGTCGCGTCGTGTCCGGTCGACTGGCGGCTGTTCCTGCCCGGGTCGTGGAATCCCGCCTTACCGGAGGCCACCGACGATGTCGAGCGGCGACGCGCCCGGGCGCAGATCCCCGACGAGGTCGGGCACCGGGAGAAGTGGCGCCTCGGGCTGGACATGATCGACGAGGTGACCGGGTGGAGTCTGACGGCGCCGTTGATCGTGGCCGACGCCGGGTACGGCGACAGCGGCGAGTTCCGCCTCGGCCTGACCGAACGGGGCCTGTCCTATGTCGTGCAGGTGGCCACCACGATCAGTGTGTATCCGCAGACGGCGGTGCGGACCGCACCGCCGTACCGTGGGGTGGGACAGCGACCGAAACAGCGCTACCGGGAGCTGGCCGCCCCGGTCAGAGACCTGATCGCCTCCGTGGGCACCGACGCAGCCCGGACGATCGCCTGGCGGGACGGTTCCCGCACCCGGGTGGGCAAGCCGGTGAAGATGCGTTCCCGGTTCGTGTTCCTCCGCGTCCGTCCGGCCGGTCGGATCCTGCGGGCCGCCCACCGCGACCGCGACCTGCCCGAGGCGTGGCTGATCGCCGAATGGCCGGCCGACCGACCGGAGCCCACCAAGTACTGGCTGTCGAACCTGCCGGCCACCACGGCGTAACGCACCCATCAGGTGGGCGAAACTCCGGTGGCGCATCGAGCACGACTACCGCGAACTGAAGACCGGACTCGCCTGGACCACTACGAGGGCCGCACCTGGCAAGGCTGGCACCACCACGTCACCCTCGTATCCGCCGCTCACGCCTTCTGCACCCTGCAACGCCTCGACCCAAAAGCCCCCGCGCCGGCCTGACCCTCTACGCCGTACTCCGCGAACTGCAGACCCACCTCGTCCGCCTAGCCGGCGCCTGCCCCACCTGCAAAACCCGCTTCCCCACCACACGAAAACCCCGATACCAACCCCGATCATGACAAAGCACTACTAGAGGCTGAGGTGGTCGAGAAGCCAGGCGGTGACTGCTCGGGCGATGCCGCCAGCGATGCCGGCGGTCACCACCGGGATGATCCTGGCCGGCAGGCTGCGAGCGTGGTCGCCGTCGGCGTCCGGGTGTGTGTCGTGTCGGTTGGTGCGCGGCGAGGGGGGCGTGTCGGAGGGCATGT
>NZ_LRQV01000237.1 GCF_001567585.1 Micromonospora rosaria
GGGGCGGCCGCAGCACCGCGTCCGGGTGGACGCGGTGGAAGTCGCGGTGGTCGCCGCGGCTCAGAGCGGGCGGATGTTCTCCGCCTGCGGGCCCTTCTGGCCCTGGGTCACCTCGAACTCGACCCGCTGGTTCTCGTCCAGCGACCGGTAGCCGGAGGTCTGGATCGCCGAGAAGTGGGCGAAGACGTCGGCGCCGCCGCCGTCCGGGGTGATGAAGCCGAAGCCCTTGTCAGCGTTGAACCACTTGACGGTGCCAATTGCCATCTGTTTCGTCTCCTTGACGGAACGTCTCGCCCGCACCTGTTGCGGGTCGAGGGGAGCGCCCGCGCACGGTCGCACGGGTCGCGATGTCGCTGCTGGTCGCCCCGCCCGGAGAACTCCGGACACAACAAAGTGCGCCTGGGGCCACAATCCGCCAGGCGCACACAGAGTCTCTGGAAACCAAAACTGCAACGCAGCCAATCTACCACGACATCAGCCGGCGGCGCGCCTGTTCGCCGATGTTTCCGTCCGACCAGTGCTCGGCGCTGCCGGCGGGCCGGTGCCCGGTGCCTCCGGCAGGCCGGCGATCAGGTCGGTCAACCCGTCGGCGTCGAGCAGGTCCGCCGGGCGGACGGTCACGCCGTCCCGGACGTAGTGGAAGGCGGCGCCCACCTGCTCGACCGGCACCCCGGCCAGCTCCGCCCAGGCCAACCGGTAGACCGCGAGCTGGACGGCAGCGGCCCGTGCCTCGTCGCCGGCCGGCTGCCGCCCGGTCTTCCAGTCGACCACGTCGTACCGCCCACCGGGGCGGGCGAAGACCGCGTCCATCCGCCCCCGGACCACCACCTGGGCGATCACCGTGGCGAAGGGCACCTCCACCTCCACCGGTACCCGGTCGGCCCACTCGCTGGCCAGGAAGCGCTCCTGCAACTCGACCAGGGCCTCGTCGGGCGCGGCGTCGGCGTCGGCGGCCCCGGGCAGCTCGTCCAGGTCGAGCAGCCGGTTCACCCCGAACCGCTGCTCCAGCCAGGTGTGGAAGGCGGTCCCCCGCCGGGCGTACGGGCTGGGCGAGGTGGGCATCGGCCGGCGCAGCGTACGGGCCAGCTCCGCCGGGTCCCGGCGCAGGGCGACGAGCTGCGTCACCGAGAGCTGCGCGGGCAGCAGCACCTCCACCGCGTCCGCCCGGCGCAGCAACTCGGCCCGCTCGGCCAGCAGGAGGTCCGCCTCCCGCCGCCACCGCGCCACCTCCCCGTCCTCGTCCCCGACCGGACCGCCCTCGGGCTGAGCGTGCTCAGGCGGGGCGTGCCCAGGCGAAGTCTGCTCAGGCGGGGCGTGCTCGGGCGGGGTGTCGGCGGCGAGGAACCGGCGGACCAGGGCGGCGGCCTCGGCGAGCGCGGGACGGCGGGCACCGAGCGGGTCGGCCGGCCACTCGGCGCGGAGCACCACCTCGGTGGTCGGGTTCACCGCGTCCCCCGCCGGCTCCGGCGCCCACTCGTCGACCACGTACCCGGGGCCGCCGGCCAGGCAGGCGTCGTGCACCTCGCGGAGGAAGACCGACGCGCCCCGGGGACGCTTCGTCCCCTCCCCCCACCAGTACCCGGAGCAGAGCAGCAGCCGCCGGGGCCGGGTCACCGCCACGTACGCCAGCCGGCGTTCCTCCCGCTCGTCGTGCGCCCGCCAGGCGTCGGTGAAGTCCGCCACCGCGCGGGCCACCCCGCGCTGGTCCGCGACCTCGGTCAGGTCCAGCTCCGGAAGCCCGTCAGCGTCCCCGCGCAGCGGGAACGGCAGCACCCCGAGACCGCCCAGCCAGTGATCGGAGTTGCGGGCCGACCCCGGCCAGCCGCCCCGGGTCAGCCCGGCCACCGCCACCACGTCCCACTCCAGGCCCTTGGCGGCGTGCGCGGTGAGGATCTGCACCGCCCCCTCCACCACCTCGACCTCGCCGGGGGTGAGCCCGCGCTCGGAGTCCTCGGCGGCGGCGAGGAAGGCCAGGAACCCGGCGAGGGTCGCGCCCGGCGTCTCGCCGCTGAACCGGGCCGCCACGTCGGCGAGCGCGTCCAGGTGCCCCCGGGCCAGCCCGGCGTCGCCCGCGCCGTCCCGGCCGGCCCGTACCGCCACCTCGACGTCCAGGCCAGTGGTCCGCTCGATGTCCGCGATCAGCTCCGGCAGGGTCTGGTCCAGCCGGTACCGCAGCAGGGCCAACTCCTGGGCGTACGCGCGCAGCCGGGCGTACCCCTCCGCCGAGTACGCCTGCGCCGGCCCGAGGTCGGCCAGCGCCTCCACCAGCGTCGCCTCGTCGAGGACGTCGACGGTGATCTCGGGCTCCGGCCGCCCGGCGGCGTCGGCCGGGCCGGACAGCTCCCGGCGGGCGGTGGCGAGCGACCGGGCCCGCCGGTGCAGGGCCACCAGGTCCCGGGGCCCGATCCGCCAGCGGGCGCCGGTGAGCAGCCGCAGCAGGGCCGCCCCGTCGGTCGGGTCGGCCAGCACCCGCAGCGTGCACACCACGTCCCGGACCTCGGGCGTGTCCAGCAGCCCGCCCAGCCCGACCACCTCGACCGGCAGCCCCCGCGCCCGCAGCGCCGACTCGACGGCCGGGATCTGGCTGCGCACCCGGACCAGCACGGCGGTGGTCGGGCGACGGGTCACCGGAATCTGCTCCGGCAGCGCCCCGGGCATCCGCGCGGCCCCCTGCCAGGCGGCCAGCACGCTGTCGGCAATCCAGTCGGCCTCCTCGGCGTACGTGCCGAGCAGCGCGCAGTGCAGCGTCCCGCCGGCCGCCCCGCGCGGGGTACGGTGCGGGATCGGCTCGGCGACGCTCAGCGCGGCCCGCAGCTCCGGTACCCGGGCACCGGCCGCCCGCAGCGGCGTGGCCAGGGCGTTCGCCACCGCCAGGATCTCCGGCCGGTTACGCCAACTGGTGGTGAGGCCGAGCACCCGGGCCGGGGCCCCGTCGACGCGGGCGAAGGCGGCGGGGAAGCGGTCCAGCGTGCCGGCGCTCGCCCCGCGCCAGCCGTAGATCGACTGGCACGGGTCACCGACGGCGGTGACCGGGTGCCCGCCGCCGAAGAGCGCGTTGAGCAGCACCACCTGCGCGTGGCTGGTGTCCTGGTACTCGTCGAGCAGCACCACCCGGAACCGGTCCCGCTCGATCTCGCCGACCCCCGGGTGGTCCCGGGCGACCCGCGCCGCACGGGCCAACTGGTCGGCGAAGTCCATCGCCTCGAAGTCCTCCTTGCGCCGGGCGTACGCGCGCACCAGCGGGAGCAGCTTCAGCCGGGTCTGCTGGAGCGCGAGCGCCTTGCGCACGTCCGCGTAGATCCGTCCCGGCCGGGACTGCACCTCGGCGAAGAACCGGCCGGTCCAGGCGGCCAGGGTGTCCGGGTCGACCAGGTGCTCGTCCAGCTCCCCGGCGAGCGCCAGCACCGCGTCGGTGATGGTGCTCGGCATCCGGTCCACCCCGGACATGTCCCCGTCGTAGTTGCGCACCAGCAGGTCCACCAACTGCCAGCGGGACGCCTCGGTGAGCAGCCGGGTCGCCGGCTCGTACCCGGCGCGCAGCCCGTGCTCGGTGACGATCCGCGCCGCGTACGAGTGGTACGTGGCGACCGTCGGCTCACCGGCCAGCGGGTCGTCCGCCGGGTCGCGCGCCTGCCGGCCCAACCGGCGGACCAACTGGTCCAGCCGGGTACGCACCCGGTGCGCCAGCTCACCGGCGGCCTTGCGGGTGAAGGTGAGCCCGAGGACGTGCTCCGGCCGGACGTACGAGTTCGCCACCAGCCAGACCACCCGGGCGGCCATCGTCTCGGTCTTGCCCGACCCGGCGCCCGCCACCACCAGCAGCGGCTCCACCGGCGCGGCGATGATCGCCGCCTGTTCCCGGGTCGGGGCGGGCAGCCGCAGCAGCTTCGCCAGCTCGACCGGGGTGTACCGGGGCCCGGCGTCGGCCGCCCGGGGCACCGGGGGCGCGGCGCGGAACAGGGCGGGCTGCGTCACGACGCTCGCTCCGGTCGCGGCTGCGCGGCTCGCACGCTCACTCCTCAGGTCGGGCCCGGTGGGTCGGCGCCGGGCCGGCCGGCGACCACCCACAAAGCGGTACGGCCCCGCTGGTCGTCATGGTGGCCCCGGTGGTCACGGCTGACTACCGGTGGTCACGGTGCCCCGTCCGGGCGGCGCGGGGCCGGCGGCTCGACCACCTGGCGACCCTGGCCCGACACCGGGCAACTGGTCCGCACCGGGCAGACCCGGCACTTCGAGTTGGCGACCGCGGCGAAGGTGGCCGCGGCCATCGTATCGGCGGTACGCCGGACCAGCGCGGTCGCCCAGCCGGCCGCCGGGCCGTCCCCGGCCGGCGGCTGGCTCTGCTCCCGGGCGTCCTTGCCGCCGGTGCCGAGCTGCACCAGCGCCGCCCCGCCGGAGGTCTCGCCGAACTCGGCGAACGCCCCCGCCTCGACCGCCGCCTGGTACGCCCCGAGCTGCGGGTGCCCGGCGACGTCGCTGGCCGACACGGTGGTGGTACGGCCGGTCTTCAGGTCGACCACGACCAGCCGCCCGTCGGCGTCGACCTCCAGCCGGTCCACCCGGCCGGTCAGCTCCACCGGCCGGTGCGGGTCGTCCAGGCGGACCGCGAACTCGTGCTCGATGGCGAGCAGCCGGCGCGGGTTCCCAGCCAGCCAGCGCAGCAGCTTGTCCACCATGGCCTCGGCGCGGGCCTGCTCCGGCCCGGCCATCCACCGGGCGGCCAGCTCGATCGCGTCGAACCGGGCGGTGACGTACTCCAGCAGGGCCGACCGGTCGACGCTGGCGTTCTCGGCGAGCATCGCGGCGGCGTGCACCAGGTTGCCCACCCCCTGGGCGGCGCTGGCCGCGGCGCTGCCCCCGTGCCGTTCCAGCAGCCAGCGCAGGCTGCACCGCAGGGCGCTCTCCATCCCCGACGGGGTCACCCGGACCGGATCGCCGTCGTCGACCAACGGCCGGTCGTCGGAGAGCCCGCGCAACCCCCACCAGTCGTCCGGGTGCGCGCCCGGCACCCCGGC
>NZ_LRQV01000238.1 GCF_001567585.1 Micromonospora rosaria
CGGGGGTCCGGCCGCCGGGAGCGCCCCGGGTGGGGCCGCCGACGGCCGCCGCGTCGCGGGCCGGGTCGCCGACCCGGTTACGGGCGGCCCGACCGGGCGCGGAGAGCAGCAGCAGGGCCTTCGCCACCGCGCTGGTCAGGTCGTGGTCGGTGCCCTGGATCAGCCCCCGGGCGCCGGCGCTGATGCTGGCCGTCGCCGCCTCGTTCTCCTCGGCGCCGAGCAGCAGCACGGCGGCCTGGGGGGCGCGGGCGAGCACCCGGCGGACGAAACCGGCGCTGTCCGGTCGGGTCAACGCGGTGTCCGCCAGCACCACGTCGACCGGTCGTTCGGCGAGCCGCAGCATCGCCTCGGGATCGGAGACGGCGGTCCGGACGACGGAGGACAGGCCGAGTCGAGCTGCGGCGGCGGTCAGGTGCTGGGCGGCGAGCGGTGTCCGCACGCACACGAGGACGGTACGCACTGGTGTCTCCTCTCCGCCCACGAGCAGACCACGGCGGGGTCAGGTCGGGAGGAGGTTCCCGGCAATCCTCCGAACTTTTCGGAGTTATCGGGCATTTAGTACATACCAGCACCAGCTTTTCGATCACAGGGGTGTGAACCGTGGGACAGCCGGGTACCGGTGGTGTCAGGCCGGGGACGGTGCGCCTGCGCGGCCCGCCACCCGGGGCCCGGCAGTGAAGGATCGCGCGGTGCCGCGCGGGAGGAGGGGTGCTGATGTCGAACGTACGCAGACTGCCCGGACCCATCGTCGACCTCTGGGACTGGCAGCGGCTCGGCTCCTGCCGGGGACGTGACAGCGCCCAGTTCTTCCACCCCGACGGTGAACGCGGCTCCTCCCGGCTCCGCCGGGAATCCGGTGCCAAGGCGGTCTGCCGGGCCTGCCCGGTCCGGGCCGAGTGCGCCGCGCACGCGCTCTCCGTCCGCGAGCCGTACGGCGTCTGGGGTGGCTTCAGCGAGGCCGAGCGGCTGCGGCTGCTCGCGGTGGGCTGGGAGGACACCGCCGACCGGCGGCAGTCCCGGGTCGACGTGCCCCGCCTGGAGGCCCGGCTGGGCGCCGCCCACAAGTCCACGGTGGCCAGTGGCCAGGCCGTGCCCACCCAGCGCAACGTCGCCTGACGACACCGAACTCTCCGTCGACGCGCCCCGGCCCGCCGGGGCGCGTCAGCGTGTGACCACCCACCCGGACCTTCCCCGTACCGGCGGGTTCTGCCAGGATCCGGCGGATGCGGACCGACATCGGGGCACCCGACACACTCTGGACACGCTGGGGTGCGCTCGCCACCGCCCTCGCCACCCTCGGTGACGACGACGTCTACTGGTGCGACGCGGACGGCGCCCACCACGACGACCACGGCGGCAACTGGGCCCGACTGGTCCTCGTCAAGGGCGACCGGGCGGTGCTCTTCGGGTACGACCACGAGTACAGCGACACGGTCTCCGCGAGCCCACCGGTCGACCTGCTCGCCGGGGCACCCGCCTGGCTACCCTGGCCCGAGCTGACCCGGCACGCCGAGGACGACCAGCTCGGCTACGTCTACTGGTACGAGGCGGGCGGCTGGAGCCGGGTGCCGTACCCGGACTCGCTGCACGACGACGGCCTGCGGGCCACCGCCGGAGCCGTGCTCGACGCGGACCGGGCCCGGCTGGAGCTGGGCGAGGTGGTCTTCCAGTGGGGCGGGCACGAGCCAGCCGACGAAGCGGCGGAGCGGGCCGACGTGGACCGGGCCGCCGACCGCCTGCTCGCCGCCGCGAGCGCCGGGACGGTCGACGCGGCGGTGGTGACGGGGCTGCTCGGGCGGCTGCGGTCCCGCCCCGTCGACCCGGCCGCCGGCCTGACGGCGGCCAGCCGGGCCGGGCTCACCCCAGGAGCGGCCCGCCCGGTGCTGCCGCCGGCCGGTGGGGCGCCGCCCCGGCGGGTCCGCACGCTCAGCGAGGACCAGCACGACCAGCTCGTCTGGGCGGCCATGCGGCAGGCCACGGAGCTGCCCCGACCCGCCCCGGGGGACTCCCCGGAGCTGGCCGCCCTCGTCGCCTGGGTCCGGGGCCGCGCCCCCGCCGGAGACGGCCGCTGCGCGCTGCTCGTCCAGGTGACCGACACCGCGCTCCGCCAGCATCCCGGCGCGGCGCCCCCGGCCCGCCGGGACGGGGAGGACCAGTGGCAGCCCTTCCGGGAGGCCGGCGAGCTGGTCTGCCGGCTCCGCCGGGTCGAGGCGGACCCCGCGCACGGGCAGTGGCTCTTCCTGCGGGTCGAGACGACCGCCGAGGGGTCCACCGTGCAGCGGTGCTACGACTCGTGGCCCTCCTGGCTGCCGGCCGACGACCACGGCGGGCCCTGGCGCAGCGAGCTGGCACCGGAGACGGAGCGCCGGGCGCCGGCCTTCCGGCCCGCCTGGTCGGCGCTGCTGGCCCCCGAGGTCGCGTACGGGAAACCGGGGCGCACCGCCATCGACGATGCACCCCGGTGAGGTGTAAGGAAGGGCCCCTTGTTAACGCTTTCGGTATAGGAAGGGGCCCTTCCTAACAGCCGGGCTCGGTCAGAAGCCCGGGCCGTGCTGGTGGCCGTGGCCGTGCGAGTGGCCGTGGCCCCCGGCGGCGGCCGGCTCGGCCTTCACCGGCTTCTCCACGACCAGGCTCTCGGTGGTCAGCAGCAGCCCGGCGATCGAGGCGGCGTTGGTGACCGCGTTGCGGGTCACCTTCACCGGGTCGATGATGCCGGACGTGGCCAGGTCGACCCAGGAGCCGGTGGCGGCGTCGAGGCCGTTGCCCCACTCCTGGCCGACGACCTTCTGCACCACGACGTACCCGTCCTGGCCGGCGTTCTGGGCGATCCAGCGCAGCGGCTCGACCAGCGACTTGCGCACGATCGAGACGCCGACCTTCTCGTCGCCGGTGAGGCCCAGGTCGTCGTCGAGCACCGGGAGGATCTGGGCCAGGGCGGCACCGCCGCCGGGGACCGTACCCTCCTCGACCGCGGCCTTGGTCGCGGCGATGGCGTCCTCGATGCGGTGCTTGCGCTCCTTCATCTCGACCTCGGTCGCCGCGCCCACCTTGATGACGGCGACGCCGCCGGAGAGCTTGGCCAGCCGCTCGGAGAGCTTCTCCCGGTCCCAGTCGGAGTCCGTGGCCTCGATCTCCTTGCGGATCTGCGCGACCCGGTCGGCGACCTCGCTGGCCTGCCCGCCACCGTCGACGATGGTGGTGGTCTCCTTGTCGACCACGACGCGCCGGGCGGAGCCGAGCACCTCCAGGCCGACCTGGTCGAGCTTGTAGCCCAGTTCCGGGGCGATCAGCTCGGCACCGGTGGCGATCGCCAGGTCCTGGAGCATCGCCTTGCGGCGGTCACCGAAGCCGGGGGCCTTCACCGCGCAGACCTTGAGGGTCTTGCGGATGGCGTTGACCACCAGCGTGGAGAGCGCCTGACCCTCGACGTCCTCGGCGATGATCAGCAGCGGCTTGCTGTCGGAGAGGACCTTCTCCAGCAGCGGCAGCAGCTCCTCGATCGCGGAGATCTTCTGCGTGGTGATCAGGACGTACGCGTCCTCCAGGACGGCTTCCTGGGACTCCGCGTCGCTGACGAAGTTGGGCGAGATGAAGCCCTTGTCGAACTGGAGACCCTCGGTCACGTCCAGCTCGGTGTGCAGGGCCGAGCCCTCCTCGACGGTGATCACACCGTCGCGGCCGACCCGCTCCATCGCCTCGGCGATCAGCTCGCCGATGGTGGCGTCCTGCGCGGAGATCGTGGCGACGTGCGCGATCGACTCCTTGCCGGTGACCTCGACGGCCCGGTCCAGCAGGGCCTCGGAGACCTTCTGCGCCGCCGCGTCGATGCCCCGCTTCAGCGCGATCGGGTTCGAGCCGGCGGTGACGTTGCGCAGACCCTCCCGGATCAGCGCCTGCGCCAGCACGGTCGCGGTGGTGGTCCCGTCGCCGGCGACGTCGTTGGTCTTGGTCGCCACCTCCTTGACCAACTGCGCGCCGAGGTTCTCGTACGGGTTGGTGAGCTCGATCTCCTTGGCGATGGTCACACCATCGTTGGTGATCGTGGGCGCACCGAATTTCTTGTCCAGGACGACGTTGCGCCCGCGCGGGCCGAGAGTGACCTTGACCGCGTCCGCGAGGGCGTTGACACCGTGCTCCAGCAGGTGCCGGGCGTCGTCCGAGAAGCTCAGGATCTTCGCCATGAATGTCCCTTCGAAGCGTCGCTGCCCCGGCCCGGCGAGCCGGACCGGGGCAGCGACACTGATCGGTTGCTTACTTCTCGATGACCGCGAGGACGTCGCGGGCGGAGAGGACCAGGTACTCCTCGCCGGCGTACTTGACCTCGGTGCCGCCGTACTTCGAGTACAGGACGACGTCGCCGACCTGCACGTCAACCGGGATCCGGTTGCCCTTGTCGTCGATACGGCCCGGGCCGACAGCGAGGACGGTGCCCTCCTGCGGCTTCTCCTTGGCGGTGTCGGGGATCACGATGCCCGACGCCGTGGTGGTCTCAGCCTCGTTCGCCTGGACCACGATACGGTCCTCGAGCGGCTTGATCGCAACCTTGGTCGCGGTAGTCACGGGCATACCCTCCTGGGGTATTGGGTTTCGTAGCGGGACGGCTCAGCCGACCAGCGTCAATCTGCCACATGCCACCGGGCGGGACCGTCGTCGCGGGTGCCGGTCCGCCTGGCGTTCAGCACCCACGCCGGCAGGCCGGGAGCTGGCACCCTCAGGGTGAGAGTGCTAATCGCAGGTTATTCCTCGGCTAGCACTCCGTCAAGGAGAGTGCCAACGCAACACCCCCGTGTCTCCCGATCGCCCACCCCGCGCGCTCCGCTTCGCCGCCCGTCACGACCCCGCTGACCACGGCACCTGCCCGAGGGTGGACCACCGCAGCAGCGCCCCGGGCCGGCTCGGGACAATGGCCGGGTGGACCTCGAACAGCTCGCCGCGTTGCGTACACCCGAGGGGTCGGCCGCGC
>NZ_LRQV01000239.1 GCF_001567585.1 Micromonospora rosaria
GAGGTGCAAGGAAGGGCCCCCTCCTCACCCATACGGTCGAGAAGGGGCCCCTTCTCACACCGAGGGGAACGGAAACGAGGCCGGGGCGGGGAGGTCGCCCTCCCCGCCCCGGCCTCGCGGGTCGGTCGGCTCAGGACAGGAACTTGTCCAGGGCCGCCTCGACGGTGCCGGTGTCCGGCGCCGCGTACGACTCCATGGTGGAGCGGTTGTACGAGATGAAGCTCGGGCAGCGGTTCGCCGGGGCGTTCACGGTGCCGCCGTCACCGATCTCCTCGCCGGTCTTCGCCGCGTGGAAGGTCAGGGTGTACCGGCCGGAGATGTACTTGACCGTCACCTGCTTGTCCGAGCTGTCCTTGTACTGGCACTCGCGGGGCTCGCCCTGGCTGCCCTCGGCGAACTTCAGGCAGGCGACCACGGAGACCGTCTCGAACTCGGTCGACCGGGCGTAGTACTTCTTGTTCGAGCTGATCGACCGGGTCGACCAGTTGTTCGGCCGGTCCGGAGCGTTCGAGAAGGTGTACGCCTTGGCGCCGGAGCCGCCGCTGTAGGCCGCCGCGTTCATGATCGGGCTGCCCTCGCAGACCGACGAGAAGTCGCTGGAGAAGCGCGCCGTGATGGCGTTGTTGTTGTTCGGCTGGTCCTGCGACTCGGACGGCGCCGGCTCGGGCGAGTTGTCGGTGCCCGGCTGGGAGTCACCGTCGCCACCGGGGGTGGCGGGCGCGGAGGCGATCGGCGTGGGATCGTCGTCGTCCCCTCCGCTGGCGAGGAAGAGCCCGATGCCGGCACCGCACACGGCCAGGATGAGCACCACGGCCGCCCCGACGCCGAGCCCGATGACCAGGCCCTTGTTGGACTTCCGCGGCGGGGGGACGGGGGCGCCGAACTGCTGCATCGGCGGACCCGGCTGGCCCGGGTGGCCCGGCTGGCCGTACGCGGGGTATCCACCCTGCTGAGCCGGCGGTCCACTCCACGGAGTGACGTTCGGATCCGGCTGCCCCCCGTACGGAGGGTAGTTGTCGCTCATCTGATGCCCTTATCGCTGTCGACGGGTGCCCAGGCACGTGATCACGATCAGGGTAGTGAGCGGCGCAAAATCGTGCTGCCGACCACTGGCGACAGTGGGCCACGACGAGTCGCCCCGAGAACAGATTCCGTCACGCTGCGCACAAGTTACGGCTCCGTCCGTACCGGACGTCCCCGGTCGGCCGGGCGCTCCGGAGGCCGGAAGCGGGCCAGCGGAAAGGAAATCCGCCCGGTCAACGCGTGATACGGCGCCGACGACGCACCAGATGAAAGGTGTGACGCTTATCACTGTCACCCCGGACCGTCATCCGGACGGCCCACGCCGGGGGCGGCGGGGCGGGCGGACGCCCGCTCCCCGGGCCGCTACGGTGGTCGCCGCCGGGCGACACGTACCTCGGGAGGGGCGGAATGCACGACGGGGAACCGACGCCGATCGCGGCGCTGTTGGCGGCCTACCGGCCCCGGACGGCGGCCGAGGCCGCCGACGTGGACCGGGTCCGGGCGGTGGTCGCCGCCGGTGACCCGTGGGCCCGGACGCTGCCGTTGCACGTCACCGCGTCGGCGCTGGTCGTCCACCCACCGACGGGCCGGGTGCTGCTGCGCTGGCACGCCCGCCAACGGGCCTGGCTCCAGATCGGCGGGCACGGCGACCCCGGGGACCGGGCGCCGGTCGCCGTCGCGCTGCGCGAGGGCCGCGAGGAGACCGGCCTGGACGACCTGGTGTGCTGGCCCGACGCGACGCTGCGCCAGGTCGTCGTGGTGCCGGTGGCGGCCGGCGCGCACGAGCCCGCCCACGAGCACGCCGACCTGCGTTTCGTGCTCGCCACCGGGACGCCCGAGCGGGCCCGCCCGGAGAACCCGACCGCCGAGCTGCGCTGGCTCAGCCTGGCCGAGGCCCACGACACGGTCACCGAGGCGAACCTGCGCGACTTCCTCGGCCGGGTGGGCGAACTGCTCGACCGGACACCCTGAGCCCCCGCCGCCACCGCCCCACCGGTCGACTCCGGAAGGACGACACCCCGCCCGCGAGGTCCGCGAGGACGACGCCCGCCGGTCAGGTCCGGGACGACGCGGGCCGCCTGACGCCCGCGCGGGTCCGGGTCGGGACGCCCGGCGTCGCCCCGGATCGCCGCGGGCGGGCGATCCGGGGGACGACTCCGGGCGCGCGGCGGGTCAGAGTTGGCCGTGCCGGGGCGGCGGGGTGCCGGAGAGCAGCCAGCGGCCCACGTGCTGGACCTTCCAGCGGGTCGGGTCGTGCAGGGTGTGGGTCCGCGCGTCCCGCCAGTAGCGGGACAGGTTGAGCGGCTCCGCCGCCGAGCGGGTACCACCGAGTTCGAACAACGCCGACGAGACCTCCACCGCGGCGCGGGCGCCGGCCACCTTGGCGACCGCGGTGGCGACCGAGGCCCGCGCGGTGCTGTCGTCGGTGAGGTCCGCCTCCGCCGCGTCGATCGCGGCGGCGGCCTCGCGCAGCAGCGCCTCGGCGCCCCGGACCAGGATCTCCAGCTCACCGGCCTGCTGGACGAGCAGGGGCTCCTCGGCGGCCCGTCCGACCCCCGCCTCGAACCACGGGCGGGCCCGCCCCACCTGGACGACCGCCGCGTCCAGCGCGCCGCGCGCGATACCCACGTCCAGGGCGGCGTGCAGCACCTGCGCGCGGGCGCCGTAGGTGGTCGGCCGGGCGAAGATCGGCGTGTACGGCACGACCTGGTCCTCGTCGACCAGCACCCCGTCGAGCAGGACCGTGCCGCTGGCGGTGGTCCGCTGACCCATCCCCGCCCAGTCGTCCTGGACCGTGACGCCCGGGGTGTCCCGCCGGACGAAGGCCACCGCCTTCGGGGTCGGCGTGGACGCCGGGCCACCGGCCACCGGGGCGGACGGCGCCTCGTCGGCCAGCACGGCGCGGACCACCAGCCAGTCGGCGAACAGGGCCCCGGTGCTGTAGAACTTCTCCCCGTCAAGCCGGTACCCGCCCTCCGGCCGGCGACGCAGGGTGGTCGCGTCGTCGGCGGCGGTCCGACCGCCCCGTTCCGCCTGGGCGTTGGCGAACCGGGCCCCGGCCAGTGCCGCCGCGAAGAACCGCTCCTGCTGCTCCTCGGTGCCCTGCAGCCGCAGCGCCTCCAGGAAGACGAAGTGGCTGTGCGGGATCTGGGCGAGGCTCCCGTCGGCGGTCGCCAGGGTGCGGAACACCTCGGCCAGCACGCTCACCTCGACGGCCGCGCCACCGAAGCGGGCCGGCACCGTCACGCCGAGCAGGCCGCTGTCGGACAGGTCGGCGAGTTCGGCCTCGGGCAGCCGTCGCTCGCTGTCCCGGACGGCGGCCTGTTCGGCGAAGGAGGCGGCCAGCTTGCGGGCGACCTCCTGCGCCTCGGTGCCGTTACGGATCACATGGGTCATGGCGAAGTCCGATCGTGTCGGGCCGGTGACGGCGGGGCGTGATGGCCGCGCCGCCGCTGTCGTGGACGGAAACGAGTCCCGCCGCACGGGGCGGACGGGACTCGGTGGTGGGTGAGGGTGCGGGCCGTCGGACGACAGCGGGTGACCGCCGGCCGGGGCGGCGTGCGAGCCGGACGGCATGTCACCATCGGTCCCCCTCGACCAATAACTGTTATTCCTATCGAGTTTGTAGGCGTAGTGTGCCCGCGCCCGCGCGCGCCGTCAATCCGCAGGTCACGCGAGGGCGGTGGCGGGCGAGCCGGCCGCCACCGGCGGGATGAACGGCCCGTGCACGGCGGTCGACACCCACGCCGGACCGCCCCGCGGAGACCTCAGGCGACAGCCGGGACCTCGGCCGAGCACCGGGGCCCCAGTCGGCGGCGGGGACCTCGACCGGGGCCGGTGCCCCACTCGGGGCCGGGGGGTCAGCCGGCGCCGAAGCAGACGAAGGCGGCGGCCGTGGCGTGGGCCGCCCCGCCGGTGGCCCCACCACCGTCGCCGTCGAACGCCCGCTGCGCCTCGGCGAGGGCCAGCGCCGGACCGGCCCCCGCCCGCATCCGCCGGTGCAGGTCCAGCATCAACGTGGTGGTGAGGTCGGCCGGCACCGGCAGGACGGTCGCGACCAGGCTGCGCGTGCCGAGGGCCAGCAGCACCGCCGTGAAGCCCATCACCTCGTCGCCGGGACGGACCCCGGACAGACCGGAGTCGCACGCCGAGAGCACCACGCAGCCGGGCGGGCAGGTCAGCCGCTCCAACTCGTAGGCGGTCAGCGGGCCGTCGGCCAGCTCCAGGGTGGAGAAGAGCGGGTTGTCCGCGCGGAACCGGCCGTGCGCGGCGACGTGCGCCAGCCGGGTGCCGTTCAACGCCTCGGTGGTCGCGGGGGCGGTGGCGGCGGCCCCGGTCAGCGCCCGGGCACCGGGCAGGACGGCGGCGAGCTGACGGACCTCGGTCTCGGCCGCCGGCAGGCGCGGCCCGGCGACCAGCACCGGCGGGCCGGCCGGCGTCGACCGGCCGGCGGCCCGCAGCCACGCCGTCGCCGAGGGCGCCACGGTCACCGGGCGTCCCGCACAGGTCGGCAACCCCGACCAGGGTACGGCGTGCAGCTCGCCGATCGGCACGATCACCAGTGGACGGTCGCCGAGCAGCGGGCGTACCGGGTCGAAGAGGAGCCGGTCCAGCGCGGCGGCGGTGTGCGCGACCCCGGCGCGGGCGTCCGGCCGGTCGCCGGTGGTGACCAGCCGGCGCAGCCCGAACCGGTGCAGCCGGGCCAGCCGGACCGCCTCGGCCAGCGGCCCGAGGTCGTGCAGGCTCGCCCGGCCGGCACGCACCAGCACCGCGCGCAGCCGGGGACCGTGCGCGACCAGTTCCAGCAGGACGGCGTCGCCGAGCGCCGCGCCGAGCGCGCCCACCCCGGGGGGCGCCAGCAGGCCCCCGCCGCCGTCCACGCCCCGGGCCAGCTCCCGGAT
>NZ_LRQV01000240.1 GCF_001567585.1 Micromonospora rosaria
CGAGCGGAGGATACGAGATTCGAACTCGTGAGGGTGTGAACCCAACACGCTTTCCAAGTCTGTGGTTGTGCGTTCACCGTGGTACGGCAACGTCCTGACCAGTCGAGTCAGAGGCGGGACGCCGTCGGCGACCCCGCGCGGTCACTCCCGAACGAGACGGAAACTGAGACGTAGGGCCGCCCTCCTGGCGCAGCTGTCTGGCTGCTCTACGTGTCGCCTTGAGGGGGCAAGAGTGGACATCCAGACCTGGAAGCTTGCCCCGCAAGCATGGTCGAATGTAGAGGGATCAGGGACGGGCCGATGGTTGCAGTGCTTAACGCGGGAGGCAAAGTGCAGGTGGTTCGCATATCGTCGGTGGATGCGGCTAAGCTGCTGTCTAAGCAGGAAAGCCATTTTCTTGACTTCAAGGCTCGTGAGGTAGCGCCGTCGAAGCTAACGAAGTCGCTTAGTGCGTTTGCAAATGCTGATGGTGGCGACTTGTATGTTGGCATAGCAGAAGAAAAAGATGCAAACATATTTCATTGGCGGGGTTTCGATCGAGTTGAAGATGCCAACTCGCACCTTCAGTCTTTCGAGATTGTATCTCCGTTCGGCGATGATCTCGATGGTGAATTCTTAGAAGTTGACCCAGCCGATAGGAATGCCCGCCTGTTTCCTGGCTTCGTACTGCACGTCAACGCGCGGAAGTCGCGTTTTGTGCGAAAATCAAGTGATGGAAAGATATTCAAACGTCTCGGCGCTGGTAATCAGCCGGTATCCACTGAGGAAGCAATCGTAGCCCTTCGTCGGCATAAGGGCGTGGAATCATTTGAGGATGAGACGCTGTCTGTGCCGATCGAGGAGGTTACCAATTCTCTCGCCATCATTGAGTACCTGATGGAGGCTGTTCCGACGGCGGAACCTGAGATCTACTTGCGAGGTCAGTACTTAACGCATGGGGCGAAGCCCACCGTTGCCTCGGTGCTGCTTTTTGCGGATTTGCCGCAGGCGATCCTGCCGAAGCGATGTGGAATCAAGATCTATAGGTATAGTTCCGAAGAGTCGACGCGGGATCGACTAGTAAGTGATCCGATTACCGTGGAAGGCAATCTCTATTCTCAGGTGTATGCTGCGATCGAAAAGACGGTTGATGTAATTTCCGAAGCTGCCTTCCTGGACGATGACGGATTGCGAACGGTCCGATATCCGACCGAAACGCTTCATGAGATTATCACGAATGCTGTTTTGCATCGAGACTACAGCGTTACGGATGATGTGCACATCCGAATATTCGAAAACCGGGTCGAGGTGGAAAGCCCTGGCCGGCTGCCTGGGCATATTCGTCCAGACAACATTTTGACGGAACGCTTGAGTCGCAACCCAAATCTTGTTCGCCACCTTAATAGATTTCCTAACCCTCCGAACAAAGATGTTGGGGAAGGTTTGGACACGGCGTTCGAATTTATGCGCAAACTGAACTTGCGTGACCCGATTGTCCGCGAGCGAGAAAACTCGGTTCTCGTTACTATTCGACACGAAAGCCTTGCGTCGCCTGAACAGCAGGTGGTCAAGCATCTCGAAAAGTATCCTACTATTAGAAACGAAGAAGCGCGAAAGCTTACCGGCATTGGTTCGGAGAGCAAGATGAAGAAGATTTTCGAGCGGTTGATTCGAGTCGGTGAAATCGAACATGCGCCGGGCACGGCGGGACGGGGCTATGCTTATAGGAAGGCCCTGAAATAGGTGAGGGTGGCGGCGTTCGTTAGTTGGGTGCGTGGGCGGTGGTTGTGAGGCCTTATCTTTCGGTGCTGGCCAATGCCCTATATCAACCCGTGACGCTTCTGAGCGCCAAGCGTCGTGAAACTTCATCTCGGTTGATGACCTGGCTTGGGCCAATGAAGCGCCGAGCAACGAGGAGGCCAGCGCTATGCGCGGCCTCGCCAGCATGGCTGGCAGAGGCATCCGCGATTAACCATGGAGTTAGACCGCGTTCGAAGGCATCCACGGCACCCTTCAGGACGCAGCTTTCGGTGGCGATCCCGCAGAAGTAAAACTCACGCCATCCCTGTCTATCGAACAGATCTTCTCCCTCGGAAGTGAACGGGCTGTATATTGTCTTGTCGAGTTGTGCTGCGCGTTCGGCATAGGGAATCAACTCGGGCACAATGTCAGTTTCGGGCGAGTTTTGAAGTCTTTTCCAGCCGAAGAAGCGTTCGAAAGGGCTGCCAGGGTAGTTTAGGTACCGGGTGAAAAGCGTATCGCCGCCAGATGCCTGCCAGCGGCGTACCAAGTCGACAACGACGGGGACGATGTGCGCTGACTGTTCGCGTACGAAGCCGTTTTGCATGTCGGTCACGACCAGCACAGGGCGGCCCGTTGTCATTGGCTCAACCTCGATCCGTGTCGCGGAGGGTTTCAATGGCTTGATCTAGGGCTGGCATTAGGTCACACGTCCGTAGAACTGCTCGGCGCATCGCCTGGTGCTGTCCGGTTTCCCGTAGGCGGGAAACAGTGAGTCGGGAGCGTGCTCCCCGAAGGTAGCGCCACCCATATTCCGGCGGCACCCGTGGGTCTTTTCCTTGCTCTACCTGGCGCGCGATTGCGTCACAATACGCCCACATGGATTGAATCGCTAGCTCGCAAGCGATCAACTCCGCTTCCGTTAAGGAACGCTCGGCTGAGATCGGGTGGTACACGACGCCGGACCATGAGGCGTAACCTGCCGAGATTCCCCGTACGCCGAATGATTCGATGCCTCCATGGTCGTACCCTTCAGATATCAACGATTGCTCGATCAGTTCCGCATGCGCCAAGTGTTCGTCGTCCATGGCGCGGCCACGGTGCAGCAGTACCTTTGGTGTCGACATGATGCGAAGCGCCGTTTCTAGCAGTTCAGCCGGCCACGCTGATTCAACGACCCACTGAGCGCCGAGAACATACACCGCTGATGCGTCCTCGGCTGGCGCGATGGGCGCGAGGTAATCAATGGCCCATTTAATGTTGTCGCCGTACGACACCTCCCGCCACGCGGCTAGTGCCGCGATCGTGGATAACTGGATGTGCTCGACAAGGTGAAAGATTGCCGACCCGCACGGCCAGACGTAAAGGGTGCAATCACCTTCCGGGTGCTCGACCGGAGTCGAGTAGCAGGTGTGCCACTGTTCCGGGGCTGCCGTACAGCCGGCGCTTCCGCGTAGCCGGGCAGCGCCTTTAGCGCCGAGGAACGCTGTCAGGAACTTGTGGGATCGTGCCGTGAAGTGCGGCCGTTCCTCGGCGCTGCCGGTCAACTCGCCGAACAGGTCGTGAGGCTTTGCGTCGTACGCCAGGCAGTAAAGCTGCCGGTAGATCGGGTCAGTGACCGCTACGCGCCCGGTCTCGTGGCGGTACATCGCCTTTTCGATGGCCTCGACCGTGGGCGTCTCCCGGATGCCGCGCTGTTGGCCCACGCGGTGCAGCTCCCGCGCGGCGCGCTTGCGCGACTCCCAGCCAACGGCCTTCCGGCGGTTGACCAGCACAAGGTTCGGCTTGAACTGCCGAACGACCTCATTGGACATAGGCCGTGTCCTTCGTGTCCGTGCGTAGTACCTGCCCGGATCGCTGCCCGGCAGGCAGTCTCATTGGCAGGCGAGCAAGGTGCCGCCGCGAACGGGAGCCGAGGACAGGAGGCACCTGATGATCCGACCTAGCCGGCGGTGCCTCTGCGCGGCCTCTCGGCCTGCCACTTCCGGATGGTCTCGGGCTGCCACGCCGGGGAACGGCCGAACATCCGGTCAGGCGCGGGAGCCTGCCCGCGTGAGACGTAAGAAGCCCAGGTAGCGCGACTGATCGGGGCACCCACCGAGGCGAGGTAGGTGCGTACGTGGTCCGTCGTCCACCAGTCGGCGGGCAGGTCAGCGTCAGTCATCAGTACAAGCCTACGTGGTACGGGTGCTTGCGCGAATACAACGTGGCGTTGTAGCGTCACGAGTACAGCGCCACGTTGTATTACGTCAGCTGGGGTCCGGGGAAGGCAGTGCGTAACAGCGCTGCGCGCCTACGTCCCGCTGTGCGGTTGGTTTTTGACAACTCAAGAGCAGAAGCGCCGCGTTTGATCTGGCTTGCGGTATTCCCGCCTTGAGTCACACGGTGGCCGACCTCGGTAGATCCCGAGCGAGCGGGCCGAGCGGGTCGGGTCTTGGCGCGCGGAACGTCTTCTGCCTCTCTGCATCTGCCCCGGGGTGGGTGTCGCGCTGATCTGGTGCGCGGCCTCACCCCGGGGTCTTCCCGTCCTTGATCCCGCTTGTGGAGGTGAGCCGTCGTGACCGTGAGCGTTGTCGCTGCCGTTCGAGTGACCACCAAGAACAGCGCCGTGTGGCGTACCTGCAACCGGTGTGGGCGGCTCGCCGCACTGGCACCCGATGAGGGTCACTGCCGCTCCTGCCTGCCGGCCGTGCGCTCTCGCCGTCCTGGAAGGAACCGATCGAAGTGATCACCAAACTTTCCGCCGCCGCCGCGCCGACCGCCGCCGACCTGGCCGCGATCGAATCGGAGTGGCCGCTGATCGCCGCCGAGCTGGACGTGTTGGACGCGCAGATCACGCTGATCTACGCCGAGGATCACGGCGGCCCGTCGCCGCTGAACTGGCGTCGGCTGCGCCGCACCGAAGCGCGTGTGACCCGTGCCGCCGCCGAGGTGTCCACCCGCACCACCGGCCCGGATCGCGCAGCCTGATGTCGCGCATCCGTGCCGCCTACTACGACCCGGAGGGGACGAAGTTCGGTATCCCTACGTTCTGGTGGCAGGGTGCCCCGTCCGGCTACGCCACCCGCCGTCAACTGCGTGCCGCCGGCTTGCGCCCCGGTGGTCAGCCGATTGCCGCGCAGGTCATGTGGCGCGGTGTTGGTGGCACCCGCGTCGCGTACCTGTACCGGGTTGACCTGGCCCGGCCGAAGCGCACCGCCACCCCC
>NZ_LRQV01000241.1 GCF_001567585.1 Micromonospora rosaria
GGCTCGACGCCCGGCGGCACCTCGCCGGAGCGCGCCTGGGCACCGCTGCTACGGGTGCGCCGCCGGCCGGCGGCGGGCGCGGGCTCCGCCGTGACGGGGGTGGGCTCCGGCTCCGGGGTGGCGGGGGTCGGCTCGGCGGCGGCCGGCTCCACCGGCTCGCCGGGCGCCACGTCCGCGTCGGCCGGGGCCGGCGCGGCCTCGGCGACGGGCTCGACCGGCGCGGCGGCCTTCTTCCGGCGGGTCCGGGTCACCTTGACCGGCGGTACGACCTCCGCGGAGGCCTCCTCCGCCCCGGTGACGACCAGCGGCTCCTCGGCCGCCTTCTGGGTGGTGGTGGCCTTGCGGCGGCGACGCGGGGTCTTCGGCGCGATGTCCAGGTCCCCGGTGACCGGGGCGAGCACCTCGGCCTGGGGTGCCTCCCCGCTGGCCGCTCCGGTGGCGCTGGACGCCTCGACCGGAGCGTCGGTCTGCTCCGGCGGGCTGACCGGGGCCACCTTGCGGCGGGTGGTCCGGGTCCGGCGCTTCGGCGCGGCCTCGGCGACCGGCTCGCCGACGGCGGCGCTGGCCGCGCCGATCTCCGCCGAACCGGTCACGGTCGGGCTCTCCGCCCCGACCGCTGCGGCGGCGCTGTCCGGGGTGCCGCCCTCGGCGGCGGTGGTGTCGGTGGTGGTGTCGGCGGTCTCGCCGGCCGGCGGGGAAACGGGCTGTTCGCCGCCCTCGGGCTCGTTCTCGAGCATGGACGTTCTCCAGTTCTGGCTACCCCGGGCGCGGGTGAGCGCTGCCACGCAGGGTCGCCGCAAAAGTGTTTCCGCGAGCGCGCGACGTGCGCGACCGCCGAAGTCTGCCTGCCTCGAACGCTGACCGTCGGTCAGCGCTCGCCGATGGCTGCCCCGTCGCGGTCCGCCTCCAACGGATCCACGATCGCACCCTGCGCGGTCAGCGTGCCCTGCGCCAGTCGGGTCACCCGAGGTGAGACCGGCGGCTCCAGGTCGGCCACCACGCGGAGGCCGGTAAGGACGTCATCGGGCCGTACGGACGGGGTGACCTGCCGTACGACCAGTTCGAGTATCGCACACGGTACGGCCGTGTTCTCGGAAGGCGTCTCCGACGGCCCCACCAGATCGACGTGAATCACCGCACTCCGGGCGTCGAACGTCCGACGGCCCTGCTTCGTCATCCGCTCTACCTGGACCTCTGCCGCCGCGGTGAACGCCGTCACCGCCGTGGCCAGCACCTCCGGCTCCACCCCGGGCAGCTCGATCCGCCAGCGTGACGCCTCGATCCGGTCGGCGAGACTGCCCGCCGAGGCCACCACGGCGTCGAGCACGTCGAGGCCGGGCGAGAGCGCCGCGTCCAGCGCCGCGCGCAGGGCCGCCGGGTCGACCGGCTCCCGGAGCCCGATCTCCAGGTACTCCGCCTCGCTGGCGACCCCGGTGGGCGCGGCGCTGGCGTACGAGATCTTGGGGTGCGGGGTGAAGCCCTGGGAGAAGGCGATCGGCACACCGGCCCGCCGCAGCGCGCGCTCGAAGGCGCGGGCGAAGTCCCGGTGCGAGGTGAAGCGCAGCGGCCCACGCTTGGCGTACCGGATCCGGACCCGCTGGACGACCGGCGCCTGGCCGCCCTCCGGCTGTGGTTTCCTGCTGATCGTCGTACTCCTCGTTCGGTCGTCACGTCGGTCACGGAGCCGGCGGCGTACCCGGGCGGGCCGCCGCCGGCAGGTTCCGTGATCGACCGCAGGTGGGGGTGGGGGTGGTGCGGGGGTCAGGCGGTGGGCACCCGCAGGCTGTTGACCGGGGTGAGCGGCAGCAGCTTCTTCCCGGTGGGGCCGATCTGGATCTCGGTGTCCATCGACGGGCAGACCCCGCAGTCGAAGCACGGAGTCCACCGGCAGTCGTCCTGCTCGTACTCGCCGAGCGCGTCCTGCCAGTCCTGCCAGAGCCAGTCCTTGTCCAGGCCGGAGTCGAGGTGGTCCCAGGGCAGGACCTCCAGTTCCTCGCGCTCGCGGGTGGTGTACCAGTCCAGGTCCACGCCGAAGGTCGGCAGCACCTCGTCGGCGGCGTCCACCCAGCGCTGGTACGAGAAGTGCTCGCTCCAGCCGTCGAACCGGCCGCCGTTCTCCCAGACCCGGCGGATCACCGCGCCGACCCGGCGGTCGCCCCGGGACAGCAGGCCCTCGATCAGCGACGGCTCGCCGTCGTGGTACCGGAAGCCGATCGCGCGGCCCAGCGACCGGTCCGCGTTGATCGCCTGCTTGAGCAGCCGGAGCCGGCCGTCGATGACCTCCGGCCGCTCCATCGGGGCCCACTGGAACGGGGTGTGCGGCTTCGGCACGAACCCGCCGATGGAGACCGTGCAGCGGATGTCCTTGCTGCCGGTGGCCGCCCGGCCGGCCCGGATCACCTCGTGCGCCATGTCCGCGATCTCGAGCACGTCGGCGTCGGTCTCGGTCGGCAGGCCGCACATGAAGTAGAGCTTCACCTGCCGCCAGCCGTTGGTGTACGCGGTGACCACGGTGCGGATCAGGTCTTCCTTCGACACCATCTTGTTGATCACGCGCCGGATCCGCTCCGACCCGCCCTCCGGGGCGAAGGTCAGCCCGGTCCGCCGGCCGTTGCGGGACAGCTCCTGGGCCAGGTCGATGTTGAAGGCGTCCACCCGGGTCGAGGGCAGCGAGAGCGACACGTTGCTGCCCGCGTACTGCTCGGCCAGGCCGGAGCACATGTCACCGATCTCGGAGTGGTCGGCCGACGACAGCGACAGCAGACCCACCTCGGAGAAGCCGGAGAACTCCAGCCCCTCCCGCACCATCTGCCCCACGGTGGTGATCGACCGCTCCCGCACCGGGCGGGTGATCATGCCGGCCTGGCAGAACCGGCAGCCCCGGGTGCAGCCCCGGAAGATCTCCACCGCGAACCGCTCGTGCACCGTCTCGGCGAGCGGGACCAGGGGCTTCTTCGGGTACGGCCAGGCGTCCAGGTCCATGGTCGTGCGCTTGTGCACCCGGAACGGCACGTCCGCCCGGTTCGGCACGACCCGCTGGATCCGGCCGTCGGGCAGGTAGTCCACGTCGTAGAAGCGCGGCACGTAGACGCTCTCGGTGCGGGCCAGCCGCAGGAGCAGCTCGTCCCGGCCACCGGGCGAGCCCTCCTCCTTCCACTGCCGGACGATCCCGGTGATCTCCAGGACCGCCTCCTCGCCGTCGCCGAGCACGGCGGCGTCGACGAAGTCGGCGATCGGCTCCGGGTTGAACGCGGCGTGCCCGCCGGCCACGATCACCGGGTCGGCGTCGGTCCGGTCGGCGGCCAGCAGCGGAATCCCGGCCAGGTCGATCGCGGTGAGCAGGTTGGTGTAGCCCAGCTCGGTGGCGAAGGAGACGCCGAAGACGTCGAAGTCGCGCACCGACCGGTGCGCGTCGACGGTGAACTGCGGCACGTCGTGGGCGCGCATCAGCGCCTCCAGGTCCGGCCAGACCGCGTACGTCCGCTCGGCCAGCACGTCCGGCAGCTCGTTGAGCACCTCGTAGAGGATCTGCACGCCCTGGTTGGGCAGGCCCACCTCGTACGCGTCCGGATACATCAGCGCCCACCGGACGGTCGCCGCGTCCCAGTCCTTGACCACCGCGCCCAGCTCGCCACCGACGTACTGGATGGGCTTGGTCACCTGGGGCAGCAGCGGCTCCAGACGGGGCCAGACGGAGTTCGTCGCGACGGGGCGCGGCGTGGTCGACGGGACGCTCATGGACCCCAAGGGTACGCGCCCACCCGCCGACCGCCGCGCCGCACCGCACCCACCGCTGGCGACCGCCTCCGTCGCCGCCGCGCGACGGCCCGCCCCTGGCCGGATCCGACGGGCGGGCGGCCGGGTGCGTCGGCGTGGCACGTCGGTACTAACCTCGCAACCGGCGCGAGAGGAGATTGCCGCGATGCCGGAGCCGCAGCCGGAACACGACCGGCCGGCGGAGGGGGCCACCCCGGCGACGGGCGAGGGCCGGAATCCGGCGGTCGCCGACGGGCCGCCGTCCCCCGCACCACCGACCGCCGGTCCCCGGACCGGCCCGCAGGGCACGCGCGAGCTGCCCACGGTGGACGCCGACCGCACCACCCCGCCGGATGACACCGTCCGGGCGGAGCACCCGGCGCGCCGGGCCGACGAACCCACCGCGCGGGCCGACACCGGCTTGCCCGACGCCCGCGCCACCACCCCGACCAGGACCGACCCGGCCACGACCGAGCCGGCCGGGACCGCCCGGACCGCCGCCCACCCGGCCAGGAGCGAGCTGGCCGGGACCGATCCGGCGGGGACCCGTCCGGCCGCCGTCGACCCGACCCGGGTCGCCGAGCCCGACGACCGCACCGTGCGGGCCGCCGGCACCGGCGACGTCCCGGACGCCGGAACGGGTACGCCCGGTGCCGGGGCCAGCGGGCCGGGTGCCGGCTGGCCGCCCGACCAGGCCGGTGCGCCGGGGATGCCGCGCACCCGGGTGTGGGACGGGCCGGCCGAGGACCTGCTCGGGCACCGGGTGAGCGGGTCGGCGGCGGTCCCGCCACCGCCGCCCCGGCGACGGGTCTGGGGCCAGTCCGCCGAGCCCACCCCGCTGCCGCCCCGGCCCAGTGAGCCGCCACCGGAGGAGCAGACACCGGTGGACCCGTGGGCGGGGGCCGACACCAGCGGCTGGCACCTGCCCTCCACCAGCTATCCGGCGCTGCCACCGACCCTGCTGCACCCCGTTGGCGAGCCAGACCCGGCGTCCCACCCCGCCCCACCGCAGCCGGGCCGCCAGCCCGCCGCGCCGCCCGAGCCGGCCTGGCCCGAGCCACCGGCCCCGCGCACCCCGCCC
>NZ_LRQV01000242.1 GCF_001567585.1 Micromonospora rosaria
CTGAGCTGGCCGACCGGGCGGCGGCGACGGTCCGCCGGCTGCGCGCCGCCGGGCTGACGGTGCCGGTGCCCGACGCGGCCGTGGTGTCGGTGACCGCGCCGAGCCCGCAGGCCGCGACGGCGTGGGCGGCGGCCTGCGCCGACCGGGGGGTCGCGGTCGGCTGCTTCCGGCCCCCGTCCACCCCTGACAACCGGTCCCGGCTCCGGCTGACCATCGGCGCCGGGGTGCCCCGGGCGGACTTCGACCGGGCCCTGGACGTCATCGTGGCCTGCGCCCCGCCGGCGGCGGAGGCCCCTGCGACGGAGGGGGACACTCCGACGGAAGCGGCCGACGCCCCGGCGGAGGCAGCCGCCCCGACGGAGGCAGCGGACGCCCTGGTCGAGCCGACGGACGACCCGGTGGGGCGGGCGTCGCGCGGGCGGGCGGGGGTGACGCCGTGAGCGGCGCGTGGCACGGGCCGGTGCTGGTGACCGGCACCGACACCGACGTGGGCAAGACGGTGGTGACCGCCGCGATCACCGCCGCCGCGCAGGCCGCCGGGCTCCGGGTCGCGGTGGTCAAACCCGGTCAGACGGGTACGGCAGCCGGGACCCCCGGCGACCTCGACGTGGTGACCCGGCTGGCCGCCCCGCTGACCGGGCGGACCCTGGCCAGTTTCCCCGACCCGCTGGCCCCGCTGGCCGCCGCCCGGGTCGCCGAACTGGAGCCGCTGGAGCTGTACACCGCCGTCGACGCGATCCGCGAGGAGCTCGACAAGCACGACCTGGTGCTGATCGAGGGGGCCGGCGGGCTGCTCGTACCGATGGGGCTGCGCCCCTCCGGCGAGCCGTGGACGGTGGCCGACCTGGCGGTGTCGCTGGACGCCCCGGCGGTGGTGGTGGCGCGGGCCGGGCTCGGCACGCTCAACCACACCGCGCTGACCCTGGAGGCGCTGCGCCGACGGGCGGTACCGGCCGGCGTGGTGATCGGCGCCTGGCCGGCCGAGCCGGAGCTGGTGCACTGGGCGAACCTCAGCGACCTGGTGCCGGACCTGCTCGGCGCGTTGCCGGCGGGCGCGGGCGAGATGGACCCGGGCGTGTTCCGCCGCTCCGCGCCGGGCTGGCTGACCCCGGTGCTCTACGGCGTCCTCGACGACTGGCGGACCTGGGCCGAGGACGTGAGCTGACCGACCCCGCCGCCCGGCCGAGCCGCCACCACCGGTCGAGCCGTCACCACCTGCGGTGTCCTCGCCACCTGCGGTGTCCTGGGCAGGTGCGGTGTTCTCGGCAGGTGCGGTACCCCTGACTTTCGTGGGTGTCCGGCCGGGCCCGCCGTCGGTAGCCTCGACCGCCGTGCGCAGACGGTTCCGCGCCCGGGTGGCCGGGCGCCCCGACGGTCCCGCCCGCTCGACCAGGTGCCGTGACGCTCCCGCCCGGTGGGCCGGGCGGTGGGCGGACCGCGCCCGGGTGGGTCCGGTGGACCGCTCGCGGGTCGTCCGGGACGGGCTGCTCTGGCTGGTGCTCGTGGCGCCGCTGGTCTACGGCCACCTGCTCCCGCCGTACCGGTGGGCCGACCTGGTCGCGCTGGTCGGGGCCCTGAGCCTGGTCACGGCGGCCGTCCTGGTCGGCCGCCGGCTGCCGGTGGTCGCGGTGTGGCTGGTGCTGGTCGGCTCGTACCTCGACGGCAACGTCGTCTTCGCCATCCCGGTCCTCAGCTACCTGGCCGGGTGGCGCAGCCCGCGCGCCGCCCCGGCCGCCGCCGCGTTCGCCCTCGTCGCCGCCGGCGGAACGGTGCTCAACCTGGTGCTGCTCGGCACCGCGTTGGCGACCTGGTTCGTGCTGGCCTGCGTGCTGCTCTTCGCCGGGGTGTTCCCGTGGCTGGTCGGCCGGTACCGCCGGCAGCAGCACGCGCTGACCGTGGCCGGCTGGGAGCACGCCGAGGCGGTGGAACGGGAGCGGTCGGGTGCCGCCGAGCGGGTCCGACTGCGCGAGCGGGCCCGGATCGCCCAGGACATGCACGACACGTTGGGCCACGAGCTGAGCCTGATCGCGCTGCGCGCCGCCGCGCTGGAGATGGATCGGGACCTCGCGGCCCGGCACCGGGTCGCGGCGGGGGAGGTGCGGGCCAGTGTCGCGGCGGCCACCGAACGGCTGCACGAGATCATCGGCGTCCTGCGGGACGAGGCCACCCCGAGCGGTGCCGACCCCGGCGGGGAGAGCGTCGCCGACCTGGTCGCCCGGGCCCGCGACGCCGGCCTGCCGGTGACCACGCGGATCGGGCCGGACCTGTCGGTGCTGCCGGCGATGACCGCGCACGCCGTGCACCGGGTGGTCCGGGAGGCGCTGACCAACGCCGCCCGGTACGCCGCCGGCGCGCCGGTCACGGTGACCCTCGTCGGCCACGGTGACCGGGTCCGGGTCGACGTGGCGAACGCGCCGACCGGTACCCCTCCGGACGGGCAGTTCGGGAGCGTCGGCGGCGGGAGCACCGGGGGCGGTAGCGGCGGGAGCGGTGGTGGTGGCGGGGGCGGTGGCCGGTCCCTCGGCGGTACCGGTCTGGTCGCGGTGGGGGAGCGGGTCCGGCTGGTCGGGGGCACCTTCCACGCCGGACCGACCGCCGACGGGGGGTTCACCGTGTCCGCCCTCCTGCCGGCGACCCCGCTCCCGCCCGGCAGAACGCCCACCCCGCCCCGGAGCCCGACTGGGCCGGCCCGCCCCGCCCTGCCGGTCACGCCGGGGAGGCGGGTCGGGGCCGACGGGGCGGGGTCGCAGTTGCGGGCCGCCCGGCGGCGGGTCCGGCGGAGCCTGCTGCTCGCCCTCGGCGCGCCGGTGGGCTTCGCGTTGGTGCTGTCGCTGGTCTACTACCCGGTCGCCACCGCCGGCGCGGTGTTGTCGGAGGCGGCGTTCGACCGGATGCGGGTCGGCACGCCCCGCACCGACCTGGCCGGGCTGCCCCGCCGCGAGGTGGACCCGCCCCGGCCGGAACCCCGCACGCCGGAACCCGGAGCAGCACCACCCGGGGCAGCGCCACCCGGACCCTCGGACGGGCGGCGCTGCGCGTACTACACCGACGGCAACTTCCCTCTCGCCCAGCCGAGCTACCGGCTCTGCTTCGTCGACGGCCGACTGGCCAGCAAGGAACGGATCATCCTGTGACCAGTGGACAACCGGCCGACCCGGCGGCCGTCACCCCGGCCGCTGCTCCGGCGGCCATCGGCACGGCCGCTGCCGACCCGGCGGCCATCACCCCGGCCGCTGGCGGACCGGCCGCCGTGCGGGTGGTGCTCGCCGACGACGAGGCGATGATCCGAGCCGGGGTCCGGGCGATCCTCGCCACCGACCCGGGCATCGAGGTGGTCGCCGAGGCCGGCGACGGGCACGCGGCGGTGGAACTGGTGCGCGCCCACCGCCCGCACGTGGCCCTGCTGGACATCCGGATGCCCCGACTGGACGGGCTGGCCGCGGTCGCCGAGATCCGGCGGCTGGTGCCGCAGACCGCCGCCGTCATGCTCACCACCTTCGGCGAGGACGACCACGTGCTCCGGGCCCTCGGTCACGGGGCCAGCGGGTTCCTGCTCAAGTCCGGCGACCCCCGCGAGCTGATCGCCGGGGTCCGGGCGGTCGCCGGGGGCGGGGCGTACCTGTCGCCCCGGATCGCCCGCCGGGTGATCGAGTTCGGCGCGGACCGGATGGCCCGCCGCCCGGCGGCCCGGGACCGGACCGCCGGGCTGACCGAGCGGGAACGGGAGGTGCTGGCGCTGGTCGGCGCCGGGTTGTCCAACGCCGAGATCGCGCGTCGCCTGCACCTGGTGGAGGGCACCGTGAAGAGCTACCTCACCGGGATCTTCACCCGGCTGGAGGTCCGCAACCGGGTGCAGGCCGCGATCCTGGCCCACGAGGCGGGCCTGGTACCCGGGGACTGAGGCCCGCCGGTCACGACCGGTCGGGGTGCGGGGCCCCGGCGGTGACGGTGACCTCGGGGAAGCGGGGGCAGGCGGCGTCGAGCAGGGGCGCCGGCCGGTGCCGCAGGTGCCGGTCGACGAAGGCGGTCACGTACTCCCGGGTGATCAGCAACTGGCGTTCCGCCGGCACGGCCCCGGGATCCAGCCCGAGTTGGGCGCCGAGGACCGGGCGGTCGGTGAAGGACATGTGCCCGGTGCCGGCCACGGTCAGCCACCGCTTCCAGCCGGCCAGGCCGGGCCAGTCCCGTACCCAGCTGTGGTCCGGCTCCCGGTCCGCCCCGACCAGCAGGACCGGTCGGTCCACGGCGCCGGCCGGCACCGGGACGAAGAGCGTGCCGTCCAGGACCGCCGCCGCGTCGACCCGCCGGTCGGTCCGGAGGGTGTGCACGGCGCTGGCCCCGCCGATGGAGTGACCGACCATGGCGATCCGGGCGGGGTCCACGAACCGTGCGCCCGGCCAGGCGGACCGCTTCCCGAGCAGCCGGTCCAGCAGGTACGCCACGTCGGCCGCGCGTCCGGTGACCACCCGGGCGGCGGTGCCCTCCCCCCAGGCGTCGCAGGCGAGGCAGTCGGCGACCCGCCCGTCGGGGAACTCGATCCCGTACGCCTCGTACGGGTGGTCGACGCCGGCCACCACGTACCCCTGGCTGGCCAGCTCCTCGGCCAGCCCGGTGAGGGACTCCCGGCTCAGCGAGAAGCCCGGGGAGAGCACCACCAGCGGCCACCGGCCGGGCCGGACCGGGACGTCCCGGCGGGCGGTGGTGCGGACCGTGGTCAGCAGCTCCGGCGGCACCGGCAGCCCGGTGGCGGCGACGATCCGGGC
>NZ_LRQV01000243.1 GCF_001567585.1 Micromonospora rosaria
CCTCGTCGCCGTCGTCTACGACCACACCGACACCCCCACCGGCCCCACCGGCCACCCCACCGGCTGGTGGGTCGGCCCCTGGCAGCCGAGCTGGACCCCCCGGGCCCACGCCGCCGCCGTCCGGGCCGTCCACGCCGCCATCGGCCGTGGCGACGTCTACCAGGTCAACCTCGTCGGCCACGCCACCGCCCGCTACACCGGCGACCCGCTGCCCGCCCTGAGTCGACTCGCCGCCCTGCCCGGCGCCCGCTACGGCGGCACCCTCACCGGCGACGGCTGGGCCATCGGCTGCGCCTCCCCGGAGACCCTCGTCGAGGTCACCGCCGGCCGGGTCCTCACCCGCCCGATCAAGGGCACCCGCCCCGCCACCGCCGCCGGCCGCCGCGACCTGCTCGCCTCCGCCAAGGAACGCGCCGAACACATCATGATCGTCGACCTGGAACGCCACGACCTGGCCCACCTCGCCCGCACCGGCACCGTCACCGTCGACGAGTTGTACGCCGTCCGCCGCTGGTGCGACCTGTGGCAGGCCGAGTCGACCATCTCCGCCACCGTCGCCGACGGCCTCGGCCTGGCCGACCTGCTGCGCGCCGTCTGCCCCGGCGGCTCCGTCACCGGCGCCCCGAAACTCGCCGCCCTGCACCACATCGCCGCCCTGGAGCCCGTCGGCCGGGGCGCCGGCATGGGCGCGCTCGGCTGGATCGCCCCCGGCCACCTCGACCTCGGCCTCACCATCCGCACCGTCGCCGCCGACCCCGACCGGCTGCACCTGTGGGCCGGCGGCGGCATCACCTGGGACAGCGACCCCGACGCCGAGGTCGCCGAAGCCGCCGCCAAGGCCGCCCCACTGCGCGCCCTGCTGACCACCGGCTGACCCACCGGACGCGACCCGACCCCGACCACCCCCGGCGACTACCCTGCCAGCCATGACCATGCGGCCCATCCGGATCCTCGGCGACCCCGTCCTGCGCACCCCCTGCCCCCCGGTGACCACCTTCGACGCCGACCTGCGCGCCCTCGTCACCGACCTGATGGACACCCTGCTCGGCGAACCCGGCCGCGCCGGCGTCGCCGCCCCCCAGATCGGCGTCAGCGCCCAGGTCTTCGTCTACGACGCCGACGGCCACCGCGGCCACGTGGTCAACCCCACCCTGGAGGTCTCCGACAGCACCGAGACCGACGACGAGGGCTGCCTGTCCATCCCCGGCCTGTACTTCCCGACCCGCCGGGCCCTGCACGCCACCGTCCACGGCGTCGACCAGCACGGCGACCCGCTCACCGTCACCGGCACCGGCTTCCTCGCCCGCGCCCTGCAACACGAGACCGACCACCTCACCGGCCGCCTCTACGTCGACACCCTCACCGGCGACGTCCGCCGCCGCGCCCTGCGCGAGATCCGCGCCGGCCGCTTCGACAGCCCCCGGCAGCGCTGATCAGGACCCCACCGGCGGGTCGGCGGTCAGCCCGTACTCGGTGAAGTCGGCGACCCGGGTGAACCCCAACCGCTCGTACAGCCGCACCGCCGCCGTGTTGTCCGCCCGCACGTTCAACGCCACGTGGTCCACGCTGCCGCGCAGCCGCCGGCACACCGTCGCCACCACCGCGGCGGCCAACCCCCGCCGCCGCGCCTCCGGCCGGGTGGTGACGTTGCCCAGCGCCGCCACCCGGTACACCGGGGACCACACGTGCACCCCGGCCACCGCCACCAGCCGCCCACCCTCCCGCACACCCACGTACTGGCCGGTGCGCACCATCCGCGGGTCGAACCAGTTGCCGGGGTACGCCGCCGCGTACAGGGCCCGTAGCTGCGGCAGGTCGGCCGGGGTCACCACCTCACCGGCCACCGGTACCGCCGCCAGCCGCCCCGGATCGGTCAGCGCCATCCGCACGTGCGGATCGGCCGTCACCACCCGGAACCGGCCGGTCAGAGCGCCGAGCAGGCCGGGGGAGAGGTGCGCCACGACGCTCCCCGGCAGCGTCGGCGCCAGCTCGGCCAGCAGCGCCGCCGCCCCGACGACGTCCCGCCCGTCGGCGAACGCCAGCAACGTCGCCGGGCGGGACGCCGTGTAGAGCAGCACCACCTGCTCGCCGTGCCGCCACCACGACGTGTGCGGCCAAAAGAAGTCGTCCAGGTCACCCAGCTCGTAGGCGTGCAGGACCGGATCCCGGCGCAGCAGACCCGCCAACACGTCCCGGTCACGTTCCACCCGCACGGCGCCCATGATCACACGCCCGACACCGGCCCGGCCGGCTCAGCCGGGCAGGTTCTCGTCCGCCCAGGTGGCGAGCGCGTCCAGGGCGGGCAGCAGCGCACAACCCCGCTCGGTGAGCTGGTAGCTGACCCCCACCGGAGGGCCCTCACGGACGGTACGGCTGACCAGCCCCACCCGGGACAGCTCGCCGAGCCGGTCGGACAGCATCGACTCGCTGATCCCCGGCAGCGCCCTGGCCAGCTCGGCGAAGCCGGCCGGCCCGTGCGCCAGGGTGCCGAGGATCACGCCGTTCCACCGCTTGCCGAGGAAGGCGAAGGCACGGGCGAGACCGCTGGCGCAGGCCCGGGGCGTGGGCCCGGTGGTCTCAGGCGCGGTCATGACACCCAGGATACGTGTTCCCCACAACACACAAGAGACTACTAAAAAACTAGCTGCTACCTTTGTCCGAGCGCCGACCGGCGCGCCCCACCACGGCCCGAATCCCCGAAGGAACCACCATGACCGACGTCCTGCCCCAGCACCTCATCACCCTGCACCCCGACGCCCAGGCCCAACTGTTCACCGCCGCCCACACCGCCAACACCTTCACCGACGAACCCGTCACCGACGACCAGCTCCACGCCATCCACGACCTCGTCAAGTACCCGCCCACCGCGATGAACACCCAACCCCTGCGCGTCCTCTACACCCGCCCCGGCCCCGCCCGCGACCGCCTCCTCACCCACCTCGCCGACGGCAACCGCGCCAAGACCGCCACCGCCCCCGTCGTCGCCGTCCTCGCCGCCGACACCACCTTCCACGACCACCTGCCCACCACCTTCCCCATCCGCCCCGACCTGCGCGACTACTTCGCCGCCGACGACACCGCCCGCGAACAGGCCGCCCGCTTCAACGCCACCATCCAGATCGGCTACTACCTCCTCGGCGTCCGCGCCGCCGGCCTCGCCGTCGGCCCCATGGGCGGCTTCGACCCCGCCGGCGTCGACCGCGAGTTCTTCACCGACACCGGCTGGACCTCCCTGCTCGTGGTCAACATCGGCCACCCCGGCCCCGACGCCCACTTCCCCCGACTGCCCCGCCTCGACCACAGCGACGCCATCCGCTACGCCTGAACGTCTCCACGAACCACAACGGGGCGGGCCCGGCCCATCCGGCCGCCCCGCCCCACACCAGCCGGGCCCACACCCGACCACCCCTCACCTCACCCGGCCCGCCACTGGTCCCACCCCAACCGCGCCACCAACGCCACCACCACGACCAACAACACCACCCGCACGAACCCGGCCCCCCGGCGCACCGCCATCCGCGCCCCCACCACCGCCCCCACGATGTTGCACACCGCCATCCCCGCACCCACCAACCACCACACGTGCCCGGTCACCCCGAACACCACCAACGCCCCCAGATTCGTCCCCGCGTTCACCACCTTCGCCATCGCCGACGCGTGCAGGAAATCCGCACCCACCAACGCCGCGAACGCCAACACCAGAAACGTCCCCGTACCCGGACCCACCAACCCGTCGTACAGCGCCACACCCACCCCGGCGACCCCCACCGCCGCCGCCATCCGCCACCGCGTCCGCCGCTGCGGCAACGCCACCACCCCCAACCGGGGCCGCGCCACCACCAACACCGCCACCAACACCAACACCACCAACACCACCGGCCGGTACGCCGAACCCGGCACCGCACCCGCCAACGCCGCACCCAACCCCGCGCACAGCACCGCCAACCCCGCCGCCGGACCCGCCACCGCCCAGTCCAGCTTCGTCCGCCGCGCGTACGTCACCGCCGCCGTCGACGTCCCCGCGATCGCCGCCAGCTTGTTCGTCCCCAACGCCGTCGCCACCGGCAAACCCGGCGCCGCCACCATCAACGCCGGCAACAACACCAACCCGCCCCCACCGACCACCGCATCCACCCACCCCGCCAGGGCAGCAGCCAGCAACAACGAGGTCAACGACACCGCATCGAGTTCCACGGGCCGCCATTCTGCCCACCACCACACCCCACCCGGGCACCCCTGTGGGCAGCCTCACCGCCCCCGACGCCCCCGCAACCACACCCCCAACACACCCACCACCACGAACACCAACACCGAACACACCAACACCCGCGCCATCCGGCCACTGTCCCACGACCGCATAAGGTCCACAGGGTGCGCCTGGCCACCTTCAACCTGCTCCACGGCCGATCCCTCACCGACGGCCTCGTCGACCCCGACCGCCTCGCCGCCACCGTCACCACCCTCGACGCCGACGTCCTCGCCCTCCAGGAAGTCGACCGTGACCAGACCCGCAGCGGCCACCACGACCTCACCGCCATCGCCGCCCGCGCCCTCGACGCCCCCCACCACCGCTTCGCCGCCGCCGTCGTCGGCACCCCCGGCACCCACATCCGCCCCCTACGCCACGACGACGACGGACACGGCGAACCCTGCCACGGCATCGGCCTGGTCACCCGCCACCCCGTCCGCACCTGGCACGTCACCCGACTCCGCCCCGCCCCCGTCCGCGCCCCGATCCACATC
>NZ_LRQV01000244.1 GCF_001567585.1 Micromonospora rosaria
GGCGGGCGTCACCGTGGTCGGTCAGGGCGTGCGGGTCAGGGTGGCCGGCCCGGTGGGGCTGTCGGTCGGGTCGCCGGTGTGGTCGGTGCTGGCCTCCACGAGGCGGGTGCGGCGGCGCTCGGCCACCACGTCGCGGATCCGTCGCTGCATCTGTCGCCTGATCCGGATCATCTCGCTGTTGCTGATCACGCTCTGCTCCTCCCCCGAAGCGTGCGCCGGGGCATACCCGGTATGTGAATAGTAAGACGTACGGGCGACCGAATTAGTTGCCCAAGATCACGATTTCTTTGCTGGTCGGCCGGGCGACACACCCGAAAGGTGCCGCTCCATTACGGTTGCTCCCATGAGTCACGACGACGGGCGCGCCACCGGCCGGGCTCCGGGGCGGGAACGGCACCGGGGCGCCGTCACCCTGCGGCGCGGCGCCATTCCGACCAGCACCGCCGACCAGCGACTGCTGGACTCGCGCGGGCGCGGCGACTGGAAGACCCGGGACGCCTGGCGGGCGCTGCGCATCCTCTCCGAGTTCGTCGAGGGCTTCGACACCCTCGCCGACCTGCCGCCCGCGGTCAGCGTCTTCGGCTCCGCCCGCAGCAAACCGGACAGCCCCGAGTGCCAACTCGCCGAGTCGGTCGGCGCGGCCCTGGCCCGTGCCGGGTACGCGGTCATCACCGGGGGTGGACCGGGCGTGATGGAGGCGGCCAACCGGGGGGCCAGCGAGGCGGGCGGGCTCTCCGTCGGCCTCGGCATCGAACTCCCCTTCGAGCAGGGCATCAACGACTGGGTCGACCTGGCCATCGACTTCCGCTACTTCTTCGCCCGCAAGACCATGTTCGTCAAGTACGCCCAGGCGTTCGTGGTGCTGCCCGGCGGCTTCGGCACCATGGACGAGCTGTTCGAGGCGCTCACCCTGGTCCAGACCGGGAAGGTCACCCGCTTCCCGGTGGTCCTGATGGGCACCGAGTACTGGCGTGGCCTGCTCGACTGGCTGCGCGACACCATGGCGGCCGACGGCAAGATCGGGCCGGTCGACCTGGAGCTGATCTGCCTCACCGACGACGTCGACGCCGCGGTACGGCACATCGTGGCCGCCGAGGCCGCCCTCTCCGCCGAGCAGGAGGCCGTCCGCGAGGAGAGCGTCGCCCGCACCGCCGCCGACCAGCGGGCCGCCGCCGACGAGTCGCGGGAGGGGTGAGGATGGCGGCGATCTGCGTCTTCTGCGCCTCCTCCCGTACCCTCGACCAGCGCTGGCTGGACCTCGCGGCCGAGACCGGCGCGGAGCTCGCCCGCCGGGGACACACCCTGGTCAGCGGCGGTGGCCGCGTCGGCATGATGGGTGCCCTCGCCGAGGGCGCGCGGGCGGCCGGCGGCACCACGGTCGGGGTGATCCCGCAGTCCCTGGTCGACCTGGAGGTCGCCGACCTGGCCTCGGACGAGCTGCTGGTCACCGACTCGATGGCCAGCCGCAAGACCCTCATGATCGAGCGGTCGGACGCCTTCCTGACCCTGCCCGGCGGGCTCGGCACCCTGGACGAGCTGTTCGAGGTCTGGACCACCGCCACGCTGGCCATGCACACCAAGCCGATGGTGCTGGTGGACACCGACGGCTTCTACCGTCCGCTGCTCGACTGGCTGGCCGCCTGCACCGACCAGAACTTCCTCAAACCGGCCGGCCTCGACCTCCTCACCGTCGCCCCCACCCCCGCCGCCGCCCTCGACCTCCTCACCCCCCACCTGGGGTAAGGAAGGGCCCCCTGTTAACGCTTCCGGTAGAGGAGGGGCCCCTTCTTAACACCCTCTGACCGAGGACGGGGCGAGGGGGAGTGGGTGGGGGTGGGGCGGGGTGTCGGTGGGGGATGGTGGGATGACGGGATGCAGGCGTATCGGCTGGTGCGGCGGGGGCGGACGGTGGCCGCCGGGCCGGGGGCTGCGGCGGTCGGGCCGGGAGTGGCGTCCCCCGGGCCGGGAACTGCGGCGGCCGGGCCGGGGGCTGCGGCGGTCGGGCCGGGGGCTGCGGCGGTCGGCTCCGATGGGGGTCGGGAGGGTTCCGCCGGGACGGCGGCCGGGGTCGCCGGGGAGCCGGTGCGACGGGACGATCCGGTCCAGGCGGAGGTGGTCGGGCACACCGACGGGCCGATGCTGGTGCTCGGCGGGCCGGGCACGGGCAAGACCAGCACCCTGATCGAGGCGGTCGCCGCCCGGGTCGCCGAGGGGGTGGACCCGGAACGGATCCTGGTGCTCACCTTCAGCCGGCGGGGCGCCACCGACCTGCGGCGGCGGATCGAGGCCCGGGTCGCTCGGGACGGGCACCGGGTGCTCCGGGAGCCGCTGGTGCGGACCTTTCCCGCGTACGCGTTCGGGCTGCTGCGGCGGGCCGCGGCCGAACGGGGTGAGCCGTCGCCCCGGCTGCTCACCGGGCCCGAACAGGATCTGATCATCCGGGAACTGCTGGACGCGGTGGGCGTGGCGCCGGGCCCCGGCGGGACCCGCCCGGCCGGCGGGCCGGTCGACGGTACCGGGGCGGGCGCACCGGGCGGGCCGGGCACGCGCACACCGGGCGGAGCCGACGGAACGGGCAGAGCCGACGGAACGGGCGGGTCGGGTCACGGCGACGGCGGGGTGCCCGACGAGGACCCGGTCGGGTGGCCGGAGGACCTGCGGCCGGCGCTGCGGACCCGGGCGTTCGCGGCCCAGTTGCGCGACCTGCTGATGCGGGCGGCGGAGCGCGGGGTCGGCCCCGCCGAGCTGGCCCGGCTCGGCGAGCGGATGGGCCGTACCGACTGGCCGGCTGCCGCGCGCTTCCTCCGGGAGTACGTCTCGGTGCTCGCCCTGCGCGACGTGAGCAACCGGGGCTCGGTCGCGTACGACCCGGCCGAGCTGGTACGGGCCGCCCGGGGGCTGCTGCTCGACGACCCCGAGGTGCTGGCCGCCGAGCGCCGCCGCCTGGCGTACGTGTACGTCGACGAGCTGGCCGACACCGACCCGGCCCAGGTGGACCTGCTGGAGGTGATCGCCGGGGGCGGCAAGCCGCTGGTCGTCTTCGGTGACCCGGACTCGTCCACGTACGCCTTCCGGGGGGCGGACCCGCAGGTGGTGACGGCCTTCCCGCACCGGTTCCGGACCGCCTCCGGAGCACCGGCGGCCCGGGTTCTGCTCACCACCTCGTACCGGTCGGGGGCCCGGCTGCTGGCCGCCGCCGCCCGACTGGCCCGGCGGTTGCGCGGCCCGGCGGCGCACCGGCGGCTGACCCCGGTACCGGACGCCGCACCCGGCACCGTGGCGGTGCACACCTTCCGCTCCGCGACCAGCGAGGCCGCCTGGCTGGCCCACGCCCTGCGTACGGCGCACCTGCTCGACGGGGTGCCCTGGTCGGAGATGGCGGTGCTGGTGCGCTCCACCGCGCGGCAGTTGCCGTCGCTGCAACGGGCGCTGCACGCGGCCGGGGTGCCGGCGGTGGTGCACGGCGAGGATCTGCCCCTGCATCTGCAACCGGCCGTCGCGCCGCTGCTGCTCCTGCTGCGCTGCGCGTTGGAGCCGGCGCGGCTGGACGAGGAGGCGGCGGTGGCGTTGCTGCACTCACCCCTCGGTGGCGCGGACCCGCTGGCGGAGCGGCGGCTGCGGCAGGGGTTGCGGGCCCTCGCGCTGGCCCGGGGCGACCGTCGGCCCTCCGGGGAGCTGATCGTCGACGTGCTGCGCGACCCGGAGGAGCTGGGTGAGATCGACCGGCGCTGGGCCGAGCCCGCGCAGGCGGTGGCCGGCCTGCTGGCCGTCGCCCGGGAGGCCGCCGAGCGGCCCGCCGCCACCGCCGAGGACGTGCTCTGGGCCGTCTGGGACGCCAGCGGCCTGGCCGACCGGTGGGCCGGCGCGATCGTGCGCGGCTGGGCGGCGACCGGTGAACACGAGACCGCGCAGCGCTGGCGGGCCGAGGCGGCCGACCGGGACCTGGACGCCGTCCTGGTCCTCTTCGACGCGGCGGCCCGGTTCGTCGACCGGCTGCCCGGTGCGCGGGCCGAGGTCTTCCTCGACCACGTCCTGAATCAGGATCTGCCGGCGGACACCCTGGCCGCCAGCGCCGACCGGGGCGACGCGGTCCGGCTGCTCACCGCGCACGCCGCGAAGGGCCAGGAGTGGGACCTAGTCGCCGTCGCCGGTGTGCAGGAGGGGGTCTGGCCCGACCTGCGCCTGCGGGGCAGCCTGCTCGGCTCGGAACGCCTGGTCGACGTGCTCGCCGGCCGGGCCGACGGCGCCGGCCGGCTGGCCGGCCTGGTCGGCCAGACCTCGGCCCTGCTGGACGAGGAGCGCCGGCTCTTCCACGTCGCGGTCACCCGGGCCCGCCGCCGGTTGCTGGTCAGCGCGGTCGCCTCCGCGTCGGTCGGCGGCGACGACCACGAGGAGCAGCCCAGCCGCTTCCTCTACGAACTCGGCCCCACCGAGCCGCCGGACGACGCCACGGAACCGCCCGCCGACCCCGCCGACCCCGCCGACCCCGCCGGCCCCACCGGGCCGATCGGCGGGCCGCCCGC
>NZ_LRQV01000245.1 GCF_001567585.1 Micromonospora rosaria
ACCCGGACCGGCCGGCTCACGACGCACCCCCGACGAACGCGGCGACGGCCGCCGCCGCCATGGCCAGCGCCGCCAGCCCCGCCCGCCGCCACATCCGGGGCAGGTCCCGGGTGGTCACCACCGGATCCGGCGGCAACCCGTACACCTCCGGCTCGTCCAGCAGCAGGAAGAACGCGCCGTCCCCACCCACCCCGTCGGCCGGGTCGTGGCCGTACAGGCGGGCCTCCGGCACCCCCCGCTCGTGCAGCACCGCCACCCGCCGCGCCGCCCGCTCCCGCAACTCGTCGACCCGGCCGTACTGGATGGACTCGGTCGGGCAGGCCTGCGCGCACGCCGGGGTCAGGCCCGCGCCGAGCCGGTCGTAGCACAGCGTGCACTTCCACGCCCGGCCGTCCCCCCGACGCTGGTCGATCACCCCGTACGGGCAGGCGGAGATGCAGTACCCGCAGCCGTTGCAGATGTCCTCCTGCACCACCACCGTGCCGAACTCGGTGCGGAACAACGACCCGGTGGGACAGACGTCCAGGCAGGCGGCGTGGGTGCAGTGCTTGCACACGTCCGACATCATCAGCCACCGGAAGTCGGTGCGCCCGGCCACGCCGGTGTCCCGCCCCGGCGGCTGCGCCCCGGGCATCCCCAGGAACTCCGGCCCGGCCGCCATCCGCGCGGCGACCCCCGACGCCCCCGGCGGCAACCCCGGCGTCGTACCCGTGTCGGTCGTGGTGCCGGCGGCCACCGCCGCCGACCCGGCGCTCACCGGCCCACCGGTCGGCGCGCCCGCGAACGGGGCGGCCCGGTGCCCGGCCGGGCGGGACTGCTCCACGAAGGCCACGTGCCGCCACGAGTTCGCCGTCAACGCGCCCGTGTTGTCGTACGACATGCCGAGCAGGTCCAGCCCGGAGGCGGGCACGTCGTTCCACTCCTTGCAGGCCACCTCGCACGCCTTGCAGCCGATACAGACGCTGGTGTCGGTGAAGAACCCCATCCGGGGCGACGCGTCGGTCCACCCGGCCTCCGGCGCCGGATCCAACGGCCCGAAGAGGCTGTTCGGGTCAGGTGTCAGCACGGTCCTCCCCCTCGGCGGGCAGCACGGTGGTGGTCAGCAGCGGCGGCGGGTGCGGCGGGTCGAGACCGGCCCGCCGCCGGTACCCGGCGACCAGGTCCAGCAGGGCCGCGCCCCGGGGCCGGCGACCCGGCCGCACGTCACAGGTGCCCACTTTGCTCTCCTGGATCAACACGTTCGGATCCAGGGTGATACCGAACAGGTCGTTCGCCGAGTCCCCGGTGACCAACCCGGCCGGGCCGAAGTGGTACGGCAGCCACACCTGGTGGATCACCCGCCCCTCGATCCGCAACGGCGCCATCCGGTCGGTCACCAGCACCCGCGCCTCGATCACCGAACGGGCGCTGACCAGGTGCGCCCACCCCAGATGCGCCACCCCCACCTCGGCGGCCAACTCCGGGGACACCTCCACGAACATCTCCGGCTGCAACTCCGCCAACGGCCGGACCGTCCGACTCATCCCCCCGGCCGTGTGGTGCTCGGTGAGCCGACTGACCGTGAACACGTACGGGAAGACCCCGCTGTGCGGCTGCGGCGGGCTCGGGTTGACCACGTTCACCGGATGGTCGTACACCTTCCGGGTCGGGTTGGCCTGCTGACCGTACAACGGGTTGCGCAACGGCGACTCGGCCGGCTCGTAGTGCGTCGGCAACGGCCCGTCGAGCACCCCGCTGGGCGCGTACAACCACGCCTTCCCGTCGGCCTGCATGACGAACGGATCGGTCCCGGACAACCCGGCCACCCCCGCCGCGCCCTCCGGCGGCCGGTACGACGGCGGCTTGGTCCGCTCGAAGTCCGGCACGTCGTGCCCCGTCCACTCGCCCCGCCCGGCGTCCCACCACACGTACCGCTTACGCTCGCTCCACGGCCGGCCCTCCGGGTCCGCCGAGGCCCGGTTGTACAGCATCCGCCGGTTCGCCGGCCACGCCCACCCCCACTCGGCGGCCACCCAGTCCTGCTCCTGACCCGGCCGACGCCGGGCCGCCTGGTTCACCCCGTCGGCGTACACCCCCGTGTAGATCCAGCACCCGACCGCCGTGGACCCGTCGGCGCGGGCCTCGGTGAACGACGACAGCGGCCGGCCGGTCGCCACCTCGTACCCGTTGATCTCCCGCAGCACCGCCTCGGCGCTCGGCTCCGCCACCGGGCCGTGCGTCGGATAGTCCCAGGTCAGATCCAGCAGCGCCCGGTCACGCGGATGCGGCGACCCGGCCAGCTTCGCCCGCAGCACCCGCCCCAGGTGGTAGAAGAACCACAGCTCGGAACGGGCGTCACCGGGCGGTTCCACGGCCTTCTCCCGCCACTGCAACAGCCGCTGCGTCTGGGTAAAGGTGCCCTCCTTCTCCACGTGCGACGCCGCCGGCAGGAAGAACACCTCCGTCCGGCACTCGGTGGGCACGATCTCCCCCGTCGCCACCTCCGGACTGTCCCGCCAGAACGTCGCCGACTCGATCTCGAACAGGTCCCGCACCACCAGCCAGTCCAGGTTGGCCATGCCCAGCCGCTGGGCCCGACCGTGCGCCGACCCGACCGCCGGGTTCTGACCGAGCAGGAAGTACCCCTGCACCTTCCCGTCGATCATGTTCAACACCTGCTGGTACGTGCCGTGGTCACCGGTCATCCGGGGCAGGTACCCGTACCCGAAGTCGTTCTCCGGCGTCGCCGCGTCCCCCCAGTACGCCTTCAACAGGCTCGCCGCGTACGACCGGGCCTCCCCCCAGAACCCCTTCTGCCCCGGCTTGACGATGCTGTTCACCCAGTCGTCGAAGGTCGGATGGTCGACCGCGTGCGGCATCGGCAGGTACCCCGGCAGCAGGTTGAACAGCGTCGGGATGTCCGTCGAACCCTGGATGCTCGCGTGCCCCCGCAACGCCATGATCCCGCCACCGGGCCGACCCATGTTCCCCAGCAGCGTCTGGATGATCGCCCCGGTCCGGATGTACTGCACCCCCACGCTGTGCTGCGTCCACCCCACCGAGTACACCAGCGCCCCGGTGCGCTCCCGGCCGGAGTTCTCCGTCCACGCCCGCGCCAACCGCAGGAACTGCTCCTGCCCGATGCCGCAGACCCGCTCCACCATCTCCGGCGTGTAGCGGGCGAAGTGCCGCCTGAGGATCTGGTACACGCAGCGCGGATGCCGCAACGTCTCGTCCCGCTCGACCGGCCCGGCCACCCCCGGACCGTGCGACTCGTGCTCCAACCCGGCCGCCGAGTCCCGCTCCTTCGCGGTCGGCCCGCCATCCGGGACGCTCTCCTGCCCCGCGTACTGCCAGGTGTCCTGCCGGTACGTGTGCGTCGCCGGGTCGAAACCGGAGAACACCCCGTCGCCGTCCTCCGCGTCCACGTACCCGTCACTGACGATCGTCGCCGCGTTCGTGTACGCCAGCACGTACTCCCGGAAGTCCAGCTCGTTCTCCAGGATGTGACGCACCACCCCACCCAGCAACGCGATGTCCGTGCCCGCCCGGATCGGCACGTACTCGTCGACCGCCGCGCTGGTGCGGGTGAACCGGGGATCGACGTGGAACACCGTCGCACCCCGCCGCCGGGCCTCCATCACCCACTGGAACCCCACCGGGTGCGCCTCGGCCATGTTGGAACCCTGGATGACGATGACGTCAGCGTTGACCAGGTCCTGTTGGAAATCCGTCGCGCCACCGCGACCGAAGGAAGCCCCCAGACCGGGGACGGTGGCGGAGTGTCAAATCCGGGCCTGGTTCTCGATCTGCAACGCCCCGAGCGCGGTGAACAACTTCTTGATGAGGTAGTTCTCCTCGTTGTCCAGCGTCGCCCCGCCGAGACTGGAAATCCCCAGCGTCCGGTTCACCGGCCAGCCCCGCGCGTCGGTGTCCTCCCAGGTCCGCTCCCGGGTGGCGAGCACCCGGTCGGCGATCATGTCCAGGGCGACGTCGAGGTCGAGATCCTCCCACTGCGTGCCGTACGGCCGCCGGTACCGGACCTTCGTCTGCCGCAACGGACTGGTGACCAGGCTGCGGCTGGCCGAACCCTTCGGGCAGAGCCGCCCTCGGGAGATCGGGCTGTCCGGGTCGCCCTCGATCTGGGTGACCCGACCGTCGGAGACGAACACCCGCTGCCCGCAGCCCACCGCGCAGTACGGGCAGACCGAGCGGGCCACCCGGTCGGCGGCCTCGGTGCGCGGGGCCAGCTCCGCCGACCGCGCCGACTGCGCCGCCGCGCCCCGGCCCAGCGGATCCGTGCCGGTGAGCTGCCGGTAGACCGGCCAGCCGGCGAGGAAGGTCCGCAGCCCCATCCGGGCGCCCCCTTCCGTACCGTCGACAGCGACCCCCCGACCATAGATCACCCCGACGCCGCCCGCGACCCGTCCGGCGGCACACCCGCCGACCGGCGTACCCCGGCCACCACCCACGGCACCGGGTTTGCCGCCACCCCGGCTGGCAATGCGGGGGCGTGTCGGTGCTGGCGG
>NZ_LRQV01000246.1 GCF_001567585.1 Micromonospora rosaria
CTGGGATCCCGACGCCGAGCGGTACGACATCCCGACGTTCTGGTGGCAGGGTGCGCCGGACGGTTACGCCACCCGTCGGCAGCTCCGAGCGCGCGGCCTGCGGCCGGGCGGTCAGCCGATCGCCGCGCAGATCCTCTGGCGGGGCGTCGGCGGCACCCGGACCGCGTACCTCTACCGGCTCGACCTCGCCCGGCCCAAGCGCACCGCCAGCCCGGCACAGCGGCGCGCGATCTCGGCCGCGCTGCGCGCCCGCCGCATCTGCCCGACCTGCGGTGAGCTGCGCGACTACTACATCCCGCGCTCGCTCGGCGAATGCCTCGACTGCCACGACGGGCGGCCGGGTCGATGACCGGCGGGCACTGGATCGGCGCGAGTAAGGCCCTCGGCCGCCTCGTGCCGACCGACCTGCCCTACCCGCACATCTGCGACCGCGCCGTCGCGGCCGAAGACACCGTGTCCGGTCAGCCGTTGCAGGTCGCCCGGTGGGAGAAGGCCCGCTACTGCGCCGCCTGCGCCGACGAGAACTACCAGCGCGAACGCCCATCCACACCCGACATCAGTAGAACGAACCCCATGCCCGCCAAGGAATCCCTACGCGACGTGGCTCTCGCCGCCGCCGCGCGTGGCTGGCACGTCCTTCCCCCTGCGGCCGAACGACAAGCGGCCCGCCTTCCCCGACCACCCTGCCGACGCCTGCCCGGCCGGGACCCGCGCTGCCGCAACGGACACACCGGCTGGGAAGCCCGCGCCACCGTAGACCCCGACCGGATCCGGCGCGGCTGGGCCGAGACCCCGTACGGCGTCGGCATCGCCTGCGGCCCGTCCGGGCTGGTCGTCGTCGACCTGGACGTCCGCAAGCCCGACCAGGTCCCGCCGCCCGGTTGCCCGTACCCGGCCGCGTCGGGCGGGGTCGACGTGCTCGCCGCGCTGTGCGAGGCCGCTGGTCAGCCGGTGCCCGACGACACCTACGCCGTGACCACGGGCCGGGGCGGTGCGCACCTGTACTTCCGGCACCCCACCAGCGGCCCGGCCCTGCGCAACACGGCCGGAGAGCGCGGCAACGGTCTCGGCTGGCTGGTCGACACCCGTGCCCACGGTGGCTACGTCGTCGCGGCCGGAAGCACCGTCGCGGGCCGCCCCTACGCGGTCGCCCGTGACCTGCCGGTCGCCGACCTTCCCGGCTGGCTCGCCAAACGCCTCGCACCCGCACCGCTGCCGCCTCAACGCCCGGTCGCTGTCGACCTGCCGTCCGGACGGTCCGGTGCCTACCTGGACGCCGCGATCAACGGGCAGCTCGACCAGCTTCGGCGCGCCGCCGAGGGCGAGCGTAACCACATGCTCTACGTCTCCGCGGTTGCCCTCGGCCAGCTCGCCGCCGGGGGAGCGCTGCCCGCCGACCAGGCTGCCGCGTTGCTGGAACAGGCCGCGCTGTCGATCGGCCTCACCCGGTTCGAGACGCTGCGTACGATCCGCTCCGGCCTCGCCGCCGGTGCCCGTCGCCCCCGGACGGTGGCCGCGTGAGCGCCGTACCGGCCGACCGGCCTGATCGCCCGCACCTGCACGTTGCCGGACCGGACGACGCTGCCGAGGTTCTGTCGCCCGAGGCGAAGCGGCCCGCCCGGATCCGCACGTCGTGGACTGCCGCCGACATCATGGCGATGGAGTTCGCCCCGCCCAAGTGGGCCGTGCCCGGTGTGCTGTCCGAGGGCGTGAACCTGCTCTGCGGCCCGCCCAAGGTCGGCAAGTCGTGGATGTCGCTCGGCCTCGGCCTGGACGTCGCCCTTGGCGGTAAGGCGTTCGGCGCGATCCCGGTCGAGCCCGGCCCGGTGCTGTACCTCGCCCTGGAAGACACCGCCCGCCGCCTGCAAAACCGGCTCGGCAAGGTCCTCGGTCAGCGCAAGGCCCCGGCCGGACTCACCCTCGCCCACCGAGTGCCCGCCGCTGCCGCAGGGTGGCGAACCAGGCCATCGCCGCGTGGCTCGACCGCAACCCAAATGCCCGCATGGTCATCATCGACGTGTTCGCCAAGCTGCGTGGCCACTCCGCCCCCGGCGCGTCCGCCTACGATGCCGACTACGCCGCTGTCGGCCGGGCGAAGAAGGTCGCAGACGACTACGGCGTCGCGTTCGTCCTGGTCCACCACGTGCGTAAGGCCGGATCCGACGACTTCCTCACCGAGGTCTCGGGAACCAACGGACTCGCCGGGGCCGCTGACGCCACCCTCGTACTCAAGCGGGCACGTAACCAGGGTGACGGCGTGCTGCACGTGACCGGCCGCGACGTCGATGAGAACGAGTACGCCCTCACGTTCGACCCCGCCGCCGGTGCCTGGCAGATGCTCGACGGGCCGGCCGAGGATCACCAGGTCGGCGAGACCCGCGCGACGATCCTCCGGTTCCTGCGAGCCTCACCCGGCAGTACCCCCAAGGTCATCGCCGACGGGGTCGGACTCGCCTACGACAACGTCAAGCGCACCTGTCAGCGGATGCTCGCCGACGGGCAGCTCGCCGCCGACACCGGCGGCCGGTATCGCGTCCCCGGTGTCCCTCCTGTCCCCGGTGTCCCCCGACCCGCTCTGAGCTGCGGAAACGAGGGGGACAGCACGGGGACAGGCCGGACTCTGGCAGTGATCGCGCCGAACATGCTGAAACGGGGAGCTAACCGGGTGTTTCAGCACAGAGGTACACCAAGACACCAAAGCAGCCGTGATCTTGGCTCAGCGAGGCTCTCAGCGGGCCGCTGCACGGCTCTCTGCCGACGTGGCCCGCCACGCCACGCCGAACCGCTCGCACCGCCGGAGAGGCCGTTACCGGCGCTCTCAACGCCTTTCGCACCGCCCCGATACATCCCCGCACCGCCCGGAAGGGACACGCCCGATGGCCAAGCGGACCACCCGCCACACGCCAGTACTGGAACTGCCCGCGAGTTGCTGACCATCGAAGAATCCGCAGCCCGCATCGGCATGAGCGTGCGCTACGTCCGCCGTGCCGTTGCCGAGCGGCAGATCGCATTTCACCGGCTCGGCCGGTCGATTCGGATCGACCCCGCCGACCTGGCCGCGTTCGTCCGTGCCGGACGAGTCGAGCCGATGACCGCAGAGACCGTTTGGCGCGGATTGAGGAGTGTCGCCTGATCATGGCAAACCGAGAGGGACACCGCCGATTCGGCAACATCCGTAAGCGCGAGTCCGGCCGCTACCAGGCTCGCTACCCCGGCCCGGACGGGCGGATGCGCTCCGCTCCGCAGACGTTCGCCCGCAAGGCCGAGGCCGAGAAGTACCTGTCGCTGGTCGAGGCCCAGATGATGCGGGGCGAGTGGATCGACCCTGAGCGCGGGAAGATCCGGCTACGCGACTACGCCGAGCGGTGGATCGCCGAGCGGCCGAACCTGCGGCCCCGGACCGTGCACCTGTACCGCTGGACGCTCGGCAGGCACATCACGCCGCATCTCGGCGACATGCCGCTCAACCGGATCGACACGCCCATGGTCCGCGAGTGGCGGGCACTGCTGCTGGCCGAGGGCGTGTCGGTGACCATGGCTGCCAAGGCGTACCGACTGCTACGCGCGGTCCTGATGACCGCCGTCAAGGAGGACGAACTGATCAGGGTCAACCCGTGCCGCGTGGTCGGTGCCGACCAGGAGAAGCCGGCGGAGCGACCGGTTCTCACCGTCCCGCAGATCTTCGCGTTGGCCGAGCGGATGCCGGCACGCTTCCGGGCGCTGATCCTGGTCACGACGTTCGGATGCCTACGGTGGGGCGAGGCGGTCGCCCTGCAACGCTGCGACGTCGACCTGTCGGCCGGCACGGTGAGGGTGCGACAGGCGTTCGTCGAGCACCGGGGAACCGGTCTGATCCTCGGCCCGCCAAAGTCGCGGGCGGGTGCGCGGACCGTCGCCCTGCCCAAGGCGGCACTGCCTGTGCTGAAACAGCACATGGGCAGCTACGTCGGCGAGGCACCCGAGGCGTTCGTGTTCACCGGCGAGAGCGGCCGGAACCTCTGGCGCGGCAACTTCAACAAGCTGGTCAAGTGGCCCGAGGCGGTCGCTGCCGTGGGTGTTCCTGGACTGCACTTCCACGACCTGCGGCACACCGGCAACACCCTCGCGTCGCGGGCACCAGGGGCGAGCCTGCGCGACATCATGGCACGGATGGGGCACGACAGCCCGCGTGCCGCGCTGATCTACCAGCACGCCAACCGGGAGGCCGACCAGGGCATCGCCGACGCGATCGACAAGGCGGTCAAGGCGGCCCGGCGCAAGCCGAGCAAGCGCAAGGTCAAGCGGGTTGCCGAGGGCGACGGACCGGCCGCCGAGGCGAGCTAATGGCCCACCAATGGCCCATCCCTGTTTCAGCATGACCTAGAACCACGGAAGCCCTGGCGAGACGTCTGTCCTGACCAGGGCTTCCGTGCGTGGAGCGGGTGACGGGAATCGAACCCGCACTGTCAGCTTGGGA
>NZ_LRQV01000247.1 GCF_001567585.1 Micromonospora rosaria
GAGCCGGTGGTACCGGCGCTGCTGCTGCGCAGCCTGGGCCGGACCGACCCCGGCGCGGTACGGCTGATCGGGTACGACCCGGAGCACCTCGGCGGCGGGCTGGCCGGGTTCGCCCCGCTGACCTCCGCCGGGCTGTTGACCTTCGTCGGCCCCGGCGGGCTGGGTCGGCTGCTGGACGACCTGGTCGAGCAGATCCGCCGGATCAACGAGACCGTGCTGGCCGGCGAGTACGCCTCGCTGCGCGACCTGGCCGCGGCCACCGGTCGCCGGCCGGAGCCGTGGCGGGTGGCGGTGCTGCTCGGCGGCGACGAGCTGAACCGGCACGAGCGGGGGCAGCTCGACCGGGTGGTCCGCACCGGCGCGGCCTGCGGCGTGCACCTGGTGGTCCGGGGCGTGCCGCTGCCCGAGCACCCGACGGTGACCCGGATCGCGGTGGAGCCGGACGGGGTGCGCATCGGCGGGCCGCCCGGCCTGCCGGCCCGGCTCGACCCGCCCCCACCGGCGGCCCTGGTCACCGAGACCTGCCGGGCGGTCGCGGCCACGGTCAACGCCGGCCCGCCCCCGGCGCCCTTCGCCGAGCTGCTGCCCCCGCCCGAGCGGATGTGGCAGGAGGACTCCGCCACCGGGCTGACCGCGCCGATCGGCGAGGCGGCCAACGGCCGGCAGGTGCAGCTCACCCTCGGCGACTACCCGCCACACGCGCTGATCGGCGGCCCGTCCGGCACCGGCAAGACGAACCTGATCTTCGCCTGGATCGGCGCGCTGGCCGCCCGCTACTCCCCCGACCAGTTGGAGTTCTACCTGCTGGACTTCAAGGAAGGGGTGTCCTTCGCCCGGTTCGCCCAGGGCCGGCGCGACCCGAGCTGGCTGCCGCACATGCGGCTGGTCGGGATCAACGTCAACACCGACCGGGAGTTCGGGCTGGCCCTGCTGCGCTTCCTCGCCGAGGAGCTGCGCCGCCGGGCGGACGCGGCGAAACAGCACGAGGTCACCAAGCTCTCCGAGCTGCGGGCGGTGGACCCGGGCGGGCGGTGGCCCCGGATCGTCGCGGTGGTCGACGAGTTCCAGATGCTGCTGGCCGGGCGGGACGTGGTCGCCCGGGAGGCCGCCGACCTGCTGGAGGACCTGGCCCGGCGGGGCCGTTCCCAGGGCATCCACCTGGTGCTCGCCTCGCAGGACGTGCGCGGCATCGAGGCGCTGTGGGGCCGGCCGGCGCTGGTCGCCCAGTTCACCCTGCGGATCGCGCTGCCGAAGGCGCTGCGCATCCTCGCCGAACGCAACGACGCGGCCCAGTCGCTGCCCCGGCACCACGCGGTGGTCAACGCCGAGTCCGGGATGGCCGAGGGCAACCAGGTGGCCCGGATCCCGTCGGCCAGCGACTGGGAGAGCTGGAGCGAGTTGCAGCACCGGCTGTGGCGGATGCGCCCCACCGACGCCGCGCCGGCCCGGCTCTTCGACGGCGACGCGATCCCCCGGCTGGCCGAGGCGCCGGACTTCCGGGCGCTGGACCCGGCCGGGGAGGACCGCCGGACCCCGGTCGCCCTGCTCGGGGAGATCATCGACGTGCAGGCCCGCTCGGCGGTGCTGCGGTTGCCCCGGGCACCCGGCCGGAACCTGGCGGTGATCGGTACCCGGGTGGAGGAGGCGTGCGCGGTGCTGGACGCCGCCGCCCGGTCCCTGGCCCGCCAGCACCGCCCCGGCGAGGCCCGGTTCTCCATCGCCTGCCTCGACCCGGACGCCGACCCGGCCGCCCGCGCGCTCTACGGCGAGCTGGCCGACGACGCGGCCTGGTACGACGAGGAGACCGTGCCGGAGCTGATGGCCGAGACCGCCGACGGGCTGGCCCGGTCGGGTACCGGAGCCACCCCGCACTACCTGCTGCTGTTCGCGGTGGACGCGGCGGCCGGGCAGTTGGCGGCCCGCACCGGCGGGCGGACCGGACTGGAGCAGCTACGCCGCATCCTGCACGACGGGCCGGAGCGGCGGACCCACGTGCTGGCCTGGTGGCGGGGGGTGGCCCGGATGCGGGTGGACCTGGGTGGGCCGGCGGCCCGCACCGACCAGATCGGCGCCTGGGTCGCCCTGGACGTGCAGGGCGGCGAGCTGGGCTCGTCGCTCTACCCGGGCACGGGCGGCCCGGACTGGTACCCGCGCCCGTGGCGTGGGCTCTTCTTCGACCGGTCGGTGCACCGCACCGGGCAGGTCATCATCCCCTACGGGCCGGCCCGATGAACGAACCCGTCACCAGTGACACGTACGCCGCCGAAGTCCGGCGGCTGGCCGAGCTGACCGCCCGGGTGCACACCCAACGGCAGGAGGCCCACCGCTGGCACGACCAGCAGTGCGCCGCCGCCGAGCGCGCGGTCATCGAGGCGACCGAGCAGGTCCGGCGGGCCGAGGCCGAGGTCGAGGCGGCCCGGGAGCTGCTGGAGCGGGTGGACGCCGAGGCGGCGCACCTGTGGCAGCAACTGCGCGACCGGGTCGGCGGCGGCCGGAAGGTGGGGTCGCCACCCGGCCCGGCGCGCGACGCCACCGGCGATCCGCTCCACCTGCTCCAGGGGGTACGGGACCTGCTGGGCCGGGTGGGGCAGCCCGGTGAGCTGCCCGGTTCGGTCAACCCGGTGCTGGTGCTGTGCGGGGTCTTCGGCGCGGCGGTGGCGTACGCGCTGGGGCTGGTGGCCCGCGGGATCGGGCAGAGCACCGGCGGCGACCTGGCGGTGGGCATGCCGGTGCTGGCGCTGGTGGTGACCCTGCTGGGTCCGCTGATCGGGCTGGTGCCGGCGAAGCGCGTGGCGGACCGCCGGCATGCGGTGTTCGGCCCCCGGCCGATGGCCGTGGTGCTGCTCGCCGGCCTGGCCTGCACCACGCTGCTGCTGGTGCTCGGCCGCTGAGCCGGCCCCGGACGGACCACCCGGCACCCTTCCCGGACAACCGGCCATGCCCGGCGCGTCGGGCAACCGGACCGCCCGGCCGACCAGCCCGCCCGGCGGGCCCGACAGCCGGACCGGCGGGCCGGACGGGGGCCGGTCAGGCCGGGACGGCGACCGCCTCGCGGAGCAGTCGACGGGCCAGCACCAGACGGTCGGCGTCGTCCAGGCCGGGCAGCTCGCCGACCCGGGTGACCGCCCCGCCGAGCAGGGCGCGCAGCGCCGGCTCGCAGGCGGTGGGCAGGGTGAGCGTCCGGTCGAACACCCGCAGGGTGACCCGGTCGGCGCCGTCGGACGCGAGCTGCCAGCGCAGTCCGGGCCGGACGGTGAGCCGACTGTCCCCGGTGAGCCCGGCCAGCGCGGCGGCCTGGGCGAGGGGGCGGATCGGCGCGGGCCGGGCGGCGGGCCAGGCGCGCCGGCGCAGCCGGTCGGCGAGCACGGCAGGGTCGGCGCGCAGCAGCCAGTCCCGCAGCGCCTCCACGGTCTCGGTCAGCTCCGGCTCGATCGCGTCCGGGTCGGCCACGTCGGTGCCGAACGGCAGCCCGGCGCGCAGCCGGGGATCCTCGGCGGCCAGCGCCAGCAACTCCTCCACCAGGGCGTACCGGGTCAGCGCGCGGATGCCGACGGTCAGGTGCAGCGAGCTGGACTCCTGCGCCTGGGCGCTGTGCAGCCAGCCCCGGGGCAGGTAGAGGGCGTCGCCCGGCTCCAGCACCACGTCCAGCGCGGCGGCGCCCCGCGCGGTGGCGGAGACCTCGTCGGCCCGGCCGCCCCAGGGCTGGCGTTCCAGCGGGTCGGGCAGCACCGGCGGGTGGATCCGCCAGTGCTTGCGCCCGTCGACCTGGAGCACGAAGACGTCGTGGGTGTCGTAGTGGGTGGCGAAGCCCTGGCTGCCGGCCGGGGTCAGGTAGGCGTTGACCTGCAACGGCTGGGCGAGGGCGGTGCCCAGCTCCCGGGCGAAGTCGACAAGCGCCGGCCAGGTGCGGTGCAGGCCCTGCAGGACCAGGGTGGCGCCGTCGGCGTACTCCTGGAGGACCTTCTCGTCGAGGACCTGGTCGCCGATCTCGGCGCCCGCGCCACCGCCGCCGGTGTACCGGGCCGCCGGGACGAGCTGCCCGTCCCGGGCCACCCGCAGGAAGGGGGTCCGCAGCCCGCGCCGGCTGAGCAGTTCGTCGGCGTCGGCGGGGCTGAACAGGTCGGTGAAGCCGTCCGGGTTGGGCAGCTCGCCGGCGCGGGACAGCAAAGGGGTACGCCCCCAGTGGGCGGTGGCGAACTTGGCCGGTTCGACCGCCACGCAGCGGGCGAGCGCGGCGGCGCAGGCGTCGGGCCGGAGGACGGACGGAACCGCCGGACGGCCGTGGCCGCCCGGCGGGTCGAGGCTGGACACGGCGGGCCGGCTACCGGGCGCTGCCGTCGGCGCCGCCGTCCTGCTGACCGGGGGTCGCGCCGCCGTCGGCCGGACCCTCCGCGCCGCCGTCCGCGCCGCCGTCCTGCT
>NZ_LRQV01000248.1 GCF_001567585.1 Micromonospora rosaria
GCGCGGCGTCGGCGTACCGGCGGTCTCCCTCGTCGAGGCCGAAGGCCAGGTCCTCGAGGAGCGCGCACCGGGCGTGGAACGCGGCCCGGGACAACGCCCCGTCGTCGAGCAGGCCGGTGAGCGCGTCGTGGACGCGGGCCGCCGGGCCCGGACCGAGGTCGCGGTAGAGGCGGCCGAGGTCGCGGGCCGGGTCGGTGCCCGCCGCGTCCGACCAGTCGAGCACCCCGGTCAGCCGGGTTCGGGTCGGCTCCGCCAGCAGGTGCTCGGCGCCCAGGTCGGCGTGGCAGAACAGCCGGATCGCCGGCTCCGGTGGGGGCGCGGTGGCCAGGAATTCTGCCACCAGGGCGCGCTGCCCGGCGTCGAGCACCGGCGCGATCCGGGCCGCCGTCTCGGCGGCCTCGGCCAGGTACCCGGACAGGGGATGATCGTCCGGCTCGACCAGGTCCGCCGGGAGCGCGTACACGGCGGCGAGGAAGCCGGCCAACTGCTCGACCAGCCGGTCGGGGTCGGGGCACGGCTCGGCCAGCAGGGACGTGCCGGGCAGCCGGCGCAGCACCAGCAGCCCCTGCTCGGGCGCGGCGGCGACGACCGTCGGCACCGGGATCGGGGACACCCGGGCCACCGCCTCCAGGACCCGGACTTCCCGCTCGACCGCCGCCGGTCCGTCGTCGTCCTCCTCCGGCCGGCGTCGCCGCACCACGAACACGCCGTCGAGGTCGTACGCGTCGTGGTCGGTGCCCGCCCCGAGCGGCGTGAGCGCACCGATCTCGTACCCGCCGAGCAGGCGTCGGACGGCTCCGGTCAGCCCGTCCACCGGGCACCTCCCGGGACGGCGGCACCGGCGTGCCGGAACGAGTGGATGCTTCGCTGCGAGATCACCGGACGGACGCTAGCACCGGTGTCACCGGTCGGCCGCACGGCCCGGGAACCGTCCGCCCGCGGCCGACGACCAATGGGCGGTGCCAGCGGTACGCGAAAGGTGGGACCAGTGACCCGACCAGAACCGGCGGACGAGATCACCGGGTACGCGTTCGCCGCGGGCCGGGGCGACAGCGCCGCCGCGGCGGCGTTCGTCCGCGCCACCCAGCACGACGTCCGGCGCTTCCTCGTGCACCTGTCCGGGGCGCGCGAGGTCGACGACCTGGTCCAGGAGACGTACCTGCGGGCCTGGCGCAGCCTGCCCGGCTTCGCCGGTCGCTCCTCCGCGCGGACCTGGCTGTTCGCCATCGCCCGGCGGGTGGCCGTCGACCACGTCCGGGCGGCCGTGGCCCGTCCCCGAACCACCGGCGTCGCCGACTGGCACCGGTTCGCCGACGAGACCGGCGCCCCGGCCGCGTCCGCCCCGGACGGCGAGGTCACCCTCTGGGGCCTGGTCGACGATCTGGTCCCGGAGCGCCGGGAGGCCTTCGTCGCCACCCAGGTCCTCGGCCTGTCCTACGCCGAGGCGGCACGGGTGTGCGGCTGCCCGATCGGCACGATCCGCTCCCGGGTCGCCCGCGCCCGGGAGGACCTCGTCGCCGCGCTGGCCACCCCGGCCGCCGGCCCCGCACCGCAGCACCGGCGCGGCGTCGGCTGACCGGGACGCGGCGTCGGCCGCCGGGGCCGGTCAGGTCCCCCGGCGACCCGTCGGTCGACCCACCCGGCGCGGCAGCGGCCGTACGCCCACCGGGTCAGCCCACCGTGGGGCGGCGGCGGCCAGGCGCCGGCCGGGGCGCGCCCCTGCTCCCGGACCACCGGGTCGTGGTGCGGCTCCCGGAGGAAGTCGGCGATCGCGCGGTCGTGGTCGGGCGTCGGCGTCCCGACCGGCCGGAGCAGCGCCTCAGGCGGCGCGGCGGTCGCTGCGGGCCTGCGCGGAGTGTGGTGGGAGCAGCCGCAGCGGGGCCGGCGGTGGGACGTCGTCGGCCTGCAACCGCCACCGGGACCGCGACGGCCGGCGTCGTTCCGGCGGCGACCCGCCGGAGCGCAGCCCCGGCCGGGACAGCAGCACGGTGATCAGGTAGCCGCCCACCAGGAAGCCGTGGCTGGCCAGCCGGGGCATCGCCACCTGCGCGGTGAGCAGGTCGTTCACCGACAGCAGCAGCAGGGTCGCCACGAACGCGCTGAGCATGGGCAGCAGCCCGGCCGGGGGGGTCCGGCGCAGCGCGACGAAGACGAAGCCGGCACCGACCGCGACGTTCCACGCCGCCGCCTCGTGCCACAGGTGCTGGCCGGTGAGGTGCACGTGGTCGGTCCCGCCCCGCCCGACCTGAACCAGGCCGAGGACCAGTTGCACCGCCCCGAGCAGGCCCAGCGCGGCGCGCAGGCCCGCCACCGCGCCGGTCCGCCACCGGGACCAGCCCTCGTCCGGCAGCAGCCGGCCCCACCGTGCCGCCGGGCGCCACCCGGACCGGGCCGGCGGCGGCGCGGCGGCGAGGATCGCGTCGGTCAGGTCGGGCACCGTCGGCGCCAGCCGGGTCCGGGACCGCCGGGTGACCCCGGCCGCCAGGTCCAGCCAGGTCCGGCAGCCCGCGCAGGTGTCCAGGTGCCCCTGCGCGGCGGCCCGCTCGGTGGGCGTCTCCTCACCGTCCAACTGTGCCGACAGGATCTCCCGCCACTGCTCGCACCCCATGTTCCGATAGTCGCTCATCGGGGCTCCCCGGTTCCCGCCGGGCGGCCGGGACGCGCCGGTGGACCGTCGTGACCGTGGCCACCGGCGGTCCGTCCCGGGACGGCGGACCGACGACGACCGGCGCCCCCCCCGGCCGGGACCGGTGCCCGCCGGCTACGGGCCGAACGCGGTCAGGAACCGGTCCCGGAAGGCGTCCATCCGCCACACCGGGGCCTGCGGACCGGGCCGCAGGCCCTCCGTCCAGCCCCAGCCCGAGATCCGGTCCAGCACCGCCCGGTCCCGGGTGACCAGGGTGACCGGCACGTCCCGGCTGGCGTTCGGTCCGGTGATCACGGGGGCGGGCTGGTGGTCGCCGAGGACGACCAGCACCAGGTCGTCGTCACCGTGCCGCTGCACGTACGAGACCAGGGTGCGCAGCGAGTACTCGATCGAGCGCCGGTAGTCGGCGCGCATCCGGGTGGTGGTGCGGGTGACGTCCTCGACGTCGCCCTCGGTGGCCCGGTGGTAGACCGAGCCGTCGCCCACCTCGGCCCAGTCCACCAGCCGGGGTCGGGGGGTCCACGGGGAGTGGCTGGAGACCAGGGCGATCTCCGCCATCAGCGGCCCCCGGTCGGTCCGGGCCCGCTCCAGCCGCTCGAACGCCGACAGCGTGTACTGGTCCGGTACCGGGGCGTAGCTGAACGTCGGGCCCTGGTAGCCCAACGTCCGCGAGTCGTAGAACCGGTCGTAGCCGTAGAACCGTCCCTCCGGCCAGGCCCGGGTCACCGCCGGCATCACGCCGACCGTGGTCCACCCGGCCCGCTGGAAGGCCCGGTTGAGGGTCATCCGGTCGCTGGCCAGCAGGCTGCGGTGCCGCTGCTCGTTGTCGATCCACAGCCCGGACAGCGTCGTGGCGTGCGCCAGCCAGCTCCCGCCGCCGGTGGTCGAGGAGGTGAGGAACCCGCTGCGCGCGCCGTACCCGGCGGCGGCCAACCGGCGGTCCCCGTCGGCCAGCACCGCGCCGACGCCCTCGGCCAGCTCGGGGTCCTCCACCGCGTCGCGGCCGTAGCTCTCGACGAACGCCAGGATCACGTCCTTGCCCCGCAGGGCGGTCAGCAGCTCCCCGCCCGGCGTGTCGGCGTACGGGTCGTCGGTCACCTCCGCGTCGAAGGTCTCCCGGTCCCGCAGCCCGGCGCGTACCTGGGCGGCGTGCGCGCCGACCAGCCGGCTGGTGCTCCGGTCGGCGACCGGTACGGCCGGCACGATCCGTACCCCGAACGCCGCGACGACCACCCAGGCCACGGCGAGGGCCGCGACGGTCCGGACCGCCGGCCCCCGGTGCCGGACCGCGAGCCGGGTCAGCCGCAGCGCGGCGAGCGTGCAGGCCACGAGGAGCACGAGCGCGAGCAGCACCGCCGCGACGACGGCGGCGGTCGCGCCGCCCCGGCCCACGGAGTCGGCGAGGAAGGCCACCGCGTCGTCGAGCAGGGTCCAGTCCAGGACCGGGTCGAACGGCCGGGCCAGGGTGGCGAAGAACCCCATGTCCATGACCTTCAGGACGCCGAGCAGGCCGAGGGTGAGCCCGACCAGCCCGGCCAGCACCCGCCGGGCGACCGGCCGGGCCCCGAGCGCGAGCAGCACGGCGGCGGCGACGATCGGTTCCACCGGCAGCCGCAGGAACGCCCAGGGCGAGGAGCCGCCCAGGTGGTTCGGCGCGAGCAGCACGCCCAGCAGCAGCAGGCCGGCCAGCCCGGTGGTGACCCGGCCGGCCAGGGTCCGCCACCGGCCCCGCCCGGCCCCGGCACGGTCCGGGCCACGGC
>NZ_LRQV01000249.1 GCF_001567585.1 Micromonospora rosaria
GCACCGCAGCAGCGCCCACCCCGGCCGGCACCACCCCGGGCACGACCGGCGCGGCGGGTGGGACGACCAGGGGGGCGGGCGGCGGCCCGACCGGCGACCCGGCAGCCGGCGACGCGGGCGGCCCGGCGGGCGCCCCGGGCAGCCCGTCGGGGCAGGCCGGTTCACCCGGACCGGCCGGCCCCACCGGCACGACGGGGCAGAACGGCGGTACGACGGGGCAGAGCGGCGGGACCACCGGACAGAGCGGCGCGACCTGAGCCGCCCCCGCACGGCTGGGCCGGCGGCCCCGGGCGCGACACGCCCCGGGGCCGCCGCGCGTTCCGGCCCACCACCCGCCCGCCCCACGACCCTGTCGAGGGGCCTTCAGCGACCCGCCTGGCTTGCCGTCGGGGTCTCCGGAGCACACGAGACGGCACCGGGACAGCGAGTGCCGGAAAGCGGGCCACAGCCGGGCCGAAACGGGCGGCCGGCACAGGCTCCACCGGAGCGAACGGGCACCGCCCGGCGGTGACCAGGGCTGGCGGCGGGAGGTGCCGGGAAGCCCGGTGACAGCCAGTGACCAGGGTGGCGGGTGTCGACAGCCGGCCGTCGGCACCCCCGCAACGCCGCTGACCAGCGGTACGGCGACCGGGCGACGCCGACCGCACGGCGCCGGGCAGCCGGAATCACGGGGTCGCGGCCCAGCCGGACACTCGGGTATCGTCCGTTCGTTCAGTCGGAGATGCGACGATCAAACCGTTCGCCCTAGCCAGTTGTCAGACGATCGGGCAGAATCCGGTACACACTCTTGGCGGAGAGTGATCATTTCCTCGCTGATCCGTAGATCTGACGACGGTTCCCCGGGCGCAGCCGTCACGAACGGCCCTGTGCGGGGACGATGGAGGCCCCGGTGTCCGACGAGCGACCTGACGAGGAGCGGGCAGCCACCTTCCGTGAGGTGTTCGCCCTGCGCGAGTACCGGTCGATCCTCACCGCCACCACCCTCGCCTGGGTCGGCGACTACATCGCCAAGGCGGCGGTCACCGTCCTGGTCTACCGGGAGAGCGAGTCGGTGGCCCTCTCCGCCGCCGCCTTCGCGGTCGGGTTCCTGCCGTGGCTGATCGGCGGGCCGCTGCTCGCCACGGTCGCCGAGCGGTACCGGTACCGGCACGTGATGGTGGCCTGCGACCTCGTCCGGATGACCCTCGTCGCCCTGGTGGCGATCCCCGGCATGCCGGTCTGGGCGATCCTCTGCCTGCTCTTCCTCACCACCCTGGCCAACCCGCCGAGCCAGGCGGCCCGGTCGGCGCTGCTGCCGCTGGTCCTCTCCGGCGACCGGCTGGTGGTCGGGCTGTCGATCAACGCCAGCGTCGGGCAGGCCGCGCAGGTCGTCGGCTACCTGCTGGGTGCCGCCATCGCCACGATCAACCCGACCGTCGCGCTGCTGGTCAACGCGACCACCTTCGCCCTCTCCGCCGTCCTGGTCCGCCTCGGCGTACGGGACCGGCCGTCGGCGATGACCGCCGCGCACCGCAGTCACCTGCTGCGCGAGACCGGCGAGGGGTTCCGGCTGGTCTTCGGCGATCCGACCCTGCGGGCGATCGCGGTGCTGGTGTTCAGCGCCATGCTCTTCGCCATCGTGCCGGAGGGGCTGGCCGCCGCCTGGGCCCGCGAGGGGAACACCAGCGGTCTGGACGCCGGCACGGCCCAGGCCGCCATCATGGCCGCCAACCCGGTCGGCTTCATCCTCGGCGGTCTGTTGATCGGGCGGGCCGTCGCACCCGCCCGCCGGGTGCAGTTGGTCCGGCCGCTGGCGGTGGCCGCCCCGCTGACCCTGGTGCCCGTGCTGTTCGACCTGCCACCCCTGGCGGTCGCGCTGCTCGCCGCGGTGTGCGGGGCGGCGGTCGGTGGTCTGCTGCCGGTGGCGAACGGCATGTTCGTCCGCGCCCTCCCGGACGGGTACCGGGCGCGGGCGTTCGGCGTGATGGCGACCGGGCTCCAGGTGATCCAGGGCCTCGCGGTGCTGGTGACCGGCCTGCTGGCGGAGTGGGCGCCCATCCCGGTCGTGGTCGGGGTGTGGAGCGCCGCCGGCGTCGTGCTCATGCTCCTGGTCGGCGCGAGCTGGCCGGGTCGCACCCGCGACGGCGGGCGGACACCGCCGCGCGCCGCCACCCCCGCCGCGCGGCAGGCCGAGGAGACCGCCGCCCCGGAGGTCGGCGGGCCGACCGGGCAGGGACCGGTGGGCCAGCGCTCCCGGCAGGCCGACGCGCCCACCCGCTGAGCCCGACCCGGCGACGGCCCACCCGCCCGCAGGCCCGGCACGGAACGCCGGGACCGAGCCCGCAGGCCGGCACGGAACGCCGTGCGCCCGCCCGCAGGCCCGGTCCGGGACGGTGTGACCGAGCCCGCAGGCGCACCGGGCGGTAGGCGACGGACGGCGTGCGGTACGCCTGGCAGGATGGAGCGGTGACTGCCGCAGCTGACTCCGGACAGCCGTCGACGACCTTCTTCGAGTTGGTCGGCGGCGAGCCCACCTTCCGCAAGCTGGTGGACGAGTTCTACGCCGGCGTGGCAACCGACCCCGTGCTGCGTCCCATGTACCCCGAGGAGGACCTGGGGCCGGCCGCGGACCGGCTGAGGCTTTTCCTCATGCAGTACTGGGGCGGCCCGAACACCTACTCCAGCCAGCGGGGGCATCCCCGGCTGCGGATGCGGCACGCCCCGTTCCGGATCGGTGCCGTGGAACGTGACGCCTGGCTGCACCACATGCGCCGGGCGGTCGACCGGCTGGACCTGTCGCCGGAGGCGTCCGCCGCGCTCTGGGACTACCTGGAGCGGGCCGCGTACTTCATGGTGAACGTCATGGAGGATCCGGCCGGCCCGGCCTGACGGCCCGGTCGGGCGCGGGCCCGGCGGTGCGCGGACCTCGCTCGGCGCAGAGCGGGCCGGCCTCGGCTCGGAGCCAAGGCGTCCTCGACCTAGAGCCAAGGGCGCCCTCGACCCGGGGCCAGGGTGCTCACAGTCAGAGCAGGGCGCCCTCGTCGTGCAGCCAGTCCACGAAGGTGGTGGCCACCGCGGCACCGCAGTCGAGCATCTCGACCAGGAGCGCGTCGTGCGCCCCGGCACCGAGCGGCACCTGCAACTCGGCGTAGATCGGCAACTGGCCGCGCTCGGTGGGGTCACCGATGTACGCCTTGCAGAACCGTCGAGTGTGGTTCCACTCGTTGACCACCCGGTAGGCCCGGTCGGCCCAGTCCGGCGGCACGGTCGCGTGTGGACGGGCCCGCATCACCAGGATCTCGTCCTCCGGGCCCTCCAGGGTGACCAGCACCGCGTGCCGTTCCCACATGGCCAGCAGGTTGCCGTCACCGTCGGCCAGGTACCGCACGTCGAGCAGGTCGAGGGCGGTGCAGACCCGGCTGAGGGTCACCGGCTCGACGGTGACCGGCATGTCCGTCATCGCAGGTCGATCGGTGGACGGACAACTGTCCCCCGGCTGACGGGGGGACGGTGGTCCGACCCGGACACTGTCGTCCACTGTGATCCCGCTTCGAGTTTCCCGGTCACCGCCGCTGGCGGGACCTGGGCGCCATGACCACCACGGCATCGCTCGCGCACCTCACTCCCCAGCGGATCCAGCCGCCTACCGTGCGTTGGATCCGAGGATGGACGGTACCCGGACAGCCGGGTTGAGGCATCCCCCCAACGGCAGCCCCAGGCCAGAAGGATGACGAAGGGTCATCCGTTCGGATGACCTCAGGCCGGCGTGACGGCGAGATCGACAACCTTCTGCGACCATGCGGCTCCGAAAGGTCCCACCAGGCCGACCCAGCGACCGGCGACCCGGACCCCGACGTCGGTGGGCCGGGCCGGCTCGGGCCGACCCAGGAACCCCATCCGGACCACTGCCTGGATGAGCCGCTGCGACACCTCCACCGGCTCCCCGGGCGCACCCTCCGGGGTGACCACCACCGGCACGTGGTCCAGCAGGGCGTCCCGCAGCGCCCGTTGCCCGACCGCCCGGCCGCCCACCCCCTGCGTCACAGCGGTGCGCAGGGTGCCGGCGGCGGCCTCGGCGATCCGGTGGACCTCGGCGGCGGGCAGCGTCTCCACCGGACGGCTCACGGGGGGCGGCAGCGGCCAGCGCCACTGCGCGTCCCGGCGGACGGGCAGGGCCGCGTCACCGGCCTCCAGCGCGGCCAGCAGCTCACCGGCCGCCACGGTGGCGTCCCCCGACCCGACGCCGGCCGGCGCGGTGGCGGCACCCGAGCCGGCGCCGGCCGGCACGGTGGCGGCACCCGAGCCGGCGCCGGCCGGCACGGTGGCGGCACGGGGCCCGCCGCCGGCCACCGTCCGGACGACGAGCACGCCCCAGGGCAGCC
>NZ_LRQV01000250.1 GCF_001567585.1 Micromonospora rosaria
CGCCTGGTCGCCGGTGGCGCTGCTGCTGGCGGTCGAGCTGATCTCTCGGATCCCGGCGCGGCGCGGTGCGCTGTCGGCGTTCCGGCTGGGCGCTACGGCCGTTATCGCGGGTATCGCGGCGTGGGTGTCGTACTGGCACATGGTGGGCGTGGCTATCCGGTACGGCGAGGCTGACTCGTCGGCCTACCTGCTGCCGTTCAGCGTGGATGGCCTGATCGTGGTCGCGTCGATCAGCCTGGTTGAGATCGGCGGCCGGATCCGCACCCTGACCGAGACCGCGATCGAGGCCGAAGCGGTCAGCGAGCCGGCCCCGGCCCCCGCCGACCTGGTCGAGCCGAAGCCGGTCTACACCAACGAGGACATCTGGGGTCCGGAGCCGTCCGCCGCCGAGCCTGCCCCGGCTTCGCCGGTCAAGAAGACGCCCGCGAAGCGCGTCACGCCGCGTCCGGTGTCGGCCGAGAAGGTCGCCAAGGCCGCCGCCAAGATGCCCGACGCGCCGGTCTCGGAGATCGCCGCCAAGGCCGGTGTCTCGGTCTCGACCGCGCGGCGTCACCTCGCCGCCCTGCGCGTCACCGATGCGTCACCATCTGCCCCGGTACCTGCGGAAACGCCCACTCTCGCCGCCGCCTAGCTCCGCCCGGTGACGCGGCCACCCGCCGCCAAGCAAGCGCCGCGTCACCGGTCCTCCCATCAGTCACCAGACCTCAGGAGAGACCCCCATCATGACTGCCACGTTCGCTGCTGTCTTCGTCGCCCTGTTCGTCGCTCACCAGGTCGCTGACCACTGGATCCAGACTCAGCACCAGGCCGACTGCAAGGGCCGCCCCGGCTGGCCCGGCCGCATCGCCTGCGCCGCGCACGTCACCACTTACACGCTGACCGCGCTGGTCGCCCTCGCCGCCCTCGCGCTGTCGACCGACCTGGACGTCAGCCCCGGCAATATCGCCGCCGGACTCGCGATCTCCGCCGTCACGCACTACATCGCCGACCGGCGCACCCCGCTCAAGCGCCTCGCCGACCTGTGCGGCTCCACGAAGTTCTATGCCCTCGGCATCCCGCGTCCCGGCCGCGACGACAACCCGTCGCTCGGCACCGGCTCTTACGCCCTCGATCAGTCCTTCCACTACCTGTTCCTGTTCGTCGCCGCCCTCGTGATCGCCGCCTGAGACCGGAGGACAACGCCGTGAACACGCCCAACCCCAACCCCGATAACTTCGACTGGACCGCCGCCGAGGCCGACGTCGCCGAGGTGGTCGACCTGGACGCCAAGCGGGCACGCCGGGCCGCCGCCGAGTCGGGCACGCACTTCGAGGTAAACCTTGACGAGGCTCCGCAGCGCGGCGGGATGCCGGTCGAGCCGCCGCCGGTCGATGCCTCGGGCAAGCGGCCGATCGTGCCGGCCAACTGGTCGACGTGGCCGAACATCCGGCACAGCCTCGCGCAGGCCGCCGCCCTGACCGGCTACCGTGCCGGCTTCCACGCGGTCCGCGCACCTCAGTACGCCACCCTCGCTACGTTCTGGGCCGGGGTCGGCACGTTCCGGCTGATCGGTCGGCAGCTCAAGTGGTGGTGGGTGTCGGAGCAGTACGGGCTGCGGCAGGCCGCCGCCGACGCCAACGACCCCGCGATGTGGCTCAAGCTGCACCGGGAGGTCAAGGCCACCCGCATGTGGCGCGGCATCGTGCTCGCCGCCGAGGCCGTCGCGGTGTGCGTCGGCGGTCCGGTGCTCTACGCCGTCGCCCCGGTGTGGGCGCTGGTGCTGACCGCTTGCCTGCTGGTCGCGTTCTTGGCGCACATCGGCCGCCCGGAGGATCGGCGCATCATCACCCCGGCCACCGTCTCGGGTCGCTTCCGCCGGGTGAACCCGGACATCATCCTGCGCGCGTACTACGCCGCTGGTCTCGGACACCCGGACAAGGCGCACCAGCAGATCGGGTTCGGCTCGACCATGGCCCGTGACGCCTCGGGCACCGGTTCGCAGGTGTCGATCGATCTGCCGTACGGCAAGACGTTCGACGACGCGGTGAAGGCACGCGGGGCGATCGCCTCGGGCCTTGACGTGGCGGTGTCGCAGGTGTTCATCACCCGCGATCCGTCGTCGCACCGGCGGCACACGCTGTGGGTCGCCGACCGCGACCCGCTCGCCCAGGGCGCAGGCCGGACGCCGCTGCTGCGGTGCAAGCCGACCGACATTTGGCAGCCTGCCCCGTTCGGGCTGGACGAGCGCGGCAACAAGGTGAGCGTCGATCTGATGTGGAACAGCATCCTGATCGGCGCGCAGCCTCGGCAGGGCAAGACGTTCGCCGCCCGCTCGCTGGCCCTGTACGCCGCGCTGGACCCGTACGTGAAGCTGACGGTCCTGGACGGCGGCGGCAAGCCGGACTGGCGCAAGTTCGCGCTGGTCGCCGACCGGTACGCGTTCGGTCTGGCGATGACCCGCGACGGTGACCCCGCCGAGATCGCGCTCGAAGCGCTGCGCGAGATCAAGGCCGACGTGCAGGACCGGTACGAGCGGCTGTCCAAGCTGCCGGTCGACATCTGCCCCGAGGGCAAGCTGACCCGCGAGATCGCCCGTGACCCGAAGTACCGGATGCCGGTGCGGCTGGTCGTGCTGGACGAGTTTCAGGAGTACTTCGACCTCGGCGACATCAGCAAGGAGATCGCTTCGCTGCTGGTCTACCTGGTCAAGGTCGCCCCGGCGGCCGGTGTCGGGTTCGTCGACGCCACCCAGCGGCCCAGCGGGGTCGGCGGCGGGCAGGTCGCCACGCAGTTCATCAGCTTCCGCGACAACCACCAGGTGCGGTTCTCCCTGCGTACCGGCTCGTGGAACGTCTCCGACCTGGTGTTGGGGGCGGGGGCGAACTCCGAGGGCTACGACTCGTCGACGCTGCTGCCCAGCTACAAGGGCGTCGGCATCCTGCGCGGCGCGTCCGACGCTACCCCGACCGTGCGGACGTACCTCGCCGACGCCGACGACGCGGAGAAGATCCTGATCGCCGCGCGGAAGCTGCGCGAGGCGGCCGGCACGCTGTCCGGCATGGCGGCCGGCGAGGACGTCGCCCGCGAGGTCCGCGACGTGCTCGCCGACGTCCGCAGCGTGATCGAGCGCGGCGAGACCGGCGCGCAGTGGGAAGAGATCGCGGCCCGCCTCGCCGACCGGTTGCCCGAGGCGTACGCGGACGTGACCGCCGAGTCGGTCTCGGCTCAGGTCCGGTCGTTCGGTGTACGCAGCGTTGACGTCAAGCGGTCCGGCAAGGCCCTCAAGGGAGCCAAGGCCGACGACATCGACGCCGCGATCGCCCGCCGCAAGGCCGCCTGACCGGTCGCGGCCCGCCCGCGACCGGTCGCGTCACCGCGACCCAACCCGCGACCGGCCTGGTCAGCGCAGACATTGACCGGTCGCGGGTTGCGTCGCCAGCCCTTCACGCCCAAAAACCGCCTCTGGAGGCTCATTGTGCCTGCCCTTGCCGCGACCGCGACCCTCGAAACCCACCACGATCGGCGTGCTGATCCTCGCCGCCGTGATCGCCACGCTGTGTTACGCCCTCGGGTGCTGGCTCTGGCCGTTCGGAGCCTGCCGCAAGTGCTCCGGCACCGGCACCCGCCGTTCCCCGTTCGGCCGCGCGTTCGGCCTCTGCCGCCGCTGCCACGGCGACGGACGCCGCCTGCGCGTCGGCCGCCGGATCATCAACAGCCTGCGCGAGATGCACGGCAAGGGCACGCGCTGATGGCCCGGACCATGGCCCGGTTCACCCGGAGCGAGACGCCGCACACCACCTGGTGCACCCGCGATCACCGCTGCGGGGTCACCCTGCACCAGGCCCCGGACATCATCGCCGACGGGTCGCTCGGCGGCCGGGCCATCATCACCCGCGTCCGCGCCGCCGACGTCGACTACGCCGAGATCCGCATCCGCGTCCCGCTCAGCCGGACCGAGGACACCGCCCGGCGGCAACTCGGCCTCGCGCTGCACCTGTGCCGCGAGTTGCTGGCCGCCGTCGCCGCGATCCGACCCGCCACCCTGCGCGGCCGGGCCGCCGACCGGCCGGCGCTCGACAGGAGGGCCGGCTGATGTCGCGGATCCGGGCCGCCTACTGGGATCCCGACGCCGAGCGGTACGACATCCCGACGTTCTGGTGGCAGGGTGCGCCG
>NZ_LRQV01000251.1 GCF_001567585.1 Micromonospora rosaria
GGGGCCGGGTGCTGCCCTCCCGGGTCGACGGGCCTGCTGGCCCGCCACCCGGGAACGGCTCAGCCGGGCAGGCGGGGGCCGGCCTCGCGCTGGGCGGCCAGCCAGGTCTCCACCTCGTCGGCCCGGCGCGGCAGCCCGGCCGACAGGTTGACCGCGCCGGCCGAGGTGACCAGCACGTCGTCCTCGATCCGGACGCCGACGCCGCGCAACTCCTCGGGCACCAGGTCGTCCTCCGGCTGGAAGTACAGCCCCGGCTCGACGGTGAGCACGTACCCCTCGCCGAGGGTGCCGTCCCGGTACGTCTCCTTGCGGGCGTTGGCGCAGTCGTGCACGTCCAGGCCGAGCATGTGGCCGAAGCCGTGCAGCGTCCACCGCCGGTAGACACCGGACTTCTCGTCCATCGCCTCGTCCACGCTGACCGGCAGCAGGCCCAGGTCGGCCAGCCCTTCGGCGAGCACCCGCATGCAGGTCAGGTGCACGTCCTTGAACTTCACCCCGGGCTTGATGAACTCGATGCCGGCCTGCTGGGAGGCGTACACGACGTCGTAGACCTGGCGCTGCAACGGGGTGAACCGGCCGTCGACCGGCAGCACCCGGGTGACGTCGGCGGTGTACAGGTTGCGCCCCTCCACCCCCATGTCCATCAGCAGCAGCTCACCCGGACGGGTGACGCCGTGGTTGTGCACCCAGTGCAGGATCGTGGCGTGCTCGCCCGCGCCGACGATCGAGCCGTACCCGACGTCGTTGCCGTCGTGCCGCGCGCGCAGCGCGAACACCCCCTCCAGCAGCCGCTCGGAGACCCCCCGGTCGGCCGGCAGCACCCGGGCCACGTCCTCGAAGCCCCGGACCGTGGCGTCGATCGCCTCCTGGAGCTGGGCGACCTCCCACTCGTCCTTGACCAGCTTCAACTCCGAGATGGCGATGGCCAGCTCCCGGTCGCGGGCCGGCTGACCCTGCTCCCGGGGCCCGTCGTAGGCGCGCACGGCGGCGTCCACCCGGGGGTCGAAGCCCCGCAGCACCCGGGTCCGCGCCGGGGCGAGGTCGGCCAGCGCCGCGTCCAGCTCGCTCAGATCGGCGGTCGGCAGGCCCAGCTCGGTGGACTTCTCGATCAGGGTGTGCCGACGGCCCACCCACAGCTCGCCGTGCCGGCTGCGGAAGAACTCGTCGGTCTGCCGCGACGAGCGGGGCCGCATGTACAGGGTGGCGTCGTGCCCCGACCCGTTCGGCCGCAGCACCAGCACGCTGTCCGGGTCGTGGTCGCCGGTCAGGTACACGAAGTCGCTGCCCGGCCGGAACGGGTAGTCGGTGTCGTTGGCGCGTACCTTCTCGCGGCCGGTCGGGATCACCAGGGTCTCGCCGGGGAAGGCCGCGGAGAGCGCGGCCCGGCGCTTGGCGTGGTGGGGCACCTCCGGTCGGGGACCGACCGGGAGGGTGCTGTCCCGCCACCCCTGCCGCATGAACGACAGGAACGCCTCCGGGAAGTCCGGGTCGTGCGACTCGGTGCCGTCGGCCGGCTTGCCGTCGGCCCGCTGCTCGGTCATGGTCCGCTCCCTTCCGTCGCCTCGCTGGTGCAGACGGTACCCGTGGAACCGGCCGGAGGAGAGCCTGCGGTGCCCGCGACGGGCGTCGCGGGCGCGTGAAAAGATGACGACCATGTGCGGACTCCTGGCCTTCTTCAGCGCGAACGGCAACGCCGCCGCCCACCGTGACCACATCGCGGGGGCGTTGGAATGCCTGCACCACCGCGGACCGGACGAGACAGGGGTCGAGGTGGTCGGCGACGCCACCGGCCACTACGCCGACGGGGTGTTCGCGCACAAGCGGCTGGCCATCATCGACGTCGCCTCCAGCCACGAGCCGCTGCCGTACGCGGGGGGCCGCTACCTGCTCACCTTCAACGGTGAGATCTACAACTACATCGAGCTGCGCGAGGAGCTGATCCGGCACTACGGCGCGCAGTTCGCCACCGCCGGGGACGGCGAGGTGATCGTCGCCGGCTACCACTACTGGGGTGAGCAGGTGCTCACCCGGCTGCGCGGCATGTTCGCCTTCGTCATCTGGGACCGGCAGGAGCGCCGGGCCTTCGGCGCGCGGGACTACTTCGGCATCAAGCCGCTGCACTACCTGGAGACCGCCGACGGGCTCTACCTCGCCTCGGAGAAGAAGGCGCTGCTGCCCTTCGCCCAGTCCGCGTACGCCGGAGACGCCGGGATCAACGCCGCCAACCTGAGCCACTACCTGACCCTGCAGTACGTCCCGGAGCCGGGCACCCTGCACCAGGGGATCAACCGGATCGGGTCGGGGGAGTACCTGACCTGGAGCCCGAACGGCCGGCTCGACGTGCGCCGCTGGTACCGGCCGGTGTTCCGGCCCGCCCCGGTCTCCGACGAGCAGCGGCTGTACCACCAGATCCGGGAGACGCTGCGGGAGAGCGTCCGGATGCACATGCGCTCCGACGTGCCGGTCGGCTCGTTCCTCTCCAGCGGTATCGACTCGACCGCCGTGGTGGCCCTGGCCCGGGAGTTCAACCCGAACATCCTCACCTTCACCGTCGGGTACGACGTGCCCGGGTACTCCGAGATCGACGTCGCCCAGGAGTCGGCCCGGCACCTGGACGTCACCACCATCCCGACCAAGATCGGGCCGCAGGACATGATCGAGGCGCTGCCGAAGATCGTCTGGCACCTGGACGACCCGGTGGCCGACCCGGCGCTGGTGCCGCTCTACTTCGTCGCCAAGAAGGCCGCCGAGCACGTCACCGTCGTCCTCTCCGGTGAGGGCGCGGACGAGTTCTTCGGCGGGTACACCATCTACCGGGAGCCGCTCTCGCTCAGCGGCGTCAACGGCCTGCCGGGCGGGGTGCAGAAGGGGCTGCGGGCGGTCTCCCGGGCCATCCCGCAGGGCGTCAAGGGCAAGAGCTTCCTGGAGCGGGGCACCACGCCGATCGAGGAGCGCTACTACGGCAACGCCCGGATGTTCACCGAGGAGGAGAAGCAGCACCTGCTGCGCCGCTACGACCCCTCGGTGCGCTACACCGACGTCACCGCCCCCATCTACGCCGAGTGCACCGAGCTCGACGACGTCACCAAGATGCAGTACGTCGACCTCTACACCTGGCTGCGCGGGGACATCCTGGTCAAGGCCGACCGGATCTCCATGGCGCACTCGCTGGAGGTCCGGGTGCCGTTCCTGGACAAGGAGGTGTTCGACGTGGCGGCCACCATCCCGGTGGAGCTGAAGCTGCCGCCGCGCTCGGAGGCCACCAAGTACGCCATGCGCCAGGCGTTGCAGGGCGTCGTGCCGCCAGCCATCGTCAACCGCAAGAAGCTCGGCTTCCCGACCCCGACCCGGGTCTGGCTGCGCGGCGAGATGTACGAGTGGGCCCGCTGGGTGCTGTCCAACTCCGGCGCCGGTGACCTGATCGACCTGTCGTACGCGATGCGGCTGCTGGAGGAGCACAAGCGGGAGGAGGCCGACCACTCCCGCAAGGTGTGGACCGTGCTGATCTTCTGCATCTGGCACGCGATCTTCGTCGCGAAGACCCTCGACCCGGGTATCCAGCGCAACCAGTCCGCCCTGCTCACCAAGCCGGTGGTCGGCTCGATGGTGCGCTGACACCCGGACCCACGTCACGCGGAGGGGGGCCGCTCCGGGATCGGAGCGGCCCCCCTGTGCGCGGTGCTGCTGCGCGTGCTGCGTTGTGCGGTGCTGCGGTGCGGTCAGGTCACCGGCCGGTGCAGGTGACCGTGGGCAGTCCGCCCTGTCCGGTGTTGCCGGCCACGAACCCGAAGGTGGTCTTGCCCTCCGGGGCGAGCGCGCCGTTGTACGCCGCGTTCGTCACGGTCACGTTCTGACCGGAGATGGTCGACGTGCCGTTCCAGAGACTGTGGATCGTCTGCCCCTGGGGCAGGGCCCAGGTCGCCGTCCAGCCCGCCCAGGTGGACGACGTGTGGTTCATGATCTCCACCTCGCCCTGGAAGCCACCGTTCCAGGTGCTGGTGATCTTGTAGACCGCCATGCAGTCGCCGCTGTGCCCCGGCGGGGTCGTCGGCGGCGTGGTCGGCGGGGTGGTCGGCGGGGTCGTCGGGGGAGTGGTGGGCGGCGTGGTCGGCGGGGTGGTGGGCGGGGTCGTCGGCGGG
>NZ_LRQV01000252.1 GCF_001567585.1 Micromonospora rosaria
GCGGGCCGCTCCTGGCGGCTCTGGTGCGGGCCGCTCCTGGCGGCTCTGGTGCGGGCCGCTCCTGGCGGCTCTGGTGCGGTCAGTCGGCGGCGAGGGGCACCCCGGCGTCGGCCAGCGCCCGGATCACCTGGGCCGACTCGGCGTAGCCGATCACCAGGACCGCCTCGGCGCCGAACTCCTTGACCTCGCGGGCCCCGGCGGTGAAGTCGATCGGGCTCTCCGGCCCGGCCGGCGGCTCGTACGTCAGCAGCTTCACCCGGTCGTCGCCGATGCCGGCCCGCTCCAGCTCGGCCCGGACGTAGCCCTGCAGGCCCTCGCCGTACGAGTCCTTGCGGGCCAGCAGCACGATCCTGGTCGGGCCGTCGCGCAGGATCACGTCGGCCAGCGCCCGCCCCTGGAGGCTGTCCGGCGGCGCGGTCCGGAAGTAGAGGCCCTGATCGTCGACCTTGCTCAGCGAGGCGTCGGTGTTGGACGGCGAGAACAGGATCCGGCCGGCCTTGACCACGTCCGGCAGCACCGCGCGGGAAATGCCCGACGCGCCGGCCCCGATGATCACGTGGACGCCCTCGCGGATGTGCGAGGCCACGGTGGTCTTGGCGACGGAGGGGTTGGTGCCGTCGTCCCCCTCGATCCACCGCACCGGCTCGCCGAGCACCCCGCCGGCCTCGTTGATCTCCTTGATCGCCAGGTCCACGGCGGCGGCCATCGGCGGGTACGCGATGGCCAGGTCGCCGGTGCGCGGCAGCAACCCGCCGAAGACGAGCGGGGCGCCGCTGCCCCGGGCGGTGGTCGGGGTCTGCCGCTTCGCCTTCGGCGGCGCCTTGGTGCTCGCCGCCGACTCGTCCCCCGCGCCGACGAACTCCGTCTTGCCGTCGTCGATCTTCTGGTGGTCGAAGTGCAGGGTCGCGTAGCTGGCGGTGGCGGGCTCACCGGCGTCGGTGAAGCCGGACCGGTTGAGGGAGACCCCCCGGTACTCGACGTCCTCCCCGTCGCGCGCCAGTTCCAGGCACTCGGCGACGTCGTCGCAGCGCTGGCCGCCGGTGGTGACGCCGACGATCTGCCGGGCGACGGCCCTCGGCTGGGTGGTGCCGGCGAGCTGGGCGGCCAGCGCGCTGATCACCACCGCGTCGTACGACTCGGCGGCGTAGAGGTAGTCGGAGATCTTCGGGTCGATCGACCGGAGTCGGTTCGTGAAGCTGTCCGGCAGCGGGGTGAGCGGTGTGGTGCCCTTCATCCCGTCGACCAGCGTCGAGCGCTCCTTCAACTCCGCGGGGAAGGAGTTCTGCATGTTGCCGTCGGTGCCGTAGAGGCGCACCTGTTGGGTGGCCGCCTCCTCGGGCTCGTCCGTCCCGCAGGCGCTGGTGGCGAGCAGGAGCGCCGCGGCGACCGCCAGTGCGGCGGCGCGCGGGACGCGTGGTGGGAGCATGGTCGTCCTTCCTCCGGCGAAGGTCCGCTGCGCACATTAGCGTGCCTGCGGTGCAGGCGGGAGCGTGGAGGCGGGTCGATCGGACACGCCGGCAACCCGGTTACTCAGCGTGTTTGACTGTGGGTCATCTTGTGATCACTTGACGAGTCGTCCTACTGTGCGGCGCGTGACGGACCTATCACAACAGATGTTGGACGACGCGACCGCCATCCTCGACTCGGCCCTCGACGGGGACGGCGCCGCCGTTGCCAAGGCGATCGACACGGTCGTCGACCGGTCCGGACTCGCCGGCGCGTACGGGGTGGCCTGGTGCCTGGCCGCCACCATGGTGGGCGACGAACTGCCCGCCGGGGGGTGCGCGCTCGAATTCCCCGGCATCGACCAGGCCGGGTACGACACCCGCTGGGTCGCCCGCTTCGTCAGCGCGTACGCCAACCAGGACCTGGACACCGGCGAGGCGCTGTTCGGCGCGGCGGTGGCCGACGGCCAGTTGCCGGACTGCCTGCTCACCCTGGCCGGCTCGACGGTGGCCACCCTGCGCACCCGCACCTGATGACCACCGCCGTCCCGGGGCGGGCACCGTCGTCGCGGGGCGGTCAGAAGGCGTGGTGGGCGGTGAGCGCCTCGTACTCGTACCGCTGGGTCTCGAAGCGGACCCGGAAGTTGACCCCGTCCTTGACGTTGGTGGCGACCACGATCCACCCGCTCCTGGCGGGCAGGTAGGTCCAGTAGTTGCACCTGCTGGTCCTGTCCACGAAGATCACGCACGCGTCGACCGGGAACGGGCTCGCGTTGCGCACGTTGACGTCACGGCACCGGCTGGTGGTGCGGTAGGGGCCGGCGTCACCGCCCCACCCGGCCCGCTCGAAGTACGACCGGACGGCCCCGCCGTAGCAGGTGGCGGAGGTGCTGAAGCCGTTGCCGGCGACGGCGGCCCCGGTGGCCGGCCCCTCGACGGCACCGGCCCCGCCCGGTGCCACCACCGGGGTCCCGCTCGGTGCGGCCCCGGCCGGTGCGCCGACGGCGGTTGCCGTCACCGCGACTGCCCCGGCCAGCACCCGGGCGACCCTGACTGACATGCGTACCTCCGTGGCAGACCGTCCGTATTGGACGGATGACATAACGCGATGATGGTACGCGTCGATGTGTTGACTGTCGCCCCCGTGGTCGGCCCGGCCGGTGTGATAGCTCTGGTGCATGTCGGAGGCCATCCTGAGCAAGGTGCGCAAGCTGCTCGCCAAGGCCGAGGACCCGGCCTGCACCCCGGCCGAGTCCGCCGCGTTCACCGCCAAGGCGACCGAGTTGATCGCCCGGTACGGCGTCGACCAGGCCCTGCTCGCCGCCCGTGACCCGGCGGTGGACCCGGTGGGCGACCGGGTGGTCGACGTGCCGGCCCCGTACGCCCGGGACAAGGCCGGACTGCTCGCCGCGGTCGCCGAGCCGATGCGCTGCCGCAGCGTGCGCCGCCAGCAGGGCAGCGGCTTCGCGATGCACCTGTTCGGCTTCGCCAGCGACCTGGAACGGGTCGACCTGCTCTTCACGTCACTGCTGGTACAGGCCGCGCACGGGCTCGCGGCGGCGGCCGTACCGCCCGGCGAGCACCCGGCCGCGTTCCGCCGCTCCTGGCTGGCCGGGTTCGCGCAGGTGGTGACCGAGCGGCTGCGGACGGCCGAGGCGGACGCCGCCGCGCACGGCGGGGCGGCCAGCAGCGGCCCCTCGTACGCCCTGGTGCTGGCCGACCGGTCGGACCGGGTGCAGCGTCGGCTCGCCGAGGTCTACCCCCGGCTGCGAACCGCCCCCCGGCGTCGGCTGGCCGGGCGGGGGTTCGGTTCCGGTGCCGAGGCGGGGCGGCGGGCCGACCTCGGTGGTCGCCGGATGCCCGGCCACCAGGAAGCCCGCCGGCTGCCGCCGTCGGGCTAGACCGGTGCGGTGGGCCCGCCGGTGAGGGAGGACCGGTACCGGGCCAGCAACTCCTGCCAGCCGGCGGTCAGCGCCTCCCGGTACCCCTCGGCCGCCGTGCCGTGCCGGTCGAAGTGCCGGTGCTCGACCTCCACCCGGGTGCCCCCGGAGTCGTCGTCGGGCAGGAAGAGGACCTCCACCTCGCTGGCGAGCGCCGGATCGGGCACCGGCAGCCGGTCGGGGCCGATCTGCCAGGTGAAGACGAACCGCCGGGGCGGGTCCCAGGTGAGCACCCGGCCCCAGTCGGACCGGAACCCGTACGGGCCGATCTCGTAGAGCATCCCGCCGGCGTGCGGCTCGATGCCCAGTTCGACCAGGGCGGCCGGCCCGGACCAGGTGTACTCCCGCACCCACCAGTCGGCCAGCTCGCCGGTGAAGACGGCGAACGCCCGCTCCGGCGACGCCGCCACGAGGAGCATGCTGTGCAACGAGTACCGCGCCGTCTCCTGCCGGATGTCCGTGCTCCCCTGCCCCATACGCCCGGACCATACCCGCTGGTAGCCCCCCTCGCACCCGCCCCTTCCTGCACGATCGTGCACTTCGGGCCCCTCGGACGCGCCTCATGCGGCTTATGTCCGGGCGGCAACTGCAAGATCGCGGGAGCGAGGGGGACGGCGGGGGCGGGGGGTACGCAAAGATCCCCACCGGCGTTTCCGCTGGTGGGGATCTTGGTAGCCCGGCGAAAGGCTAGG
>NZ_LRQV01000253.1 GCF_001567585.1 Micromonospora rosaria
CCGCGCGGCGCGCCGCTACGGCTGCTGACCAGGGGACGAACGGGGACGCAGTCCGTGCACGGGATCGCCCGCACGATCTGGACCAGCCGGGGCACGAGACGCGGCCCGGTCAGGCGAGTCCGGGCCAGGCGGCGGGAACGGGCCCGGTCGGGCCGGCGGCGGGTGCCCCCGTCGGCCGACGACCGGGCCGGGGAACGGTCGGATGGCGGGCGGCAGCGCTCAGGGGCGGGCGGTGTGCGCGGCGAGCACGGTCAGCAGGTGGGCGACCTGGGCCGTCCGGGACCGGTCGATCCGGCTCGCCAGGTCCCGCACCGCCGGGTCGCCACCGGTACGCAGGTGCGCGCGGGCCAGTTCGGAGGCGGTCTGCTGGTGGGCGACGAGCAGGTTGAGCAGGGCGGCGTCGAACCGGTCGGGGCCGGTGGCGCGCAGCCGCGCGATGTCCTCGGGGCCGGTGGCGGGCTCGATCCCGCCGTCGCCGTGCCCGCCGTGGCCGGGATGCCCGCCATGTCCCGAGTGGTCGCCAGGACTCGGCTGGTCGCCGCCGCCGGCGTGGTCGCCATGGCCCGGGTGCCCGCCGTGGCCGGTGTGGTCGCCGGGAGCGGGCGACCGGGGTCCGCCGGTGGCGTTCGGGGCAGCCAGCCAGGCGCGCATGGTGGCGAGTTCGTCGGTCTGGGTGGTGTCGATGGCGGCGGCGAGGGTCCGCAGGGCGGGGTCGCTGGCGCGGTCGGCCGCCAACCGGGCGATCTCCAGGGCCTGCTCGTGGTGGGTGAGCATGGTCCGCAGGTACGCGACGTCGGCGGCGGTCAGGGCGGTGGTGACGGTGGCCGCCGGCGTGGGCACGGATGCGGGCGCGGGCGGGGGCGCGGCGGCGCAGCCGGCGAGCAGCAGCAGCCCGCCGAGGGTGGCGGCGATCCGGACACGGGTCATGGGGTTCTCCGGTGGTGGGGCCGAGACACGCCGGTGGGGCGGGCCCGTCCAGGTACGGGCCCGCCCCGGGTCGTCAGACCTGCGTCCAGAGCGCCGGGACATGAGGCGGTTCCCAGCCGGGGATCGCGGTGTGCGGCTGCCGGCAGCGGTAGGTGAGTCCGTTGTAGGTGACCTGGTCGCCGACCCGGTACGCGGTGCCGCTGGCCCAGGTGCCGCCGGTGCTGGGCGGCGGGGTGGTGGAGGCCGGCGGGGTGGTCGGGGCGGGCGGGGTGGTCGGCGGGGTGGTCGGGGTGGGACCGCCGCCGCCCCCGACGTTGACGTCGACGCACGAGTAGAAGGCGTTGGCGGTGTCGGAGATGTTCCAGACGGCGAGGATCTTCTGCCGTCCGGAGTAGCCACCGAGGTTGACGGTGTGCGACGCGGTGGCACCGGGCTGGCGACCGCCTCCGTCGAAGCTGGCGACCCGGTTGTTGCCGACGTAGTACTCCCAGTTGGCGGTGGCGTGCCGGGCGGTGAAGACCCAGTTGAAGGTCACCGAGGTGCCGACCGAGGTCGCCGGCCAGCCCTTGCTCTCGTTGTCCAGCACCGCGAAGATCGCGTTGCCGCCGCTGCAACTGCGCAGCCCCTTCGGGCCCTCGACGCTCTGCGGCTCCCACTGGATCTGCCCGCAGTTGGTGACCTTGCCCTGGGCACACAGCGCCTGCCGGCTCGGCGGAGCGGAGACGTAGCCGTGCGCCTGCGCGGGAGCGGCCAGGGCCAGTGAGGACACGACGGCACCCGCCGCCACCAGTGGAACCGTGACTGTTCGTCGCATGGGGACCTCCTGCGTGGAGTCGGAGAGGTATGGGCGCGCCCCAGTGCGCCCAACATAAAGTAAACATTCTTAACAGTAAATACCCCGCTTCGAAAATATCGACGAGGCTCGAATCCAGGGTGGCGCGTGGCGCGCGTCGGGGCCGGTCACCGCGTCGGGGCCGGCCCGCCCCCACCCCGAATCGCCCGGAGCGGTGGGCGCTTTCACCCTTTCAGTGGCTATATGAGAAGAATGTCGCCTAGATGCCCGTACGTCTCTTTAGGCTCTAGCTGCCGTCCCCCACCGATCCGCACCGAAGGAGCCTTGATGCGAAAGAAACTGCTCGTCGCCACCGTCGTGGGTGTGGCCGCGTCCGTCGTGCTCGGCGCGCCCGCCCACGCGGAGGACACGATCGTCACGCTGACGGTGGACGCCACCGGCGGCCTGTCGATCACCGTGCCCGCCACGGCGAACATCGGCCACGGCGTCGAGGGGGCGTCGGTGTCCGGCCTGCTCGGCCCGGTCACGGTGCTGGACCAGCGGTCGTCGCTCACCCCGAACTGGACCGCCTCCGTCATCTCCACCGACTTCGTCACCGGCGACGGCAGCTCCGGCGAGACGATCCCGAACATCAACGTGAGCTACTGGTCCGGCCCCGCCACCGCCACCGCCGGCACCGGCACCTTCACCCCCGGCCAGCCGGGCCCCGCCAACCAGCAGATCATCAACGTCCCCCGCACGGCGTTCAGCAAGGCCGGCGGCACCGGCAACAACTTCGCCACCTGGAACCCGACCCTGGTGGTGAACATCCCGCCCGCCACCGTCCAGGGCACCTACCGCGGGACGGTGACACATTCGGTGCTCTAGGCCGCTCGGCCGGCTGGTGCCGCTGGCCTCCGTCGCCCTCCTGGCGCTCGGGGTGCCGGCGGCGCCGGCCGTTGCCGTGCGGGAGCAGCAGGCACCCGGGCGGGACCGGGAGGGGATCGGCATCCGCCTGGTGGACGTCCCCGCCGCGCGGGTCGACGATCCCCGCGCCCGGGTCTACATCATCGACCACGTCAAGCCCGGCGCGACCATCAACCGCCGGGTCGAGGTCCACAACGGCTCGGCCGCGCGCCAGCGGATCGAGTTGTACGCCGGGGCCGCCACGATCGAGGGGACCACGTTCACCGTGCCCGAGGGGCGTGACGGCAACGAGCTCAGCGACTGGGTGAGCCTGGAGACGGCACGGCTGACCCTGGCGCCGGGCGAACGCCAGCCCGTCGAGGTCGACATCGAGGTGCCCCGGACCGCAGCCGAGGGGGAACGGTACGGCGCGATCTGGGCCCAGGTCTCCAGCGCGCCGGAGCAGGGCGGCAACGTGACCCAGGTGCACCGGGTGGGCATCCGCCTCTACCTTGACGTCGGCCCCGGTGGCGAGCCGCCGACCGACTTTCGGATCGACGACGTGACGGCGGAGCCGGGGCCCGGCGAGGTCCCGATGGTCACCGCCCGGGTGACCAACACCGGGGGGCGGGCGCTGGACATGACCGGCACCCTGACGTTGACCAAGAAGTCGATCCGGGCCGGGCCGTTCCCGGTCACCAACGGGGTGACGGTGCCGCCCGGCCAGAGCGGACGGGTGCAGATCGAGATCACCCAGTCCCTGCCGGACGGCGTCTGGGACGCCCGGCTGGTCCTGGCCAGCGGCGCGGTGGAACGGACCGCCGACGGGCGGATCACCCTGCCGGTCGCGTCGCGCGCGGCGATGCAGACCGCGACGCCGGGTTGGCTGGTGTACTCGCTCGGCACACTGGTGGCGCTGGCGGCCGTCGTGGTCTTCGTGGCCTGGTCCCTCGCCCGCCGGCGGTCCCGTCGCCGGCTCCCGGCTCCCGCCTGACCGCCCCGGCCGGCCCCTGTTCCCCGGCGGCCACCGGTCGAGCCGCGGACCGTGACCGGCCCGCCACCAGGCCGGGCCGCGTCATGTCACCCCGCACGAAACCGAGATTCCTCCACAAAAGGGCATATAGGATCAGTTTCACGTCGCCCTGAGGATGATTCCGGCGGGCGGCGCGTCGAGGATCCTGCCGGGCCCGCTCCGGCCGGTCGCGTCCACCCGGTTGGAGGTCGTCATGACGGTCCGGACCCGCACCGTTGTCCCGCCGCCCGGGTGGCCCACCGCCGCCCTGCTCGCGGTGCTCCTGCTCGCCGCCGGCCTGGCCGCCGTCGGGTCACGGAGCACCGACGGCGGGCGACCGGCCACCGTCCTGGCGGCACGGGCCGCGCCCGCGACGACCGCGCCGGACGGCTCGACCGGGGTCATCCTCAAGGTGGTGCCCCACCCGTCCGGCAGCCCCACCCC
>NZ_LRQV01000254.1 GCF_001567585.1 Micromonospora rosaria
CCGCGCCGCAGCCGAGCGCCACGCCCGACCCGCCGCCCGTCGCGGTGCTCGCCGCGCCGGACCCGAACGCCGCGCCGCCGACCCCCGAGGGGGTACGCGCCGCGCTGGAGCCGCTGGTCGGCGCGGCGGCCCTGGGCAGCCGGGTCAACCTGTCCGTGACCGACGTGCAAACCGGCGACCTGCTGTACGGGCGGGGCGCCGACGACGGCACCGTGCCGGCCTCGGTCACCAAGCTGGTGACCGCGGTGACGGTGCTCGCCGCCCGGGGCCCGGCGTACCGGATCCCCACCCGGGCGGTGGCCGGCCCGAACCCGGGCGAGGTGGTCGTCGTGGGCGGTGGCGACCCCACACTGGCCGTCGACGACGACGGCTTCTATCCCGGTGCCGCCCGCCTGACCGACCTGGCCGAGCAGGTCCGGCAGGCGCTCGGCGGGGCCGCCCCGACGAAGGTGATCGTCGACGCGACGCTGTACGCGGGGCCGAAGTACGAGCCCGGCTGGGACGCGGACATCCCCACCGGGGGCTACGGCGGCGCGGTCACCGCGCTGATGACCGACGGCGCCCGCCAGGACCCGGTCGCCGCCCGCAAGACCCTGGCCGCCGGCAGCGGTCACGCCGTGCGGGTACCCGAGCCCGACCTCACCGCCGGCCGCGCCTTCGCCCGGCTGCTGGGGGTGCCCGACGCCGCCGTGCAGCGGGGCCGTGCCCCGGCCGCGGGCGGGACCGCGACCGGCTCGCCGGCACCCGGCACCGAGTTGGGCACGGTCGAGTCGCCGCCGGTGATCCGGCTGGTCGACATCATGATCAGCGACAGCGACAACCTGGTCGCCGAGGCGCTGGCCCGCCAGGTCGCCCTGGCCCGCGACCAACCCGCCTCGTTCGTCGGCGCGGCGAAGGCCATGGACGAGGTGGTGGCCGAGTTGGGGCTGCCCGCCGACGAACTGGCTCTGGCCGACGCCAGCGGCCTGTCGCGGACCAACCGGATCAGCCCGTCCCTGCTCACCGACCTGATCGCGCTCGCCGGCAACGGCAGCCACCCCGAACTGGCCGCCATCTTCGGTGGCCTGCCGGTGGGTGGCTGGTCCGGCACCCTGCTCGACCGGTACGACTCGGCGGTGACCTCCGCCGGAGCGGGCGTGGTCCGGGCCAAGACCGGCACCCTGACCGGGGTGCACGCCATCGCCGGGCTGGTGACCACCGTCGACGGCCGGCTGCTCAGCTTCGCCGTCCTCACCGACCGGGCCCCGGCGGGCACGACCGACGAGACCCGGGTGGCGCTGGACCGGATCGCCGCCGCGCTCGCCGGCTGCGGCTGCCGCTGACGCCCGCACCGGAGCCGTCCCGCCGCCCCCGGATTCCCGGCCCTGGCGGCACCGCCGCAGGTCGGCACCCGGCCGGGCTTTCCCGGCGCGGGTACGGTTGGGGCATGGCGCAGTTCGTGGACTGGGATCTGGCCGCCGCGACGGCGGGGGCGTTGAGCAAGTCCGGCCCCCGGGTGTCGTACGACGAGGCCACCGACGTGGTCGCCGACCTGCGGCGGCTGACCGACGAGGCGGCCGGGCACGTGGCCGACTACACCGGCCTGCGTGCGCAGGTGGCGCACCCACCGGTGCGGGTGGTGGACCGCCGGGACTGGGCGGCGACCAACATCGCCGGGCTGCGTGAGGTGATCACTCCCCTGGTCAACCGACTCTCCGGTGACAAGCAGCCCGGGGCGCTGACCGAGGCGATCGGCTCCCGGCTGACCGGGGTGCAGGCCGGCACCGTCCTGGCGTACCTCTCCGGGCGGGTCCTCGGGCAGTACGAGGTCTTCTCCGCCGACCCCGGGCAACTGCTCCTGGTCGCGCCGAACATCGTCGAGGTGGAGCGGAAGCTCCAGGCCGACTCCCGGGACTTCCGGCTCTGGGTCTGCCTGCACGAGGTGACCCACCGGACCCAGTTCACCGCCGTGCCGTGGATGCGGGCGTACTTCCTCGGCGAGGTGCAGGCGTTCGTGGACGCCTCGCAGAACAGTGAGCACTTCGTGGAGCGGCTGCGCCGGGGTGTGGCCACCCTCGCCGACGCGATCCGCGACCCGGAGAGCCGCACCAGCGTCCTGGACATCGTGCAGACCCCCGCCCAGCGGGCCGTACTGGACCGGCTGACCGCCCTGATGACCCTGCTGGAGGGGCACGCCGAGTTCGTCATGGACGGCGTCGGCCCGGAGGTCATCCCGAGCGTGGAGAGCATCCGCGCGGCGTTCAACCGGCGCCGTGAGTCGGGCAACCCGCTGGAGAAGGCGATCCGCCGGCTGCTCGGCGTCGAGGTCAAGATGCGGCAGTACGCCGAGGGCCGCAAGTTCGTACACGGGGTGGTCGAGCGGGTCGGCATGCCGGGCTTCAACAAGATCTTCAACTCCCCGCTGACCCTGCCCCGGCTGGAGGAACTGGGCGACCCCGACGCCTGGGTGGCCCGGGTGTACGGCCCGGTCGGCCCGCTGCCGGCCGCCGGCTGACCCGACCGTCCGTGGCCGCGCTCGCCCCGCCGGTCGCCGCGATCCGGGTGGCGGTCCGGTCGGCCCTGACCGGCGTACCGGCCGACGGCCCGGTCCTGGTCGCCTGCTCCGGGGGAGCCGACTCGCTCGCCCTCGCCGCGGCCACCGCCTTCGTGGCGCCCCGGCTCGGGCGTACCGCCGGGCTGGTCACCGTCGACCACGGTCTCCAGCCCGGTTCCGCCGAGCGGGCCGCCGAGGTGGCGCGCTGGGCGACCGGGTACGGCCTCGCCCCGGTCGAGGCGGTCCGGGTGACCGTGGCGGGGCGTCCGGGGGGCCCGGAGGCGGCGGCCCGACTGGCCCGGTACGAGGCGCTGGCCCAGGTGGCGCGGCGGCACGGGGCGGTGGCCCTGCTGACCGGGCACACCCGGGACGACCAGGCGGAAACCGTCCTGTTGGCGCTGGCCCGGGGGGCCGGCCCCCGGGGACTCGCCGCGATGCCGCCCCGACGGGACCTCGACGGCGTACCCCTGCTGCGGCCGTTGCTGGCGGTCGGCCGGGAGCAGACCCGCGCCGCCTGCGCGGTGCTCGACCTGAAGCCGTGGGACGACCCGCACAACGTCGACCCGTCGTACGCCCGCTCCCGGGTGCGGTCGGACGTGCTGCCCGCGCTGGTCCGCGCGCTCGGCCCGGCGGTGGTGGACAACCTGGCCCGGACCGCCCGCCAGCTCGCGGCGGACAACGCCGTGCTCGACGACCTGGCCGCGACCGCGCTGGCCGGGAGCCGGACGGCCGGCGGCGGTCTGTCCGTGGACGGGCTGGCCGCCCTCGCCCCGGCGGTGCGTACCCGGGCGCTGCACGCCTGGGCCCGGGAACTGGGCGCCCCGTCCGCCGCGCTCTCCCACCGGCACGTCGCCGCCCTCGACGCGCTGGTGACCGCGTGGCACGGGCAGGGGGCGGTGCACCTGCCGGGCGCTCTGTGCGTCGTCCGCCGGGAAGGTCGCCTCGTCACCGCCACATCCTGAGCGACCCGTTCGCGTCGAATGTCCGGCCCGGTCGGGGTCCTTCGGGCCCGATGTCTGGTTCACAGTGTGGTCGGGGGCACCCGTCGGCCGGAATGGCGGTGGGGGTGGGGTCGTTATACCTGGCGTACGACCGAGCAGGGGCCGCTTCGCCTGGTGGGCGGGTGGGCCGGGGCCGGAATGTTGGTGGCCGGCCGGTCGTTGTACATGGTTCCGGCGTGGTGAGCCGCCCCCCGCGAGTTCCCGCGCCGCTCTCGATCTTTTCTTTTCCCCCGTGTGGGCGCCTGACGGTGCTCGTGCACCCCGTGTGGGTGTCGATCCCCCGAATGGAGCTGGTCATGAACTCGATCATTCGTAGGAGCGTGCTGGGTGTTGCTGGTCTGGCTGTCGCCGGTGGTCTGGCGGCGGGTCCGCTGAACCATCAGGACGCGGCCCCGGTGACCGGGGTGAGCGCTGTGGCGGTGCAGGAGAGCGCGCCGGACACGGCGGTGTTGCTGCCGCATGGTGAGCCGGCGGGTCAGTCGCGGATCGACCTGAACGAGGAGCAG
>NZ_LRQV01000255.1 GCF_001567585.1 Micromonospora rosaria
CAACGAGATCGCGGACGGGTAAGACAGCACAGGCGAGGCTCCCGTGTTGGGGCATCGGGTTTTGGTCGATTTGCTGTCTTACCTGGAGCCTCGCCCTCATCGACCACTGGGCTACACGCACCGCTTCTGACCTGCAAGATCAGGTTTAAAAAGCCTCATTGACCAGGAGGCAGGGTCAGAACAGCCCACGCTCTGCCCACGTCTGCGAGTCGCCACGCCAACGGGAGTTGCCGAGCCGGCACGGGTCACGCAACAGGATCGCCGGCCAGTCGACCACGGCGATACGCCGAGACGGTCGGGTCACCCGTCAGCCAGTAGCGCCAGGACCGCTCACTCGCCCGGCTGACGCCGACCCTCGGCCCGAAGGAGACAGATCCGACTGGGCTCGTAGGTGGGCTGAGAGCGAGGGGGCCACCGTCGAGCAGGTAACTGCCGGTGTGCTCGCGCGTCAGCGCAAGCGCTTGACCGAGGTTGCCGGGACCACGGGCGAGCGAGTGCAGGGCGACTCGCTCACCTCGGCGACGCTGCGCCACATCGACCCCGCCGACCACCCGGCCAGCCCTGAACAGCACTGCCGACGCCGTACCGTCGGTGCCAGTGACGACGTTGGCACAGTAGTGCAGCCCGTGGGACAGGTAGACGTAGAGCCGACCGGCTGGACCGAACATCACCGAGTTGCGGGCGGTTGGACCGCGCCAGGCGTGGGATGCAGGATCGTCCTCCCCCGCGTACGCCTCGACTTCGGTCAGTTCGAGGGTTACCGATCCGTCCGGGGTGTGATGGGTCAGCGTCCAGCCGATCAGGTGGGGGGCGACCAGCGGGGCGGGTTGCGTCAGGATGGCGAACGGGTCAGCCGACAATGTGTGAGCCTTCCGTCTGAGAGATCCGCCAGGTGATCTGGACATCGTCACCCTTCGGCAGCCTGGCACCCTTCCGCCGAGGCATGAGCCGGATCGACTGGCATGCGGTCTCGATGATCGTGCGGACCTGGTCGACTTCCATCCGGTCGATGGCATCCCACACTGCCTCGGTGTCCGCCAGGTCGACGCCAACCCGTCCGGTGGCGATGCTGGCCAGGCGGTCTCGGATCTCGGCGAGCCTGGCGTCAGCCTTGACCGCGCCGGCAGCCAACGCCGCCTGGTCGATGGTTCCGCCGACGAACATCTCAGCCAGCGATGCCTTCCGGGCAAGCAGGTTGGACTCTTCCACCCGCAACGCCGTCGACTCCTGCTCGGCTTCCTGGTCGACAGGCTGAGCCTCCCACTGGTCCGCCCGATCGAGCAGCATGCGGATCACGTGAGAGTCGAGGAAGTCGGCGGGGATGCTGACGCATCGACCCTCACGGCAGGTGTAGATCCGGTACCGCTCCCCGGCTACGTTCGGCCGAGACCAGCCCTGCGACGCCTTGCCCCCGCACTTCGAGCAGGTTGCCACCCCGACGAGTAGCCCCTTCCGCTTGCCACCCCCGCCCGTGTTGCGGACAGGGTCAGCGAGCAGGCGAACGGTTGCCCGGTACACGTCCTCGGGAACGATCGGTTCCCATCCGGCAGGCACCCCGGTCTCCGCCCCGAGGTAGGTGAGGATGCCCGCGTTCCGCTCACACAGCAGGACGTGCCGAAGGTTGGATGAGCGCCACCTGTTGCCCCTCGGGGTGAGGATGCCGGCATCGTTCCACCGGGCGGCGATCGAGTAGACCGACTGCCCGGCGAGAAGGTCCGCGTACGCCTGCCGTAACGGGTCCGCCTCGGTCGGCCGGTGCTGTCCGTCCCGCTCGAAACCGAACGGGCGTGCGGTCCACCAGGGGCGGCCGGTCTGCACCCGTTGCCGTTGGGCCGCCTTCTGCCTGGCCCCCTTCTGTTCCACCTCTTTCCGGGCGACGCTGCCGAGGATGCGAGCCATCATCCGGCCGTTGGGTGTGGTCAAGTCCAACTCACCGGACAACGTTGCCAGGGTGACCCCGGTCCGGTCGGCGAGGTCGACCAGGTCTTCAAGGTCTCGCAGGCTGCGGTACATGCGGTCGACCTGCCAGGCCACGACGACATCGACGGCACCCGAGCTGACCAGGTTGAGCACCTGCTCCCAGCCGGGGCGGCCCTTGCGGGAGAACGCCGAGACCGAGTTATCAACGATCACCTTCGTGACCTTCCAACCGCGCTGCTCGCACAGCTCCCGGCAGGCCGCCTCCTGCCTCGCGATACCGAGCCCTTCCCCCGTCGCATCGAGGGAGATCCGGGCGTAGATCACGGCGCGCTTGGTCATCGTGGTATCCTACATGCTCACGGACAGATCATGCCGAAGACGAAGTACGCGTACGCGTGGCCGGCCGGCCCGAACATGACCGCGGTCCGGGGCGTGGGGCCCCGGTGGGCGTGCGAGGCCGGGTCCTGCCCGGTCCCGGCGTACGCCTCGACCTCGGTCAGCCGGATCCGCACACCACCGGCCGCAACCTCCCAGCTGAGCAGGGCACGCGCCACCTCCGGCACCCGGGCGGCGGGAGTGTGCAGCCATGCGTGGTCCATCCGTCCAGCAAACGCCGGGCGGCGCGGATCGGCAAACCCGTACCGTCCTTCAACACTCCGTTGACAACATTCTGTTGAAGTGCTGTGATCGTCGCATGACCACCGAACCGTCCACCACCCCCGACCCCACCCCACCCGATCCCGGCCCCGGCTCCGGCGCGGCGCACCGCACCTGGGCGGCGCTGCACCGGCTCAGCGAGCGACACGCCGCCACCGAGCAGCAGCGCCGCCGGCACACCAACCCGTACCTCGCCGACCCGTACGAGGCGATCGCCGTGCTGCTGGCCCTGGCCGCCGGCGCCGCCGAGCCGACCCCCGGCGAGGAACCGGTGGACCAGGCCGACCTGCTCGCCGCGCTCGCGCTCGTCCCGCACCTGCGGGCCGAGGTCGACACCCTGGAGGCGGGACTGCTGACCCTGGCCCGGGGCCGGGGCCTGACCTGGCAGGCGATCGGGCACGCGCTCGGCCTGGGCAGCGCCCAGGCGGCCAGCCAGCGGTACGACCGGGTCACCGCCCGGGCCGATCCCGCCACCGGGACCCCGGGCGTCGGTGAGCCCGCCGGCTGAGGCGGTGATCGCCGGCAACCGGGCGTGCGGCGCGTCGATGCCGTACGTTTCGGCGTAGGAGCGGCGGGAACCGACCGGAGGGACTGCCACCGTGGACCGCACCGAGATGCTGGCGTACTGCCTGGCCAAGCCGGGCGCCTGGCTCGACCGGCCCTGGGCGGGCGAGGAGGTGGTGAAAGTGGGCAGCCGGATCTTCGCCTTCCTCGGCTCGGGCGAGACCGGTGCCACGATCGGGATCAAGTGCGGGCCGAACCGGGACGTGGCCGACGAGTGGCTGCACCGCTACCCGGACGACGCCCGGATCATGCCGTACATCGGCCGGGCCGGCTGGAACACGCTCCGGCTGGACGGCACCATCCCCGCCGACGAACTGGTGGAGGCGCTCGACGCGTCGTACGACACGGTCGTCGCCAAGCTCTCCCGCCGCGAACGGCCGGGCGGCGGGTGACCGGGACGGGCCGGCCTAGTACTGCAACGGCAGTTGGTTAGGGGTAGCCGCGTCGTCGGTAGTGGCTGGTGCGGGCTTGGTGTTGGCGGCGTCGTCGCCATCGGGACCAGGCCCAGACGTGCTCGGTTTGGTGGATGTGTCGCACTGTGAGTGCGGTGAGGAGTCTTCGGATCTCCGGTACCGTGTAGTCGATCATCATGCCGTCGTCGGGGCTGGTTCCCCCTTTTCGGTCAGGGACCGGGCCACGGACAGCCAGGCGTGGGCGGCCATCGCGAGGGTGATGTGGGCGTACCAGGCCCGCCAGTCACGGACCTGGTACTCGTCGAGGCCGGCGTCGTTCTTGGCCTGTTGGAAGCACTCCTCGATCGCCCACCTCGCGCCCGCGGTGCGGGCGAGGTCGACCAGGCGGGTCCGGCGTGCCCCTTAGGGCCTGTGTCGAAGTCGGTCACAGCCACTCGTTGATCGCGGCGATGTGCACG
>NZ_LRQV01000256.1 GCF_001567585.1 Micromonospora rosaria
GGCTCTCCGGTGCCGTCTCCGGTGCCGCCGGGCTGCCCGGCGCGGTGCTCGACGTCGGCGTGCTGGCCTGGACCCAGGCCCGGATGGTGCTGCACGTCGCCGCCGCCCACGGGGTCGACCCGACGCACCCCGACCGGGCCGCGGACCTGCTGGTGCTGCAGAAGGTGCACAAGGTGGCCGCAACCGCGCGACTCGCGCTCGGGGTGGCGGCCGGCCGGGAGCGGGCCGGTGCGCTCTTCGGCACCGGGGCGCAGAGCCCGCTCGGGCGGGTCATGCTGCGGCTGGGCGTCCGGCTCGCCCAGATGGCCGGGGTGCGCGCCGCGAAGCGGGTCTTCGCCAAGGTGGTGCCCGGCGCCGCGATCATCCTCGGCACCTGGGCCAACTCGTCGGCGACGAAGGATCTCGCCGGCCGGGCCGGCCAGCTCTACCGGCAGCACGGCTCCGGCGGCGTCCCACACCCCCGCCGGGGCTGACCGGGCGGGTGGTGGGCCGGTCGGCGGGGCGGGGTCAGTCGGCGAGCCGGGCGGCCCGCCAGACCACCTCGGCCAGCCGGTTCTGCCCGGCCACGCTGGGGTGGAACCAGTCCAGCCGGTTGACCTGGTCCAGGGTGAAACGGACCCGGTGCACGGCCCCGCCGTCGTACCGGCACCGGGACCCGTACGCCCGGCAGGCGGCGGCGAGCTGGTCGTTGTAGGCGTCGATCCGCTTGCCGAACGCCGCCCGGCGGGCCACGTCCGCCGGCTCGGTCGAGGTGGGGTTGGCCAGCAGGGCGGGACAGATGCCGGTGCGCCAGGCGCGTACCGCCCGGTTGTCGGTGTGCCCGATCTCCCAGAGCCGGTTCAGGTTCGGGATGCTGACCACCAGTACCCGGGCCTTGGGCCGGCCCTCGCGCAGGGTGCGCAGGGCCCGGTCGACCTGTTTGCGGTAGGTCGACACCGGGGTCATCTCGTCGACGGTGCGCCGGCAGGCGTCGTTGCCGCCGATCAGCACGGTGACGTAGTCGGCCTTGGCGCGGACCGCCGCCTCGGCCTGGCCGGCCAGCGCCGACGCGCGGGCGCCGGACTCGGCGTGGTTGGTGGCCCTGCCCCGGATCGCCGGGTCCTGGTCGAGCAGCCGGCGGTAGAGGCTGTCCACCCGGACCCCGTCCCCGGTGGACCAGGAGTTGCGCTCGCAGGCGGCGAGGACCACGCAGGACCCGAACCCGGTGGTGATCGAGTCGCCGATCGCGGCGATGGAGGCGGGGCCGCCCCGGGGCGGCGGGTCGTCGGACGGGCGGGGGTCGGCCGAGCCGTCTCCCTCGCAGGCGAGCGCCACCAGGGCCAGCAGGCAGAACAGCGTGGTGACCCAGCGTCGAGACATGGTTTCCCCGGTCCGGCGGCGGTGAGCGACAGCCTGGTCACCGTACGCGGTGGTCTGGGGTCTTCGGTGTTCTGCTGTCGGATATCCGGCACGCCCGCGAGATCCGGCCGCCCCCGTGTTAGAGAGGGCGGCCCGGCCGGTGCGGCGGGCCGGGTGCGGCGCCCCCGGTCAGCGGCGGGGCCGCCGCCAGGGCGCGGGCTGCCCGTGCAGCCACCAGTGCAGCACCCGGGTGATCCGGGGCAGCACCAGGTAGGTCATCAGCGGGGTCAGGCAGAGGGTGATCAGCAGCGTCCGGACCACCAGCGACCCGTCCGGGAGCAACCGGCTGGCCAGCAGGTTCGCGGTGAGGCTCAGCGGGAAGAACGCCAGCCAGATCGTCACCGCCTGCTTCCAGCGGGGCGGGGAGGGCGGCGGCAGCGCCACGCGGGTCGCCCCGGCGAGGTCGGCGACCTGCTCCCTCGGCGGGTCGAACCAGCCCTCGATGCCGGTCCGCCGCTCGGTGCGGGTGTGCTCGACCATGCCCTGCGCCGAGGTGAGCCACCAGCGTCGCTGCGGCGACTCCTCCCAGTGGTGCAGCGTCTCGGCGTCGGCGAAGCGGTAGAGCATGTGCCACTGCGGGGAGCCCGGGGCGTGGCGCACCCAGCCCGCGCCGAGGAACCCGGGGAAGGCCTCCGCCAGCGCCGAGCCGGCCCGCATCCACGCCACCATCTCGCTGGTCCGTGCGGGGTCGACCTGCCGGGTGATGGCGACGGTCACCGGTACCGCCGGGGGCGTGCTCATGGTCCCATCCTCCGCCGTCGCGGCCCGTCCGGCCCGTCGAGGCGGGCCGGTATGACCCGGCCCACCGCCGGGCCCGCCGGGTGAGGTCCGGTTAACCGCGCCGATCGCGGGTAGCTGAACCCAATGACGCGATCCCAGCCCCGGCGCGCCCGTGGCACCGTGGGGCACGCCTACAGCGCGCTGAACCTCCGCCTCGCGCTCGCCAGCTTCGGTCTGGTGACCATGACCGTCTTCGCCGTGCTGGCCTTCCGCGCCGGCCTGGCGGTGCTCGGGGTGGCCTGCGCGGTGCTCGCCGTGGTCGCCGTCATCGACCTGGTCGTCATCCAGCGCCGCCGGGCCGCCCGACGCCGGGAGGAGCCGGGCACGCGCCACTCACTCTTCGAGTGACAGGAGTACGAGAATGCCCATCGCCACCGTCAACCCCGCCACCGGCGAGCTGCTCAAGACGTACGACCCGATGTCGGACGCGCAGGTCGACGCCGCCATCGAGCGGGCCGACCGGGCGTTCCGCCAGTTGCGCGGCACCTCGCTGGCGCAACGGGGCGACTGGCTGCGGGCCGCCGCCGACCGGCTGGACGCCGACCGCGACGAGATCGCCCGGCTGATGACCACCGAGATGGGCAAGACGTACGCGGCGGCGAAGGCGGAGGTCACCAAGTGCGCCGCCGCCGCCCGGTTCTACGCCGCCCACGCCGCCCGGATGCTCGCCGACGAGCCCGCCGACGCCCGCGCCGTCGGGGCCACCCGGGCCTTCGTCCGGTACCAGCCGATCGGGCCGGTGCTCGCGGTGATGCCGTGGAACTTCCCGCTCTGGCAGGTCATGCGGTTCGCCGCGCCGGCGCTGATGGCCGGCAACACCGGCCTGCTCAAGCACGCCTCGAACGTGCCGCAGACCGCCCTGCTGCTGGAGGACCTGTTCCACCGGGCCGGTTTCCCGCAGGGCGCGTTCGGCACCCTGCTGGTCGGCTCCGACGCGGTCGACCGGATCCTGAGCGACCCCCGGGTCCGCGCGGCCACCCTGACCGGCAGCGAGGGCGCGGGCCGCTCGATCGCCCAGATCGCCGGCCGGGAGCTGAAGAAGACCGTGCTGGAACTGGGCGGCAGCGACCCGTTCGTGGTGATGCCCTCGGCCGACGTGGCGACCGCCGCCGAGGTCGCCACCACCGCCCGCTGCCAGAACAACGGCCAGTCCTGCATCGCCGCGAAGCGGTTCATCGTGCACACCGACGTCTTCGACGACTTCGCCCGGGAGTTCGCCGGGCGGATGTCGGCGCTGCGGGTCGGCGACCCGATGGACGAGACGACCGACGTCGGCCCGCTCGCCAGCGAACGCGGCCGGGACGAGATCCACGAGCAGGTACGCGACGCGGTGGAGCGGGGCGCGACGGTGCTCTGCGGCGGCGAGAAGCCGACCGGCCCCGGCTGGTACTACCCGCCGACCGTGGTCACCGACCTGACGCCGCAGATGCGGATGTGGGCCGAGGAGGTGTTCGGCCCGGTCGCCGGCCTGTACCGGGTGTCGTCGTACGACGAGGCGATCGAGGTGGCGAACGGGACCGCGTTCGGTCTCGGTGCCAACGCCTGGACCACCGACCCGGACGAGCAGGAGCGCTTCGCCACCGACCTGGACGCCGGCAACGTCTTCGTCAACGGAATGACCACGTCCTTTCCGGAGCTGCCGTTTGGCGGGGTGAAGAACTCCGGGTACGGCCGGGAGTTGTCCGCGTTGGGCATGCGGGAGTTCTGCAACACCAAGACCGTCTGGGTCGGCGAGGGTACGGCGGGCGCCGGCGCCGGCGCGCACGCCGAGTAGGTGGGTGTTAGGAGGGGGCCCCTTTACTACCGAAAGC
>NZ_LRQV01000257.1 GCF_001567585.1 Micromonospora rosaria
GGCGGGCCGGGGGACCGGGGTGACCGAGCGGAGTGCCGGCCCGGCCGGTGCCGGCGGGACCGGAACGACCGGCCCCGGGACGGCAGGGCGCACCGTGGGTGCCGGGACGACCGGCCCCGGGACCGCGCTGCGCACGGTGGGCGCCGGGGCGGGGCGCCGGGGGTCGACCACCGGGTGCGGCCGGACCGGGGCCGGCACCTCGGCCCGGACCCGGGCGGCCAGGTGGGCCCGCCGGTTCCGGGCGTCCGCCAGCCGGGCGGCGAGGTCCCGGTACGCACGGTGGGCCTGCTCGACCTGCTGGCCGAGCCCGACGATCTCCCCGTCCAGCCGGATCACCTCGGCGGCCAACGGGTACGGTGGCCGGCCGCAGCCGGAGCAGCCGACGCGCAGGTCAGCCGGTGCGCCGCAGGCGGGACAGGGGTAGCCGGTCGGGTCCACCCGGCCATCCTCGTGGCCCGACCCCCGCCCTGACCAGAGTGCGGGTACTCAGGGGCGGGTGTGCTCGACCACCCAGGCGGCGTACTCCGGGTTGCCGCTGCCCACGGTCGTGACCAGGATCTCCGGCACCTCGTACGGGTGGTTGGCGCGGAGTTGGGCGACGAGCGCGTCCACCCGGTCCGGCGCGGTCTTGAACTGCACCGACCACTCGGCGGTGGTCTCCACGTTGGACTGCCACCAGTACGTGCTGTCCACCTGCCCGCCGACCTGGGCGCAGGCCGCCAGCCGGCCGGCGACCGCCGCAGCGGCCAGCACGTCCGCCACCGAGCGGGCGTCCACCACCGTCGTCACCACGCTGATCTGCTCCACGGCAGAACCCTACGCGTCACCGTCGCGGTTGGCCGCGATCCAGTCGTCGATCCGCCCCCACCAGTCGTACAGCCAGTCGATGCGTTCCTGTCGCCCGGCCGGGACCTCCTCCGGCGGCACCGACCAGAAGCGCATCACGATGCGCTTGTCCATGGGCAGCTCACGCCAGACGTCGGCGACGGTGAGCATCTGGTCCAGGCCGGTGTGCGCCACGAAGATCACCCCGGCGTCGGGGGCCGCGTCCAGCGCGGCGAGCATCCCACCGGGTTGCGGGGCGAGCACGTGCTGCATCCGTTCGGCCCGCAGCGCCATCCGTTCGTGGCCCCGGGCGCGGAGCCGGGCGATCGCCCTCAACCGGCGACGCGGGGTGAAGTTCCCGCCCTCGGGAAAGATCACGAACGCGTCGTTGTCGTCCAGCCCGACGGCGAGGTGGCCGATCTGCTCGACCGCCGAGCCGCGACCCTCCGGGCGGGGGGCGATGAACCGGCTGGGCAGCCGGTTGAGCAGCACGTCGATCGCCGGGTCCCACTGCAGGGCGGCCTTGAGCACGATCCGGGGCTCCCGGGAGAACCAGTTCACCAGCGCGTGGATCAGGATGAACGAGTCCCCCGGGCCGGCGTGCCGGCAGAGCACCAGTTCGGGCCGGCCGGGCAGCGCGGTGTCCGGGTCGGTGCCGACGATGTCGATGCTCAGCCGCAACGTCCAGCGGGCCTGCCAGAACAGCACCCGCAGGAACGCCCCGGCCAGCACGTAGTGTGCCCGCTGGACGGCCGGGGCCCGGGTGCGCAGGCCGAAGCCGGAGCCGACCCAGAGCCCGAAGAGCGCGATCAGCGCCACCGCGTCCCAGACCAGGTAGACGGTGCCGATCCAGAGCAGCCGCAGCGGGCGCAGTCGCCCCGGCACCAGCGGGGAGGCCGCCGCGGCGACGAACGCCCAGGCCGGCAGCGTGGTCACCACCAGGAACGCCAACAGGACGACGCCCGGGGCCAGCACCAGCCGGCGGACCCAGCGCGGGGGCAACGGCATCAGCGCTCCAGGTTCGCCAGGTATCGCCGGGACGCGGTGTAGGCGCGGCTGATCCGCCGCCCCACCGCCGCCATGTCCCGGTACGCCCACGGGGTGTCGTCGCGGGGCTCCAGCCCGCCGGTGGGCAGCACGTGCACCTCCACCCCGGCGGGCAGGGCGGCCATCTCCCGGGCGAACCGGTGCCGGCGGGCGATCTCGAACGCGACCTGGGCGATCTCCCAGGGCCGGCGGGGCGGGGTCAGCTCCCGTTCGATCCGTCCCACCTGGAGGACGAAGATCCGGCCCGCCCCGGCGGCGACCGCCTCGCCGATCGGGATGGAGTTCACGATGCCCCCGTCGACGTAGTGCTGGTCGTCGATCTTGGTCGGTGGCAGCAGCCCCGGTACGGAGGCGGAGGCGAGCACCGCCGGCACCAGCGGCCCGCTGTCGAACCAGTGCTCGGCGGCGCGTTCGATGTTCGCCGCACAGCACTTGAACGGCACCCGCAGGTCGGCGAAGGTGACGTCCTCGCCGAGTTCGGACTCCAGCAGCCGGCGCAGCGGGCGCGGCGAGTGCAGGTGGGTACGCGCGGCGAACCGGCGCAGTTGCCGGGCCACCGAGTCGCCGTACACCTCGCTCGCCTCCGGCGAGGCCCAGAGCCGGACCAGCCGGTCGGTGACCGCCTCGGTCGGGTCGGCGGCCACCAGGGCACCGTTGACCGCCCCGATCGAGGTGCCGAGCACCAGGTCGGGCTGGATCCCGGCGCGGAACAGCGCCCGCAGCATGCCGACCTCGACCGCGCCGAGCACTCCCCCGCCGCCGAGCACGAACGCCACCGGACCCTGAGCCATGTCGTTCATCCTGGCACGGCCGGAAAAGGGCCCGGTCCGGGCCGGGGCCCGGGGCCCTGGTGTGCGGGGGCAGACCGGACGTTCCGGGTGGACCCGTCCGGTGCCGGGACGGCCAGACAGGTCCGGCGCTTCCGCGTCGATCATGGGACGAACCGGCCGTTGACAGCCCCGACACATTCGCGCAACCTGATACCGCCCCCACCCCCAGGCAGGTGCGAACACTGATGGCGACGCTGCAAGCCGGCAGGTTGCTGGCCCGCAGGTACCGACTCGTGGACCAGATCGGGTCCGGTGGCATGTCGGTGATCTGGCGTGCCCGGGACGAGGTGCTCGACCGGGTCGTCGCGCTGAAGGTGCTCGCCCCGTCGCTCGCCGCCGACGCCCGGTTCCGGGACATGGTCCGCGAGGAGGCCCGCGCCGCCGCCCAACTGGTGCACCCGCACGTGACCTCGGTGCACGACTACGGCGAGACGCTGTCCCCGGACGGGACGATCACCTCGTTCGTGGTGATGGAGCTGCTCACCGGCGAGGAGCTGGAGGACCGGCTCACCGAGGGGCCGCTGCCATGGTCGGAGGCGGTGGAGATCGGCGCCCAGGTGGCCGACGCGCTGGCCGCCGCGCACCGGCTCGGCATCGTGCACCGGGACATCACCCCGGCCAACGTGATGATGACCCGGGTCGGCGCGAAGGTGCTCGACTTCGGCATCGCCACCCAGGTCGGCGCCCCGGACGAGGACGAGGACGGCGGCACCTTCGGCACCCCGGCGTACGTGGCCCCGGAACGCCTGGACGGAGCCCCCGCCCAGCCGGCCACCGACATCTACTCCCTCGGCGTGCTGCTGTACGAGACCCTGACCGGGCGGGTGCCGTACCCGGCCGACACCTGGGAGGAGCTGAGCGAGGCGCTGGCCTCCGACACGACCCCACAGGTGCTCGACGTGCCCGGCCTGCCGCCCGAGGTGGCCCGTACCTGCCTGCGCTGCCTGGCCCGGGAACCCCTGGACCGGCCGACCGCGGCGCAGGTCGCCGCCGCGCTGCGCGAGCAGCTCCTCCCCGCCGACCCGCAGGCCGCCACGATGCTGGCCCCGACCGTCACGCTGCCCTCCATCGTCACCGCCCCGACCGGTGCCGCACCACCGGTACCGGCCGCTCCGGCCCCCAGCGGCGTCCCGGCACCGGTCGGGGCGGCGGGGCCGGCCCGTGCGACGGCACCTGTCGGGGCGGCTTCGCCGGCCGGGGCGACAGGGCCGGCCGGGGCGACAGG
>NZ_LRQV01000258.1 GCF_001567585.1 Micromonospora rosaria
CCCGCGCGACCCACGTGGAGGCGCTCAAGTGACCCGCGCAGCCGCGCACCTGAGGGGAGGGGCCCGCATGATCCGCCAGCCGACCCCCGGCGGCACCGACGCGGCCCTGGCCGCGGCGCTCACCGCCGAGTACGCCGCGATCTACGCGTACGGGCCGATCGGGGTGCAGCTCACCGACGCGGGGCGGCGCTCCGCACGCGCCGCCGAGGACGCCCACCGGGCCCGGCGGGACGCCCTGGTCGTCCAGCTCAGTACGGGGGGCGGCACGGTCCCCGCCGACCGGGCCGGGTACGCCCTGCCGTTCCCGGTGACCGACCGGGCCAGCGCGCTGCGGCTGGCGATCGAGGTGGAGGAGCGCACCGGGGCGTTCTGGCGGGCCGCCCTGCCGGTGACCAACGGGGCCGACCGGAACCGGGCGCTGGCGGCGCTGACCGACTGCGCGCTGCGGGCCACCCGGTGGCGGCGGGCCGCCGGGGTGACCCCGCTCACCGTCGCCTTCCCCGGCCGGTCGGGCTGAGCGCGCCGGCCGGCCAGCGGTTGCGGGCGCCATACCAGGTATGCATACTCCGTTCCCATGTCGATCCGTCACGGGCTGCTCGCCCTGCTCGAACGCGGCCAGATGTACGGATACCAGCTCCGGGCCGCGTTCGAGGAGTCGACCGGCTCGACCTGGCCGCTCAACATCGGGCAGGTCTACACCACCCTGTCCCGGCTGGAGCGGGACGGGCTGGTCCGCCCGATGCCGGAGAGCGAGGCCGGGCAGCGGCCGTACGAGATCACCGAGGCCGGCCGGGCCGACCTGGCGCTCTGGTTCGCCACCCCGGTCAGCCGCGCCGACCGGCCCCGCGACGAACTGTCGATCAAGCTGGCGCTGGCGCTCACCACGCCCGGGATCGACGTCCGCTCGGTGGTGCAGACCCAGCGCGCCGCGACCATGCGCACCCTGCAGGAGTTGACCCGGTTGAAGTACGCCAGCGACCGGCCGGAGGACCTGCCCTGGCGGCTGGTGCTGGACGCAATGGTGTTCCAGGCCGAGGCGGAGATCCGCTGGCTGGACCACTGCGAGACCAGCCTGGTCCGGTACCGGCCGACCGAGCGTGCCGCGCCCGGTCCGCCGGGGCCGGACGACGCCGGCCACCACCCGGACCCGGCGGACCGGTCCGGGGAGGGGGCACGGCGGTGAGCCCGACGACGGCGCCACCGGGCGACACCCCGGTCGGTGGCCGGGCCGGCGGCACCCCGGTCGGTGGCCGGGCCGGCGACCCGGTGCTCGACCTGCGGGACGTGCACCGGACCCACGGCAGCGGCGAGGCGGCCGTCCGGGCCCTGCGCGGGGTGAGTCTGACCGTCCACGCCGGCGAGCTGGTCGCCGTGATGGGCCCCTCCGGCTCGGGGAAGTCGACCCTGCTGGCGCTGGCCGGCGGGCTGGACAGCCCCACCACCGGCGAGGTCCGCGTCGAGGGCCACGCCCTGCACCTGCTCGACCGCCGCCGGCTGGCCCAGGTCCGCCGCCGCCGGATCGGCTACATCTTCCAGAACCTGAACCTGCTCGGCAGCCTCACCGCCGCCGAGAACGTCGCGTTGCCGCTGGAGCTGGACGGCACCGGGGTCCGGCAGGCCCGCCGGCTCGCCGGTGCCGCGCTGGCCGAGGTGGGGCTGGCGGAGCTGGGCGACCGCTTCCCCGACCAGATGTCCGGCGGCCAGCAGCAGCGGGTCGCGATCGCCCGCGCGCTGGTCGGCGAGCGCCGGCTGGTCCTGGCCGACGAGCCCACCGGCGCGCTGGACTCGCAGACCGGGGAGGCGGTGCTGCACCTGCTGCGCCGCCGGGTCGACGCGGGCGCCGCCGGGGTGCTGGTGACCCACGAGGCCCGGCACGCCGGCTGGGCCGACCGGGTGGTCTTCCTGCGCGACGGGACCATGGTCGACTCCACCGCTCCCCTGGCCGGCGTCGAGCACCTGCTCAGCGGCAGCGGCCGGTGACCCGGTCCGGCACGGTCGGGCACCGGCCGGGCAGCCGGTACGGGCGCCTCACCGGCACGGTCGGGTCGTGGCGGGCCGCGCTGCGCATCGCCCGCCGGGAGGCGCTGCGGGCCCGGGGCCGTACCGCGCTGGTCCTCACCATGATCGCCCTGCCGGTGCTGGCGTTGAGCTTCGCCGCGGTCAGCGTCGACATGGGCGAGCTGACCCGGGCCGAGCAGATCGACCGGCGCCTCGGTGCCGCCGACGCCGAGCTGACGTTCGTCAGCGACACCGCCCTACACCAGAACCCGTGGGGCACGGACTGGCGACCCCGGGCGGGCGAGGCGGTCGGCCGGAACCGGCCCGGCACCCTGGCGGAGGTCACCGACCTGCTGCCGGCCGGCAGCCGGGCCAGCCCGGTGCGCTGGTGGACGTCGCTCACCGTCGACACCGGCGATCGGGTCGAGACGTTCGAGGCGCGGGCGCTGGACCTCGCCGACCCGCTCGCCCGGGGACCGGGCCGGCTGCTGTCCGGGCGCGCCCCGGCCGCCGCGGACGAGGTCGCGCCCAGCCGGGCCGCCCAGCGCCGGCTGGGCGTGGGCCACGGCGACCGGATCACCGGCGGCGGCCGGACGTTCACCGTGGTGGGGACGGTGGAGTTCGCCGACGGCCTGGGGGTGGTCTTCGCCCTGCACCCGTCGGCGGTCCCCCCGGGCCCCGTCGCCGGCCCGCAGGTCACCTGGCTGGTCGACCTGCCGGCGCCACCCGACGCGGACCTGGTCGACCGGCTCAACCGGCACGGCGTCACGATCACCGCCCGGGAACCGGTGCCCGGCGCCGTCCACCCCACCACCCCGGCCCCGGACCTGTCGTCGTCGCTCAGCGCCGAGCAGACCGGCAACGTGGTCCTGGTGGCCGGGCTCGGCCTGCTGGAGGTGGTGCTGCTGGTCGGGCCCGCGTTCGCGGTCGGGGTACGGCGTCGCCGCCGGGACCTCGCCCTGGTCGCGGTCGCCGGGGGCGACCCCCGGCACCTGCGCCGGATCGTGCTCGCCGACGGGGTGGTGCTGGGATGCGCGGGCGCGGTGACCGGGGTGGTCCTCGGGGTCGCCGCCGCGCTGGCCGGCCGGCCCCTGGTCGAGCAGTACCTCCTCCAGCAGCGGATGGGCGGCTACCGGATCTGGCCGGAGGCGCTGGCGCTGATCGCCGGGGTGGCGGTCACCGCCGGGGTGCTCGCCGCCCTCGCGCCGGCCTGGACCGCCGCCCGGCAGGACGTGGTCGCCGGCCTGGCCGGGCGGCGGACCACGCCGCCGCACCGCCGTCGGTGGCTGGTGGTCGGGGTGCTGCTCGTCGGCGGCGGCACCGCGATCGCGGCGACCGGTGCGGCCCGCAGCGTCCCCACCGTGCTCCTGGTCGGTCTGGTCCTCGGTGAGCTCGGCCTGGTCTGCTGCACCCCGACGCTGCTGGGGGCGATCGCCCGGGCCGGACGGGCCCTGCCGCTCGCCCCCCGGATCGCGGTCCGCGACGCCAGCCGCAACCGCTCCTCGGCCGCGCCGGCGGTCTCGGCGGTGCTGGCAGCGGTGGCCGGCAGCGTCGCCCTCGGCAGCTTCCTGGCCAGCGACGAGGCCCGGGGCACCATGATGTACCCGCCGCCCCTGCCGCCCGGCCGGGT
>NZ_LRQV01000259.1 GCF_001567585.1 Micromonospora rosaria
CCGCCGTGGTACGCGGGCCGTAGCCGACCAGCACGGCGGTCCGTCCGCCCGGGGCGGGGCCGCCGATCAGGCCCGGCTCGACCGCGCCCTCGCTCGGGGCCACCTCGACCGCCGCCAGCGCGGCCGGCGACGGGGTGGGCAGCGCGGCGTCCGGTGCGCCGGTGGTCGACTCCTCGATCGGGCCGGCGTCCGGGTCGGTGTCGATCGCGATGATCGGGGTACCGACCTCCACCGTGGTGCCCGCTTCGTGGAAGATCGACTGCACCCGCCCGGCCCACTTCGCCGGGATCTCCACGGCCGCCTTGGCCGTCTCCACCTCGACGATCGGCTGGTTCAGCTCGATGACGTCGCCGACCTTGACCAACCAGGCGAGGATCTCTCCCTCGGTCAGCCCCTCACCCAGGTCGGGCAGGTTGAACTCCTTGATCCGGGACACGTCGCTCACCAGCCGAAGGTGCGGTCGACGGCGTCGAGCACGCGGTCGAGGTCGGGCAGGTACTCCTCCTCCACCCGGGCGGCCGGGTAGGGGGTGTCGAAGCCGGTCACCCGCAGCACCGGGGACTCCAGCGAGTAGAAGCACTCCTCGGTGATCCGGGCCGCGATCTCCGCGCCCAGGCCCAGGTTGCCCGGCGCCTCGTGCACCACCACCGCGCGGCCGGTGCGTCGCACCGACTCGTACGCGGCGGTCAGGTCCAGCGGGGAGAGGGTCCGCAGGTCGACGACCTCCAGCTCCCGGCCGTCCTCGGCGGCGGCGGTCGCGGCGTCCAGGCAGGTCCGCACCATCGGCCCGTACGCCAGCAGGGTGGCGTGCGTGCCGGCCCGCGCCACCCGGGCGGAGTGCAACGGGTACGCCTCGGCCAGCGGGGCGTCCAGGTCGACCGGGCCCTTCTCCCAGTAGCGCCGCTTCGGCTCCAGGAAAACGATCGGGTCGTCCGAGGCGATCGCCTGCTGGATCATCACGTACGCGTCCTGCGGGTTGGCGCAGCTCACCACCTTCAGGCCGGCGGTGTGCGCGAAGTACGCCTCCGGCGACTCGGAGTGGTGCTCCACCGCCCCGATCCCGCCCCCGAAGGGGATCCGGATCACCATGGGGATGTTCAGCTTGCCCCGGGAGCGGTAGTGCATCTTCGCCACCTGGGACACGATCTGGTCGTACGCCGGGTAGACGAAGCCGTCGAACTGGATCTCGCAGACCGGCCGGTACCCCCGGACGGCCAGGCCGACCGCAGTGCCGATGATGCCGGACTCGGCCAGCGGGGTGTCGATCACCCGCTGGTCGCCGAAGTCCTTCTGGAGGCCGTCGGTGATCCGGAAGACGCCGCCGAGCTTGCCGACGTCCTCGCCCATGATGACGACCTTCGGGTCGTTCTCCAGGGCCCGGCGCAGACCGGTGTTGAGGGCCTTGCCGAGGGTGAGCGTCTCCGTGGCCATCAGTGGGCACTCCCCTCGAACGAGTCCAGGTACCGGGTGAACTGGGCACGCTGCGCGTCGAGTTCCGGCGAGCCGGTGGGGTAGACGTGGTCGAACATCGTCACCGGTTCCGGGTCGGGCATGGCGAGCACCCGCTCCCGCAGGTCCACCGCCTCGGTGCGGGCCTGCTCGTCGATCTCGGCGAAGAAGCCCTCGTCGGCGATCTGCTGCTGCTCCAGGAACGCCTTCATCCGGGCGATCGGGTCCTTGGCCTGCCAGGCCTCGACCTCGCTGGCGATCCGGTACCGGGTCGGGTCGTCGGAGGTGGTGTGCGCCCCCATCCGGTACGTGTACGCCTCGATCATGCTGGGGCCCTGGCCGAGCCGGGCGTTGTCCAGCGCGTGCCGGGTCACCGCGTACGTGGCCAGCACGTCGTTGCCGTCGACCCGGATGCCGGGGAAGCCGAACCCGGCGGCCCGCTGGTACAGCGGCACCCGGGTCTGCCGCTCCAGCGGCTCCGAGATGGCGTACTGGTTGTTCTGGCAGAAGAAGACCAGCGGGGCGTTGAAGACGCTGGCCCAGACGAACGCCTCGTTGACGTCGCCCTGGCTGCTGGCGCCGTCGCCGAAGTAGGCGATCACCGCCTCGCCGTCCTCGGTCCCGGTCTTGCCGTCCATGGTGACGCCCATGGCGTAGCCGGTCGCGTGCAGGGTCTGCGCCCCGATCACGATCGTGTACATGTTGAACTTGAACTCGTTCGGGTCCCAGCCGCCCTGGTCGACGCCGCGGAACAGGCCGAGCGGCATGATCGGGTCGATGCCCCGGCAGTAGAGCACCCCGTGCTCGCGGTAGGTCGGGAAGGCCATGTCCTGCGTGCGCAGCGCCCGCCCGGAGCCGACCTGCGCCGCCTCCTGACCGAGCAGGCTCGCCCACAGGCCCAGCTCGCCCTGCCGTTGCAGGGCCGTCGCCTCGGCGTCGAGCTTGCGCACCAGCACGAGGTCGCGGTACAGGCCGCGGTACTCCTCGTCGGTGAAGTCGACCCGATACTCGACGCCGTCCGGTCCGGTCACGGCGTCGATCCGCTCACCGGTGGGGGTGAGCAGTTGGACCAGATCTGTCGTGCCGTCGGCGCGCTTCCTGGTGCCGGTGCTCTTCCTGGACCGCGGTGCGGCCCGCGTACCGCGGGTGGTGACCCCGGGATCGCCCTTTGCCATGCGTCTCTCCCCTGTCGTGTCTGCGTCGGCAACGGGGGGTCACCCGGCCACGCAACTCGTGCGCCGGCCCGGCTGGCGCCGGTCCGGTCCTGGCTGCCGCGCCTGGCCCGGGTGGGGTTGCCGCGCGGCGTGAACCACGCTCGGGTGACGAGCCTGGCTCGGGAGCCGGCGTCTCAGCCGTGCCTGTCGCGAGGGTGCGCGGAGGTCACGGCTGCGTTGCCGTCGAGGTCCATATTCGCAGAGAGGTGAGCGGGCCCACAGTACGGCCGTCCCACGAGGCATTTACCGGCGCCTTAACGACCATTGCCGGCTTGCGGAACGGGGCTTGACACCCTCGGCGTGTCGACACGCTGTACGGGGCTGGTCAACCGAGCGTCACTGGTTCACGCTGATTGGTGCGGGATGGCACTGATCCGAGCAGTTTTCCGGTTTCGTGGTGTTCGGGTTCACCGGTCACCGGGCTGTCGTCGCCGCACCGCTGGTCCACGAGGGGGAAACGGTGTCCGAACGCGGTGGAAGATCCGGTGCGTCGCTGTCCGTCCGCCACCGTCCGGCCGGGTACCGCCGGGTGGTGGGCGCCCACCGGGCGGCCGGCCCGACCGGCCCGAGCCGGGGCTACCTGCTCACCGTCGCCCTGCTGGCCGGCACCGCGACGATGCCGATGCTCGCCGCCGTCAGCACCGGTTCCGCCACGATCGGCAGCACCGCCGTGCCCGACAGCGGCACGCCGTTCATGCCGACGCCGTCGGTCGGCCCGGTGGTGATCCCGATGCCGGTGGGCAGCCAGCCGGCCGCGTACCGGCCGTCCGGCGCGACGGCCACCCCCACGCCGCTCGTGCCCGACCCGGCCGAACCGGCCCCCGCCGACCCGCCGGGCCGGCCCGACGGTGAGGCGGACGCCGCCGCCTCGACCCGGCCCGCCCCCCACGCGCCGGCA
>NZ_LRQV01000260.1 GCF_001567585.1 Micromonospora rosaria
GAAGAATGTCCGGCGGCGTCCTACTCTCCCACACCCTCCCGAGTGCAGTACCATCGGCGCTGGAAGGCTTAGCTTCCGGGTTCGGAATGTAACCGGGCGTTTCCCCTCCGCCATAACCGCCGTAACCCTATCGACATATCAAACAACACCCAACACGGGTCTGCTGTTCGCTTGTCAAGAGTTGCACAGTGGACGCGTAGCAGCTTCGTAGTCAAGTCCTCGGCCTATTAGTACCGGTCAACTCAACCCGTTACCGAGCTTACATCTCCGGCCTATCAACCCAGTCGTCTCACTGGGGGCCTTACCCACACGAATGTGGTGGGATACCTCATCTTGAAGCGAGCTTCCCGCTTAGATGCTTTCAGCGGTTATCCCTTCCGAACGTAGCCAACCAGCCGTGCCCCTGGCGGGACAACTGGCACACCAGAGGTTCGTCCGTCCCGGTCCTCTCGTACTAGGGACAGCCCTTCTCAAGTATCCTACGCGCACGGCGGATAGAGACCGAACTGTCTCACGACGTTCTAAACCCAGCTCGCGTACCGCTTTAATGGGCGAACAGCCCAACCCTTGGGACCTGCTACAGCCCCAGGATGCGACGAGCCGACATCGAGGTGCCAAACCATCCCGTCGATATGGACTCTTGGGGAAGATCAGCCTGTTATCCCCGGGGTACCTTTTATCCGTTGAGCGACACCGCTTCCACACGCAAGTGCCGGATCACTAGTCCCGACTTTCGTCCCTGCTCGACCTGTCAGTCTCACAGTCAAGCTCCCTTGTGCACTTGCACTCAACACCTGATTGCCAACCAGGCTGAGGGAACCTTTGGGCGCCTCCGTTACCTTTTAGGAGGCAACCGCCCCAGTTAAACTACCCACCAGACACTGTCCCTGAACCGGATAACGGCCCGAAGTTAGATACCCGAATCAACCAGAGTGGTATTTCAAGATTGCCTCCACCCATACTGGCGTATGGACTTCACCGGCTCCCACCTATCCTACACAAGCTAACTCAAATACCAATGTCAAGCTATAGTAAAGGTCCCGGGGTCTTTTCGTCCTGCCGCGCGTAACGAGCATCTTTACTCGTACTGCAATTTCGCCGGGCCTGTGGTTGAGACAGTGGGGAAGTCGTTACGCCATTCGTGCAGGTCGGAACTTACCCGACAAGGAATTTCGCTACCTTAGGATGGTTATAGTTACCACCGCCGTTTACTGGCGCTTAAGTTCTCCGCTTCGCCCCGAAGAGCTAACAGGTCCCCTTAACGTTCCAGCACCGGGCAGGCGTCAGTCCATATACATCGAATTACTTCTTCGCATGGACCTGTGTTTTTAGTAAACAGTCGCTTCCCCCTGCTCTCTGCGGCCATACAACGCTCCACCCGCACGGGGCTTCACGTCTCCGGCCCCCCTTCTCCCTAAGTTACGGGGGCAATTTGCCGAGTTCCTTAACCACAGTTCACCCGATCGCCTTGGTATTCTCTACCTGACCACCTGTGTCGGTTTGGGGTACGGGCCGCTCGGAACTCGCTAGAGGCTTTTCTCGGCAGCATAGGATCACTGACTTCACCTGAATCGGCTCGGCATCACGTCTCAGCCATCATGTGTTGCGGATTTGCCTACAACACGGCCTACACGCTTACCCCGGCACAACCACCGGCCGGGCTCAGCTACCTTCCTGCGTCACCCCATCGCTTGACTACTACCCGCCAGGTTCCCAGCCTCCCCACCATCAGCCCGAAGGCATCCAGCAGCTCGGGTGGTTAGCACAACGAGGTTCATCACGGGCGCTCCTTCGCGGGTACGGGAATATCAACCCGTTGTCCATCGACTACGCCTCTCGGCCTCGCCTTAGGTCCCGACTCACCCAGGGCGGATTAACCTGGCCCTGGAACCCTTGGTCATCCGGCGGAAGGGTTTCTCACCCTTCTTTCGCTACTCATGCCTGCATTCTCACTCGTGCCGCGTCCACAACTCGATCACTCGGCTGCTTCACCCCCGGCACGACGCTCCCCTACCCATCCACACACCTGCACAGAAACCCGAAGGCTCCCGCGAAGTAAAAATGTGAATGCCACAGCTTCGGCGGTGTACTTGAGCCCCGCTACATTGTCGGCGCGGAACCACTTGACCAGTGAGCTATTACGCACTCTTTAAAGGGTGGCTGCTTCTAAGCCAACCTCCTGGTTGTCTATGCGACCCCACATCCTTTTCCACTTAGCACACGCTTAGGGGCCTTAGCTGGTGATCTGGGCTGTTTCCCTCTCGACTACGAAGCTTATCCCCCGCAGTCTCACTGCCGCGCTCTCACTTACCGGCATTCGGAGTTTGGCTGATTTCGGTAAGCTTGTGGGCCCCCTAGACCATCCAGTGCTCTACCTCCGGCAAGAAACACACGACGCTGCACCTAAATGCATTTCGGGGAGAACCAGCTATCACGGAGTTTGATTGGCCTTTCACCCCTAACCACAGGTCATCCCCCAACTTTTCAACGTTGGTGGGTTCGGCCCTCCACGCGGTCTTACCCGCGCTTCAGCCTGCCCATGGCTAGATCACTCCGCTTCGGGTCTAGGACACGCGACTGAATCGCCCTATTCAGACTCGCTTTCGCTACGGCTCCCCCACACGGGTTAACCTCGCCACATGCCACTAACTCGCAGGCTCATTCTTCAAAAGGCACGCCGTCACCCCGCAAGGCTCCGACGGATTGTAGGCGAACGGTTTCAGGTACTATTTCACTCCCCTCCCGGGGTACTTTTCACCATTCCCTCACGGTACTCGTCCGCTATCGGTCACCAGGAAGTATTTAGGCTTACCAGGTGGTCCTGGCAGATTCACGGCAGATTTCAGGAGTCCGCCGCTACTCGGGAACACCCACAGGAGACCAGCCACTTTCACCTACCGGACTCTCACCGTCTACGGTCAGCCTTCCCAGACTGTTCAGCTAGCAACTGGCTTTCTCACTCCTCCAACAGGTGTCAGCCTGTTGAGCAGGGTCCCACAACCCCGACCACGCAACCCCTGACAGGTATCACACGCAACCGGTTTAGCCTCATCCGCTTTCGCTCGCCACTACTCACGGAATCACTCAATTGTTTTCTCTTCCTACGGGTACTGAGATGTTTCACTTCCCCGCGTTCCCCCCACACACCCTATGAATTCAGGTGCGGGTGACATCACATGACTGATGCCAGGTTTCCCCATTCGGACACCCTGGGATCACAGCTTGGTTGACAGCTCCCCCAGGCCTATCGCGGCCTCCCACGTCCTTCATCGGCTCCTGGTGCCAAGGCATCCACCGTTCGCCCTTGACAACTTGACCACAAAGATGCTCGCGTCCACTGTGCAATTCTCAACAAACGACCAACCCACAACCCACAGCACCACACCAAGACCCGACCCACCGGCCGACGGTATGCGGCACCAGGCCATGCCTGGCAGCCCAACAAACCCTCCACAGAG
>NZ_LRQV01000261.1 GCF_001567585.1 Micromonospora rosaria
ACAGAACGATCCTCACGTCCAAAGGACACGCCCATCATCATTTAGTTAGGAACTCTTAACGCATACGGTCGAGAAGGGGCCCCTTCTCACACCCCCGGAACGGCGCGGGGCGGCGGCGCGGGGCACCGGGGCGGCGCGGGTCAGGTGTCGCGGCCGGTGAGCATGGCGGCGATCCGGTGGAACCCGGCGCGCAGGTCGGCCTCGCTGGGGGCGGTCAGCGGCTGGGCGTGCCGTTCCGCCTCGGTGAGCCGGTCCTGCTCCTCGTCGACGGTCTCCTCGTAGTCGCCGTACAGGTCGACCTCGTCCAGGCCGTCCGGCTCGGACTCGGCGGCGGCCTGGGCGGCGGCGATCTCGGTCCGGATCTCGTCGGCGGAGACCGCCGGCAGCAGCGGCTCCACCACCGCCATCAACTGTTCCTCGGCGACCACCGCCTCGGCCAGGGCGAGCGCGTGCGGTCGCTCGTACGGCCCGCAGACCACCGGTTCCCACTCGTCGGCGTCGCTGAGCGGGCCGAAGGTGATGATCCACGGTAGGTCGAACATCGGCGAGTCGTCCGGCAGGTCCAACGTCACTAGTGCGCCCACCGGCTCATCATCGGCCGGGAACGTGAAACCCCGCGCGCATTTTGCCCTAAATGAACGCTTTAGGCGTCCCGGGGAGGAGCAGTCACCCCGCTCCGCCGGGAGCACCCGGATCGGCCTCCCCGTCGAGGTCCCGGGCCCAGGGCGTTGGCGCGGGCGCCGCCGCCAGGTCCACCACCCGACCCCGGGGGCTGGTGGCGGCGAGCGCCGCGCCGAAGAGGATCAGCTGGTTGAGCAGGTACAGGTAGAGCAGCAGCCCGACGGCCCCGGCGACCACCGCGTACGCCGGGTTCCGCTCGGTGCGCACCACGTAGAACCGGCCCACGGTGTTCAACAGCGTGATGCCGACCGCGACGACCAGCACCACCGGCCGCAGCCGGCGTCGGCTCATCCGCAGCCGGGGCACCGCCACCAGCAACGCGACCGCCAGCACCGCGTTGACCAGGACGCTCAGCACCGCGCTGACCGTGGTCAGCCCGATCGAGCCGGTGCTGCGCAACAGGAACCGCAGCAGCGACTCCAGCGCGTCGACGGCGGCCACCGAGACGCCGAGCAGCAGGAAGACCCCGATCATCACCACCAGGTCCACCAGGCGGCGGACCACCAGGTTGCCGGGCTGCTGGTTGAGCCCGTACATCAGCCGCTGGGAGGAGCGGATCGCCTCGATCCAGCCGATCCCGGTGAAGACCAGGATGACCAGGCCGACCACCCCGACGGTACCGCTGCTCTGGGCGATCTGGCCGGGGTCGAGGAACGGCAGGTTCTCCCGGAGGAAGTGGGCCGCGGCGGCGCTGACCTCGTCGTTGTCCTCCAGGATCGCGCCGAAGACCGAGTACGCCACCAGCGCCAGCGCGAACGCCGCGAAGAAGCCGTAGTACGCGATCGCGGCGGCCAGGCGGGCGCCGAGCACCTCGCCGTACAGTTCGACGGCCCGCCAGACGTGGTCGAAGAGCCCGGAGCGGCGGCGTGCGGCGGTCAACCGGCGGTCGATGCCGGCACCCAGCCGCCCCAGAAGTTCCACGCTGTCATCCTCGCCGATCGTCCGCCCGGGTGCGGCCGACCGCTCGGCCACGAGAGGTCAGCCGCCGAGCCGGAAGTCCCGGCGCGGCTGCCACCGCGTCTGTCCGCTGTGCGAGAAGAGGGTGAACGCCTCCACCTCGAAGATCGCCGAGAAGTCGGCCAGGTCCTCGTACGCCTGGTCGAGCGCCTCGGGCGCGACGTCCTGGGCGACGGTGACGTGCGGATGGTACGGAAACCGGGCCTCCCGGTGCAGCTCGGCGGCGGAGCCGATCGCGGCGGCCAGCAGTTCGCACTCGCTGATCCCGGCCGCCACCGCGACGAACACCACCTGGGTGACCGGCCGGAACGTGCCGGTGCCCCGCAGGTGCAGGGTGAACGGGAGGTGGGCGGCGGCGACGGCGGCCAGGTGCGCCTCGACGGCCGGCAGGGCGGCCACCGCGATCTCGGTCGGGCCGAGCAGGGTGACGTGGGCCGGGATGTCCGCCGCCTGCGGGTCGCCCGCCTCGGCGCGACGCCGGGTCAGCACCGCGCCCCACGGCTCGGGGATGTCCACCGCGACCCCAATCTGGATCGTGCCGCCCGTCGCCGGCAACCCCTCGCCGCGCTCCATGCCCCGCGCCACCCCTTCGCGTACCGACCCGTTCACCTCCGCCGCCGTGGCGTCACTCGCCCCGGACCGGCGGGAAGAACCCGACCCGTTCGTACGCGGTGCGCAGCGTCGCGCCGGCCACCGCGCGGGCCTTCTCCGCCCCGGTGGCGAGCAGCTTGTCCAACTGCGCCGGGTCGTCGAGGTACCCCTGGGTGCGGGCCTGGATCGGGCGGACGAACTCCGCCACCACCTCGGCGAGGTCCTTCTTCAGGTCGCCGTACCCCTTGCCGGCGTACGCGCCGACCAGGTCGTCGATGCCCCGACCGCTGAGCGCGGAGTAGATGGTGAGCAGGTTGGCGATGCCGGGCTTGGCCTCGGCGTCGAAGACGATCTCCCGGCCGGTGTCGGTGACCGCCGAGCGGATCTTCTTGGCCGAGCGGGCCGGGTCCTCCAGCAGGTCGATGATGCCGCCCGGCGCGGAGGAGGACTTGGACATCTTCGCCCTCGGCTCCTGGAGATCGGTGATCTTCGCGGTGTCCTTGACGATGTGCGCCGCCGGGACGGTGAAGGTCGCGCCGAAGGTGGTGTTGAACCGCTGGGCCAGGTCCCGGCTCAGCTCCAGGTGCTGACGCTGGTCCTCCCCCACCGGCACCGCGTCGGCCTGGTACAGCAGGATGTCGGCGGCCTGGAGGATCGGGTACGTGAACAGGCCGACGCTGGCCCGGTCGCTGCCCTGCTTCTGCGACTTGTCCTTGAACTGGGTCATCCGGCCGGCCTCGCCGAACCCGGTGATGCAGCCCAGGATCCAGGCGAGCTGCGGGTGCTCGGGCACCTGGGACTGGACGAACAGGGTGCTGCGCTCCGGGTCGATCCCGACGGCGAGCAACTGGGCGGCGGCCCGCCGGGTCCGCTGGTGCAGCACCGCCGGGTCGTGGCCGGCGGTGATCGCGTGCAGGTCCACCACGCAGTAGAACGCGTCGTGGCTGTCCTGGAGGGCCACCCAGTGCCGGACCGCGCCCAGGTAGTTGCCGAGGTGGAACGAGTCGGCGGTCGGCTGGATGCCGGAGAGGACGCGGGGACGGGCGGGAGCGTCGGACATGCCGGCAATTCTGTCAGCAAGCCCCGGGGTACGTCATGACGGGCCGGCGCGTCCCGGCACGACATCCGCCGGACCCGGCGCGGCGTCCGCCGCCCGCGCCCCCGACCCGGCCCGCGCCCCC
>NZ_LRQV01000262.1 GCF_001567585.1 Micromonospora rosaria
CGGCCCACGCCGCCCCCACCCGGACCGCCCCGGCCCTCGCCTGGGCCGGCCCCGGTGCCCCACCCGCCCTCGCCTGGGTCGGGCCGGGCGCTCCGCCGGCCGCCGCCGGGGTCGGGCCGGGTGCCCCACCGGCCGCCGCCGGGCGGACCGCGTCGGCGCAGACGGACGTGCTCAGCGTCCAGGGCGCCGGCCCGTACCTCGTCGGTGCCCGCCTCGACCAGTTGACGGCTGCCGGGCTCATCGACTGGACCGCGCCGGTCTGCGGCACCGTGGTCGACGCCGGTGCCACCGGCGAGTGGGCCGGCGTGATCCTGCTGACCTTCCAGAGCGGACGGCTGGTCGCGATCGGCACGGCGACCGCCCCGCCGCGCTCCCCGGCCGGAGCCGCCGTGGGCATGTCGTTCGACCACCTCGAAACGATCTACGGCCCGCGCGGCGCCCTGATCGGCAACGACGCCGGCACCGCCACCGCCTACCTGGTCCGCCACGGGTCCCGGGTCGAGTTGTTCACCGGGCACCCCGTCCGGCCGGGCGTCGGCTACTTCCAGGTCGGGCCGGCGTCGTTCGTCGAGCGCGCCTTCCGGCAGGGCCGGACCTGCTGACCCGCCGCCGGGCGGAGCCGGACCGCACCCGACCGGCTCCGCCCGGCGGCACGCGGCCCCGGGGCGGTGCGCGCCGGGCCATGGCACCGGGCCATGGCACCGGGCCGTGGCACCGGGCCCAACCGCACCCGACGCCGCCGTCGACCCCGATGCCGCCGTCGACCCCGACGCCGCCGTCAGCCCGTCACGCCGGTACCAGGCCGTCGACCAGGCGGGCCAGGCCGAACTCGAACCACTGCGCCACCTGCGGGTCCGGGTCGGCCGTCGGGTCCGGCCGGGTGGCGGTCAGCCAGTCCCGCCCCCGGGTCCGCCCGGTGCGTTCCAGCAGCGCGAAGGTGCCGCTCCACCAGGTACCCCAGGCCGCGCCGCCGGCCTCGCGTTCGGCCCGCTCGGTCACGGGCAGCAGCGCCATACCCTGCACGTAGCCGCTCAGCGCGAGGTAGCCGGCCAGGGCGTCCGGCAGGTCGTACCCGGCGTCGGTGAGCGCCGTCACGGTACCGTCGATCAGCGCCAGGACCCCCGGACCGACCGGCGGCCGGGTGGTCGCGAGGACGGTCAACAGCCACGGGTGCCGCCGGTACAGCGACCACTCCGCGCGGGCCGCCCGGCAGAGCCGTTCACGCGGCGTCCCCTGCTCCTTGTCGGGCGTCCGGCCGCTGTCGAGCACCTGCTCGGCCATCGCCCCGAGCAGGTCGTCCCGGTTGCGTACCCATCGGTAGACCGCGTCCGGGGTGAGCCCGGCGCGGTGCGCCACGGCGCGCACCGACACCGCGTCGAGCCCGTCGGCGTCGGCCAGCCGGACCGCGACGCGCACCAGGTCGTCCCGGGTGTCGACGCCGTCGCCGTCCCGGGCCCCGGCCGGTCGCCGCGACCGCACGGTCCGTCCCCGGTCCCGACGGCGGCGGTACGCCCGCGCCTGGCAGCCCCGCGAGCAGTACCGCCGGGGCCGCCCCTGGCCGGATCCGGGCGGCAGCCCGTCACCACACTCCACACACCGCGCCCCGGCCATCCGGCACCCCTTTTCGTCACCCCGCTCGCCGTGACGAAAGTACTCCCTGACGGATGGCCGGCCCGCCAGCATCGGAGGTGACAGTCACCGACCGAGGAGCGACCGTGACCCCCTCCGCCGCCGTCCGCGTCCGGCTCGCCGTACCCGCCGACATCGACGCCCTCGTGCCTGCCTGCGTCGCCGCCTTCGCCGACGAGGTCGTCCTGTGCTGGGTGCTGCCCGACCCGGCGGAACGAGCCACGCGCACCGCGCCGATGTTCCAGGCCCTGATGCACGCCGCCGTCCGCGACGACCAGATCACCGTCGCCGAACTCCCCGACGGCACCCTGGCCGGAGTGTCGATGTGGGTACGCCCGACCGCCACCCCCACCCCGCCGGACCCGGCCGCGCCGTCGGCGGCGGCCCCGCCCCCGGACGCCCCCGTCACGCGGCGACTGGCGACGGTCACCGAGACGGTCACCGCCCGCCACCCCCGCGAACCCCACCTGTACCTCGCGTCGATGGGCGTCCGACCTGACCAACGCGGCCACGGCGTCGGCGGCGCGATGCTCGTCCACCGCCTCCGCGAAGCGGACGCCGACGGCCTGCCGACGTACCTCGAAGCCTCGACCGAACGCAGCCGCCGGCTCTACCTGCGCCACGGCTTCCACGACCACGGCCAGCCGCTGGCCCTGCCCGACGGCGGTCCCGTCCTCCGACCGATGTGGCGACCCACCTCGGCCCCGCACCACCCCGACACGACTGCGTAGCCGACCGCCCCGTCCAGGGCACGCATGGTCCGCCGCCGCCGGAAGCTCCGGTGGCGACAGCACGCATCCCGGCGTACGCGGGACTCGTACCGGGGCCTGCTCGTTGACGACGTCCCGCAGGGCAGGACGACGGTCATCAGGACGACGGTCATGCGGAAGACCTTGGAAGATTCCGGCCCCCAGAGGGGCCGTTTCCCTCCAACGTCCCTTGAGGAGGCACCCGCGCGGTTCCCTGAGCGCCCGTTGGTCTGATTCTCAGCCAGGATCACCCCGCGCATGTGTGGAGCAGGAGTGGATCGCGTCGTCGTTGGCGCGGGAACCCGGATCACCCCGCATGTGCGGGGAGAGGCTCGACGCACGCGGCGGCGTGAGGTGTCAGGTCGGCGTATCGGTTGTGAGCCGAATACCACTCGGGTATATAAATTCCTGGCAGGTATACCCCGCCAACGCGATACCGCCCCGGCCCGCGACACGCCGTCCCGCCGGCCCCGCCACATGCCCCTGACAGCGCGACGATCATGCCGGTGCACGGATCACCCCCGAATGTGCAGGGAGCAGCACTCGTCCGGCCCGAGCAAGTTCGGCCACCTGGGATCACCCCCACGTGTGCGGGGAGCAGCTGGGTTGCGCGCCGTTCGGGTTCGGCACGCCGGGATCACCCCCGCGTGTGGGGAGCAGGTGCATCTCACGTGGACCGCTCGCTCTGACCGAGGATCACCCCCGCGTGTGCGGGGAGCAGTCGCACCCGGGGTTCCAGGCGTGGACGGAGGCGGGATCACCCCCGCGTGTGCGGGGAGCAGCAGATCGACGGAACCGGGGGCCAGTGCCG
>NZ_LRQV01000263.1 GCF_001567585.1 Micromonospora rosaria
CCGGCCGTGGTTGCGGGCCCGGCGGGTGCCCGCCGGGCCCGCAACGCCGTCACCGGTCAGCTCACCGCAGGCGGTACGCCTGGATGATCTGCTGGGTCACCGTGTTGCCGGCGCTGTCCCGGGCGGTGGCCCGCAGCGAGACGTGCCCCGGGCCGGCCGGGTGCCACGCGGCGGCCACCCACCGCGTGCCGACCCGCTGCACCGGTGCCGTGCGCCACGTCTTCCCACCGTCGTACGACAGCTGGACGGTCAGCGCGGTGACCGTCGCCGCCGGGGCACCGGGCTGCCGCTGGACCTCGACCGGGATGGCGAACGGCAGGCCCGCCGGGGCGCTGTTGTCCACCCGCAGCGGCGGCCGGAACCGCACCGCCGAGACGGGCAACGCGGCCGGCTCCGTGCCCGGGACGTGCCCGGACCGGAACGTCCAGGTGCTGTCGACCCGGGTGCTGAGGTCGGTGAAGGAGCGCTCCGCCGACACCTCCAGCCGGTACGCCGCCGCGCCGGCCGGCACGGTGAACTGCCCGTACCCCGGATCGGGGTGCTCGGCGACCAGCGTGCCGTCCCGGTACAGCGCGGTCCGGGCGGTGTCGGTCAGCGAGTAGCCGGTGTGCCCGGCCTGGTCGCTGTGCAGCGGCAGGTCGACGGTGAGCTCGTCGCCGGTACGGGTGACGCCCTGCCCCGGCCAGCGCGGCGCCGGGAAGGACGGACCGTACGGCGCCACGTTCCAGGTGTCCCGGTAGGTCCGGGCGGGGCGGTAGACGGTCGGCGTCGACTCCTGTATCGACAGGTACTCGAAACTCCCGTCGTCGTCTGCCCGGCCGGCGAGGAGCAGGGAGAACCACTGCTGCCCGTTGGTGTTGTGGTACTCGACCCGCTGCCCCGGCACGGTCACCGGCACCCCGAGCCCCGAGGCCCCGGTCGGGTACTTCGTCGACTCGCCGAAGACCACCCGTTCCGTCTCCAGTCCTGGATCACCGCCCCGGAAGGTGTGCACCACCTTCGCCAGGTCCCGCTGGCGGTAGTCCTTGACGAACCCGGTCGGGTACCGGCCGGGCACGGCCTCGCTGACCGCGTACAGGTACGGGCTGACGGGCACGTCGGGCTTGAGCCACTGGGCGCCGACGGTACCGACGAACTGCTCGGCGGAAACCCGGCGACCGAGGTGGCCGCTGCGCAGCCCGGTGAAGTCGGCGCTGCCCAGGCTGAAGCCGTAGCCGACGTCCTCGCCGAAGAAGTTCGCGCCGAGGTCGACCATGCCCGGTTCGGCCGACGGTTCCGGCACCGACAGGCGTACCGGCCGGGCCACGCGGGCGTCGACCGTCAGCTCGGTCGGCCCGTCGACGACCAGCTCCGGCTGCACCAGGGCCGCCGCGCCGGCCGGCCCCTCGCCGGTGTCCTCGAAGACGTAGCTGACCAGGCCGTACCGGCCCTTCGGCAGCCGGGCCGCGGCGGTCCCGTCCGGGGCGACGAGGTCCCGGACCACGAAGGTGTCCAGCCCGACCAGCGTCGTCCAGGCGTCGGTGGCGGGCGCGCCGGTGGTGTCGAGGTGCCGGACGGTCACCGGGTAGCTCTCCACCTCCCGGTGCACGGCCAGCGGGGTCACCGCCCGGACGTCGCCGGAGCTGGCGACGATCCGACCGGTCCAGTAGCCGTCGGCGGCCGGGACGCTGGTGTCCGCCCTCACCGTCACCTCGGCGCTGCCCCCGGCGGGCACGGTGACCCGCGACGCGCTGAGAGCGAACATGCCGGCCGGCGCGGCGGCCCCGTCCGGGCCGGTGGTCTCGGTGGCGAGGTCGAGGGTGAGCGGGGTGGTGCCGGCGTTGCGCCAGGTCACGGTCCGGGTGATCGGCTCGTCGTCGCCGTGCGGCCACTCGGTGCGGCCGAACGAGACGCTGGCCGGGTCGCTGGTGACCGACTGGCCGATCGCCCGCGCCACGTCGACCCGCCCGGCACCCTGCTGGTACGCGGTCAGCTCCGGGTGCGGTCGGGCGGCGGCGGTCAGGGTGGCCTTGAGCTGGCCGGCCCGCCACTCCGGGTGCTGCTGGGCCAGCAGCGCCACCGCACCGGCGACGTGCGGCGCGGACATCGAGGTGCCGGAGGCGGTCACGTAGCCGTCCCCGACCGGGGTGCCGAGCGTGGTGCCGGCCCCCCGGGCGGCGACGATCTCCACGCCCGGCGCGGTGATGTCCGGCTTGAGCGCGTCGTCCCCGACGCGCGGGCCCCGGCTGGAGAAGTCGGCCAGCTCGTCGTCGCGGTCCACCGCGCCGACGGTGAGCGCCGCGTCGGTGGAGCCGGGCGACCCGACCGAGCCGTCGCTGCCGTCGTTGCCGGCGGAGATCACGAAGAGCGTGCCGGTGCTGGCGGTCAGCGTCTCGACCGCCTCCTCCAGCGGGTCGACCTCGGGGGTGTCCCAGCCGCTGAGGCTCATGTTGACCACGGTGGCCCGCTTCTCCTCGGCGGCCCACTGCATGCCGGCCAGGATCGCCGAGTCGGTGCAGAAGGTGCTCTCGCACACCTTGCCGGAGAGCACGGTGGCCTCCGGCGCGACGCCCCGGTACCTCCCGCCGGAGGCCGCGCCGGTGCCGACGATCGTCGAGGCGACGTGGGTGCCGTGGCCGACCTCGTCGCCCGGCTCGGGCACCTCGGTGAAGTTCCGGCTCTCGGCGACCCGGCCGGCGAGGTCCGGGTGGGTGGCGTCGACGCCGGTGTCCAGCACCGCGACGCTGACCCCCCGGCCGGTCCAGCCGGCCTGGTGGGCGGCGGGGGCACCGATCTGCGCCACGCTGTGGTCGAGGGTGAGTCGCCGCTTGCCGTCCAGCCAGATCCGGTCGACACCCTCCGCCGTGTCGCTACGGGCTCCGACCGGGCCGGCCGTGACGGCGGCCCAGACCGCGCCGGCCTCGTCCTTGGCGGCCCGGACCGCCGCGCCGCCGATCGCCGGCAGGTCACGGGTGACCCGGACCCCGCCGAGCGCGGCGACCGAACGCCGGGCGGCACCGTCCGACCGGTACTCGACCAGCAGCGGCAGGTCGGCGCGGCGGGCGTCGTCGTACCCGGCCTCGACAAGCGTGGTGATGTCGAACAGCCGCCGGTCGACCTTGCCGGAGCGGATCAGC
>NZ_LRQV01000264.1 GCF_001567585.1 Micromonospora rosaria
GCGCGCCTCGGCCGCCGCCACCTCGATGTCGTGTGCGCTCGCCGGCTTGGCGACCGGGGCCGCCGAGGGCGGCGGGCCCGGGATGGGCCCCTTGGGCTTCGGGCCGGGGGTCGGCGGACCCGGCCGCCGGGGCGGCATCGGCTTCGCCGAGACCCGGGGGAGCCCGGGGGACGGGGTGGGTGTCGGGGTCGGGGCCGGAGCGGCCGCCGGTGGCGCCGCCGGCGCCGGGGAGCCGGCACCGGCAACGAACGCGTTGCGCAGGCGTCGGGCGACGGGCGCCTCGACGGTGCTGGACGCGGACTTCACGAACTCGCCCATTTCCTTCAGCTTGGCGAGAACGGTCTTGCTTTCGACCCCGAGCTCCTTTGCCAGCTCGTGTACGCGGGCCTTACCTGCCACTGCACTCCTCACTCCGAGGTCGTGCGGGCAGCACCCGCAGCGACCTCACTCGTGCACTTGAAGCCTGGTCATTTCTGCGACTTCATCGTGTGCCCATGTCGGTCGTCCTACCTTGCTTGCGACCCTCACCCGGTCCGGTTGACCGGGTGTCGTGGTTTGACGCGTCAACGTGCTCCGCCAGCTCACCGTGATCGACGACCCCGGTGACGCGCAGCGCCCGCCCGAAGGCGCGACGCCGCACCGCCAGCGCGAAGCAGGCCGGATCCGGGTGCATGTTCGCTCCCCGACCCGGCATCCTGCGGAACGGGTCGGGCCGGAGGCTGTGGCCAGCCTCGTCGGTCACCGCGACGATCCGCAGTAGTTCGCTGGTCGGCGCACGACGCCGGCAACCCACACAGGTGCGCTCCGGCAGCGCGCGTCCCACCACTGGAAGAAGTCTACCCCTAGCTGCCCGAGATCGCGCCGCCCGGCTCCCGGACGTGATCAGCCCCGCTCCGGCCACCGCCGGCCGACTGGTCGGCGTCCGACTTGATGTCGATCCGCCAACCGGTCAGTCGGGCGGCAAGTCGGGCGTTCTGCCCCTCCCGCCCGATCGCCAGGGAGAGCTGGAAGTCCGGCACGGTCACCCGCGCCGCCCGGCTGGCCAGGTCGACCACCTCGACCCGGAGCGCCTTGGCCGGGGACAGGGCGTTGCCGACGAAGGCGGCCGGATCGTCCGACCAGTCGATGATGTCGATCTTCTCGCCGTGCAGCTCGCTCATCACCGCGCGGACCCGCTGCCCCATCGGGCCGATGCAGGCGCCCTTGGCGTTGACGCCCGGCACCGTGGACCGCACCGCGATCTTCGTACGGTGACCTGCCTCACGTGCGATCGCGCCGATCTCGACCGTACCGTCGGCGATCTCGGGCACCTCCAGCGCGAACAGCTTCTTCACCAGCGCCGGGTGCGAGCGGGAGAGGGTGATCTGCGGTCCCCGCATCCCCTTGGCCACGTGCACCACCACGCAGCGGATCCGCTCGCCGTGCACGTACCGCTCGCCGGGCACCTGCTCGGACTGCGGCAGGACGCCCTCCAGCTTGCCCAGGTCGACGCTGACGATGCCCTTCTCGGAACGCGCCTCGTGCGCCTGCACCACGCCGGTGACCAGGTCGCCGTCGCGGCCCACGTACTCGCCGAAGTGCACCTCGTCGGTGGCCTCCCGCAGCCGCTGGAGAATCACCTGCTTGGCGGTCATGGCGGCGATCCGGCCGAAGTCGTGCGGGGTGTCGTCCCACTCCCGCACCACCGTGCCGTCGGAGTCGAGCTCCTGGGCGTACACCAGGGCGGCGCCGTTCTTGCGGTCGATCTCCACCCGGGCGTGCGACTCGGCGCCCTCGGTGTGCCGGTACGCGGTCAGCAACGCGGTCTCGATCGCCGCGAGGATCGTGTCGAACGGGATCTCCCGCTCGCGCTCCAGTGCCCGCAGCGCCGCGAGGTCGATGTTCACCTCTCCTCGTCCTCCACATCGTCTTCGTCGTCGTCGATTTCGTCTGGCTCGTGGATCTCGTCGAGGCGGCTGAACTCCACCTGCACCCGCCCCGGCCCCAACTCGGCGTGGCCGTACTCCGCCCGACCGGCGTCGGTCTCCAGCACCACCCGCTCGTCGTCGGCCTCGACCACCCGGCCGGAGACCTGCCGGTCACCGGCGGGCTGCTCGGCGCGCTGGCCGGGGACCGCCGCCACCGACCGGACGGTGACCTTGACCAGCCGGCCGACGTTGCGCCGCCAGTGCCGGGGCAGGGTCAGCGGCCGGTCCACCCCGGGGGAGCTGACCTCGAGCTGGTACTCCCCGGCGACGATGTCGCCCCCGGCGGCCTCGGCGTCGTCCAGCGCGGCGGAGACCGCCCGGGAGACCTCCGCGACCGCGTCGAGGCTGATCCCGCCGTCGGCGTCCACGATCACCCGCACCACGTGCCGGCGGCCGGCCCGCGAGACGGAGAGGTCCTCCAGGTCGTAGCCGGCCCCGGCGACCACCGGCTCGATCACGGTTCGCAACCGGTTACGGCGGGCTGTGGCGTCCCCGCCCCGGGGAGCCTCGCCACCACGGGGCCTGCCCGTCGGTCTGGTGGCACGGCCACGCTGCGTCATCTGGCGCACCCTTTCCGAAGGTCGGCGACCCCGGTCGGCCGCCATGCCGGCACGCCACCGGGCGATACCGCGCACCGGTGGCTGCGCAGAGCGTAACGCGCGCACCGGGCGACGGGCCGAGCGGCGCACCGACGCCGGTCACCCACCCGCCGCACCGGATGGTGTTGACTTGTCCGGTGACGACGGGCAGGACCACACGACGGGGCGGGTTGACCGGACAAAGCCGACGAACGGTGCTGCGCACCGGAGCGCTGCTCGCGCTCGGCGGCGCCACCGTGCCGCTGGCCGGCTGCGACCTGCTCGACCGGGAGGACGCGCCGGACCCGGCGGCCGATCCGCTGGCCCCGCTGCTCGCCGGGGCGCTCGACCTGGCCGCCCGGCACCGCGCCGCGATGGCCGCCGATCCCACCCTGGCCGACCGGCTCGGCCCGATCGCCGAGGCGCACCAGGCGCACGCCGCCGAACTGGGCCGGGTCATCGGCGCGGCGTCGCCGTCGCCCACCCCGGCCGGCAGCGCCCCGGCCGGCGACCGTACGGCCGTGCTCGCCGCC
>NZ_LRQV01000265.1 GCF_001567585.1 Micromonospora rosaria
CGCCAGGGCCCGCAGCGCGGTCTGGACCAGCAGCCGTACCCCGGCGGGGATGGCCCGCTCGTCGACGTCGAAGGTGGGGCGGTGCAGGTCCACGTTGGGGCCGGCCCGGCCGACGCCGAGGCGGGCCAGCGCGCCGGGGACGTGCTCCAGGTACCAGGAGAAGTCCTCGCCGCCCATGCTCTGCGGGGTCTCCGCCGCCGCCTCCGGCCCGAGGGCGGCGGCGGTGGCGGCGGTGAGCACGCCGATGGCGCGGGCGTCGTTGCTGACCGGCGGGCGCCCGCGCAGGTACTCCAGGTCGACGGTGGCGCCGGTCGGCGCGAGCACGTCCCGGACCACCTGGGCCACGATCTTCGGGGCCTGGTCCCAGGCCTCACGGTCCATCACCCGCAGCGTGCCGGAGGCGGACGCCTCGGAGGGGATCACGTTGTACCGGGTGCCGGCGGAGGCGTGGCCGAAGACCAGCAGCAGCCCGCTGCTCGCCGGCACCCGGCGGCTGACCAGGGCGGGCACCTCGGTGACCAGCCGGCCGAGCGCGTCGACCAGGTCGACGGTCAGGTGCGGGCGGGCGGTGTGCCCGCCCGGACCGCTCAACCGCACGGTCACGTTGTCGGCGGCGGCGGTGATCGGGCCGACCCGCAGGCCGACCTTGCCCACCGGCTGGCTCGGGTCGCAGTGCAGCGCGAAGATCTGGACGACGTCCTCCAGCCCGCCGGCCTCGATGACCTCCAGCGAGCCGCAGGGCAGGATCTCCTCGGCCGGCTGGAAGATCAGCCGGACCCGGCCGGGCAGCTCCCCGGCGTCGGCGAGCTGGGCGAGCAGCATCCCCACCCCGAGCAGGATGGTGGTGTGCACGTCGTGGCCGCAGGCGTGGCACACCCCGTCGACGGTCGACCGGTACGGCACGTCCTTGGCGTCGGTCAGCGGCAGCGCGTCGATGTCGGCGCGCAGCGCCACCACCGGACCGTCCGGCCGGCCGTCGATGTCGCAGATGACGCCGTTGCCCTTGGGCAGCAGCCGGGGGTGGAGCCCGGCGAGGGAGAGTTCCCGGGCGACCAGGGCGGCGGTCTCGAACTCCGCGCCGGAGAGTTCCGGATGGGAGTGGATGTGACGGCGGGTGGCGACCAGCCCGGGTACCCGCAGCGCGAGGAGGTGGTCCAGCTCGGCGGGCAGGGGCTGGGAGCCGGGGAACTCCAGCGGCCCCGAGGGCCCCGGGTGGCCGGCTCCGGGCAGGGTCAGCGCACTCGTCACGTCGGCATCTCGATCACTAGGAATGGATGGATCTTCGGGCAGGACAGCAGACAGCCTAGACCGCTGACGGTGACGCTGCGCAACCTCGTTCCGGTGATGATCAGACCGCGATGCGTCACGAACACCCTGGTCGGAGGCGTCGACAACGTGCGGGACAGCAGGTAGATCGGGGTCGAAGGCCGCCATCTGACCCACACCTCCTACAACGCGTAACCGGCCGGAGATCCAAAAATCAGTGCCGAACACCGGGAGTGATGGCCCGAATTGTCGCATTGGCAGGCTCGCCGGCCGCACGCTCCGACAACTACCCGACGACACCCGGCGACGACGGCACCCGACGCTCACACGCCCGGCCCCGCCTCGACCGCACACGCTGTGCGTCCCACCTCACCCGATCGGATTACCCCTCACGCCACCGATCATCACCCGGGCGCGTCCGCTCCGCCCGGAACGGCGACACCGGCCCCGGCCACCGGGGACACCGCGCGTCGGAGCCGGCGGCGGCGCCGGGACCGGCGTACCGTCGTCCACATCCCGGGAGACACCACCCGCGTGGTGGACGGTGCGCAGGGTGAGGGATACCGCACACCACGGGACCGACGTCGGAGGTGAACCCGCGGGTCAGCCCCATCGTTTCGATAAACGTCCGTCGCGCCGGGTTTCGCATCGGGCGTCGGAACAAGCAAGATAGGGAGGTTGTGTCCCAGCCCCCTCGAACTCCCCCGGTGGCTTTTCTGTGACTCAGATTCCGACGTGGAGCGGCGGACCGGTCAGTCCCCCGAACGGACGTGCGGCACCCGGCACCACCATCGGTAACCGGTACTCGCTGCGTTCCCCGGTGGGGAACGGCGGCATGGGCACGGTCTGGCGTGCCGCCGACACCCTGCTGCGCCGCGACGTCGCGGTGAAGGAGGTCGTCCTTCCCCCGGGGCTGGCCCCCAGCGACCGTGACGCGATGTACGAGCGCACCCTGCGCGAGGCCCGCGCGGCGGCGGCCATCCAGCATCCGGCGGTGGTGCAGGTCTACGACGTGGTGACCGAGGCCGGTCGCCCGTGGATCGTGATGGAGCTGCTGGACGCCCGCAGCCTCGCCGACATGGTGATCGAGGACGGCCCGGTCGCGCCCCGGGCGGTCGCCAAGATCGGCATCGCGCTGCTCGGCGCGCTGGAGGTGGCGCACTCGATCGGCGTGCTGCACCGCGACGTGAAGCCGGCCAACGTGCTGATCTGCACCGACGGCCGCTGCGTGCTGACCGACTTCGGGGTCGCCCGGATGCCCACCGACGTGCAGCTCACCACCCCCGGGATGGTGCTCGGCTCGCCGCACTTCATCTCCCCCGAGCGGGCGATGGGGCAGGACTTCGGCCCGCCGAGCGACCTGTTCTCGCTGGGCGTGACGCTCTACACGGCGGTGGAGGGCCGACCGCCGTTCGACAAGGGCGACCCGATCGAGACCATGCACGCGGTGGTCGAGGACCCGCCCGCCCCGCCGTCGCGCAGCGGACCGCTCACCCCGGTGCTGATGGGCCTGCTGGAGAAGGACCCGGCCCGCCGGCTGGACGTGCACACCGCCCGGGCCACCCTGCGCGAACTGCTCACCGGCCCGCTGACCAGCACCGCCAGCGCCGTGCACTCGGTGACCGACCCGTACGCGGTGGTGCCGGTGCAGCGACCGGTCAGCCCGCCGCCGGTCGCGCCGCCCGCGCCGAAGCCGAAGGCGAGCGGGACGATCGGCGGCCGGGCGATGCTCGCCCCCGGCGAGTCGCTCACCGACCGGCTCGCCGCGCTGCGCCGGGGCGAGGAGCCCACCGGCGCACCCACCAC
>NZ_LRQV01000266.1 GCF_001567585.1 Micromonospora rosaria
CTCGGCCGGCGCGGCGGGGGTGAACCTGCTGGTCACCCCCCGGGCGACCTCGGCCGGGTGGACCGAGCGGTGGCTGGTGGCGGGGCGGGCGGCGGCGCTGTCCGGCGGGACGTTCTCACTGTCGGCGAACCGGTCGGCGGGCGCGGCGCCGGCCGAGCGCGGGTTCGGCGGGTGCGGGTGGATCATCGACCCGGAGGGCGCCGTGCTGGCCCGCACGGACCGGTCGAACCCGGTCGCGACCCGGGAGATCGACCTGGCCGCGGCGACGCGGGCCCGGTCGACCTACCCCCGTAACCTGGTCGGACCGGGCCGGCCGGACACCGCGTCGTCCCCGGTCAGGGGTTGAGCACCCAGGCCGAGGGGTGCTGGGTGAAGCCGATGTGCGGGTAGTACTCGGCGGCGGCGGGGGCGGAGAGCAGCACCAGCTTGGCCAGCGGAGCCTCCTGGCGGGTGGCGTCGATCAGCGCCCGGCCGACCCCCCGCCGCTGGTACTCGGCCCGGACCGCGAGATCCGACAGGTACGTGACGTAGGAGAAGTCGGAGATGCTGCGGGAGATCCCGACGAGCTGCCCGTCGACCCGGCACACCAGGACCAGGTTGGCGTTGCGCACCATGTCGGCGAAGCGCTCCGTCTGCTCCACCGGGCGTCGCTCGCCGAGCCCGGAGGAGTCGTAGAGGTCACGCACCTCGGCCATGTCCAGGTCGGCGCCGTTGATCCGTTCGGTCTTCCAGGTCATCGCAGGGACTCCAATCGCTTGCGGATCACAGTGTGGTGGGTGAGGAACCGGCGCGGGTCCAGCGGGCCCACGTCGAGCCCGGCGGCGCCGAGGGCGGTACCGAAGTCCTCGCCGGAGGCGACGGTGTGGTTGGCGGCGGCCTGCACCAGACGGTACGCCTTCTCCCGCTCGACGCCCTGTTCCAGCAGGTCGGCCAGGACGACGGAGCTGTACACCAGCCCGTGGGTGGCGTCCACCGCGGCGCGCATCCGCTCCGGGAAGACCGTCATCCGCTCGATCAGGTCGGCGGCGGCGGTGGCCTGGTAGTGGGCGACGGTGAGCGCGTCGGGCAGCACGACCCGCTCGACCGGGGAGTGCGCCAGGTCCCGTTCGTGCCAGAGCGCGACGTCCTCCAGCACGGCGCCGACGTGGCCGCGCAGGATGCGGGCGAGCCCGGTCAGCCGTTCGCAGGTGGTCGGGTTGCGCTTGTGCGGCATCGCGCTCGACCCCTGGTACGCCACGGTGCGGGGTTCCTCCACCTCGCGGACCTCGGTGCGTTGCAGCATCCGCAGCTCGACCGCGATCTGCTCGACGCACGCGCCGAGGGTGGCCAGCGCCTGCACCAGTTGCGCGTGCCGGTCCCGGGCCACCACCTGGCTGGGCGCCGGCTCGACGCCGAGGCCGAGCGCGTCGCAGACGTACCGCTCGACCCGGGGGTCGATCAGCGCGTACGTGCCGACGGAGCCGGAGATGGTGCCGACCGCGACCGCCTCGCGGGCCGCGCGCAGCCGGCGCACGCTGCGGTCCACGGCGAAGGCGAAGGTGGCGAGCTTGTGCCCGAAGGTGGTGGGCTCGGCGTGGATGCCGTGGGTACGGCCGATGCAGACGGTGTCCCAGTGTTCGACGGCCCGCTCGGTCAGCGCCGCGCGCAGCCGGGTGGCCGCCGTGAGCACCAGGTCGGTCGCGCGGGCCAGGGTGTGCCCGAGCGCGGTGTCGACCAGGTCGTAGCTGGTCATCCCGAGGTGGACCCAGCGGGCCGACTCCTCGGGCAGGCCGGCGCAGTACGCGGCGAGGAAGGCGAGGATCTCGTGGTCCCGCTCACGCTCCTGCTGCGCGACCGCCGCGGCCGAGGGGGCGGGGGCCTGGCGGATGTCGGCCAGGGCCTCGGCCGGGACCCGGCCGAGCCGGGCCTGCCCCTCGGTGGCGAGCACCTCGACCCTCGTCCAGGTGCGGTACTTGGCGTCGTCGGTCCACAGGGCGTGCATCTCGGGCAGCGTATAACGGGGAATCATTCCGGCACCTCTCGATTGCCTGGGCACCTCTCCAATTTCTGCGGGCGGGAATTCACGCCGACGCAGAACGCGCTCATGCTATCAACGCGGTTCGGTCGGGAACCGCGCGGAGCGGAAAACTCTGTCGCCGTTACACATTCACCAGCCAGCCGTTCCACCGGAGTTTCATCGGTGTTGCCTGACCGCACGACAACGGCTTCGTAGCCTGTTGCCGCGCCGCAACGGCCGCCGGTGGAAGGAATGCCCGTTGACGTTCCTCAGCATCAAGCAGACCAGACAACTGCTCCGTGACGGCGGGTCCACGGTCCTCGACCAGGTGACCGCCGCCCTGAAGGCCATCGCCGAGCGCGATCCGGCCCTGCGTGCCTTCGTCGCGGTCGCCCAGGACGCGGCGCTGCGCGACGCGGAGGCCGCCGACCTGCTGATCCGGCGGGCCGGCCCGGCGGCCTGGCAGGACCGGCCGCTGCTCGGGGTCACGGTGGCGGTGAAGGACCTGATCCAGACCACCGACCTGGCCACCACCCGGGGCTCCCTGCTGGTCAACGACCGGCCCCGGCGCGACGCCCCCGCCGTGGCCCGGCTGCGCGCCGCCGGCGCCGTGGTGATCGGCAAGACCACCACCTCCGAGTACGGCTGGAGCGCGAGCACGGTGAGCCGGGTGGCGCCGCCGACCCGCAACCCGTGGGACCCCGAGCGCACCGCCGGCGGCTCCAGCGGCGGTTCGGCCGCCGCGGTCGCCGCCGGGCTGTGCACGGTGGCGCTCGGCACCGACGGGGCCGGGTCGATCCGGATCCCGGCGGCGTTCTGCGGGGTGGTGGGGTACAAGCCCTCCTTCGCCCGGATCCCGTACGTGCCGCCGTGCGCCGACCGGCTGTCGCACCTGGGCCCGTTCGGGCGGTCGGTGGCCGACGTGGCCGCCGCCGCGGCGGTGGCCACCGGGGCCGACCCCGGTGACCCGGACTCCGCCGCCG
>NZ_LRQV01000267.1 GCF_001567585.1 Micromonospora rosaria
GGGTACCGGTCGCCCCGGTCGTCCGCCGCACCGGCCGGGGCGGGCACCACCGGCCGGGTACCGGGGGCCGGTGCGGCGGGGCGGGCCGCCAGCCCGCCGAGCACGGCACCGACGATCGCGCTGAGGGTGACGGTCCCGGTGGCCACCTCCGGCGTCCACCGCAGCCCGTCGGCCAGCGCCAGGCCGACCAGGTGCCCGGACCAGACCAGCCCGGTGAAGACCGCCCCGGCCAGCGGCAACCGCAGCGCGGCGGCCGGGCCACGGACCGCGTCGAGCCGGTGCAGCACCCCGTCGGCGACGGCCGCGCCGCCGACCGCGCCCACGGCCGCGACGGTCTGCGACACCGGGAACTCGTACATGCCGAGGGTGAACAGGGCCACCCCGGCGACCACCGCCGTACCGGCGACCGGGGCGGCCCGCCGCCGGTGCAGCAACAGGAACGGCACCACCAGCAGGACGGTGGTGACCAGGTACGCGTCCACGCCGAGCAGCGCCGCCTGCTGCTCGGCCGGCGGCCCGAGCGGGCGGGTCGGTGCCGTGGTGAGCAGCGCCGACGAGTGGCTGAGCAGGATCGTCGGGGTCATCGCGGCGAGCGTCGCCGCGCCGACCCCGGTGACCGTCCGCAGCCCACCCTCCCCGGTGTGCCACCAGGACCGCAGCGGGCTGGTGACCAGTAGCAGCGCGCCACCGTCCAGCAGCAGGTGGCTCGGGCTGAACGAGGCATCCAGGCCGACCTCCACCCCGAGGGTCTCGTGCCAGGTGAGGTCGGCCAGCGCCGCCGCTGCGAAGACGACCACGCCGAGCGCGCCGACCCGGTACCCGGCCGGCCACCCGTCGCGCCACCAGCGCGGGGCGTGCGCCCGGCGCCGGTACGCCACCCAGAACGTCCACGCCGCCGTCCCGGTGAAGCCGGCGTAGAGCAGGCCGTGCCACGGCGTGAAGAAGCCCTCGATGGTCTCGATCACGTTGGTGTGCGCCCACCCGTCGGCGAGCGCGCCGCCGATCAGGCAGGTCGACAGCAGCAGGGTGACCAGGTCCTCCCGCCGACTGGCCGGCGGCACGAGCCGGCCGACCGGCGGGCAAGGGCCGCCCCCGGCGGCTGGTACCGCCCCGACGTCACTGCGCGTCACCGCCGTCTCCCGTCCGCACGGACCGGTGTCGACTGACGATGCCGGTTCCGCTGCTGGTCAGGGCGGCGACAGCGGCGCTGGCGCACCACCCCGACATGCTTTGCGTCATTGTGCCGTGCCACTGCGTGATGGTGGGGATGCCGCGCGGGTCACGGTGGGGGTGCCGCGTGGGCGGGTCCCGGCCGGCGGGGCGACGGGGCCGGCGTACCGTACCCGGACGGCGACCCGGCCGTGGACGGCCGCGACCGGGCCGCCGTGGCGTGGTGACGACGACCCGGCCGTGGCACGGCCCGGCATGGCGGGAGGGAGACTCCGGTGGGCAAGGGTGGAACCGGCGGCCAGCCGTCGACGGACGGACGCCCGGCGGGGCCCGACGACGGCCCCGGCACGCCGCCGGGGCGCACCGCCGCGCACGACATGTTCGACGCCGACGTCGCCTCGCGCGGGCTCGGCATCGAACTGGTGTCGGCCGGGGAGGGCGTCGCGGTGGCCCGGATGCGGGTGACCGCGACGATGCTCAACGGTCACGCCATCGCCCACGGCGGGTTCGTGTTCCTGCTCGCCGACACCGCCTTCGCCCTGGCCTGCAACAGCCGGGGGCTGGTCACCGTCGCCGCCGGTGCCGAGATCAGCTTCGTCCGGCCGGTGCGCGCCGGTGACCTGCTGGTGGCCCGCGCCGCCGAGCGGACCCGGTACGGGCGCAGCGGCATCTACGACGTCACGGTTACCCGGGACGACGAGGTGGTCGCGGAGTTCCGGGGACGCAGCCGCGCCCTGTCCCGGCCCGAGGGTCCGTCGGTTGGTTGACCCCGCGCCGACCGTTCGTCGGCCGGGTGGCTCCGCGCCGACCGTTCGTCGGCCGGGTGGCTCCGCGCCGGTCGCGGGGCGTGGGGGTCGGCCGGCCCGGCGTACCCGAGGTTGTCGGTGCCGTCGGGCACGATGGCCGGATGAGCGAGATCCTGCTGTTCCACTCCGTCCTCGGGCTGCGGCCGGCGGTGACGGCCGCCGCGCAGCGGCTGCGGGCGGCCGGGCACCGGGTGCACACCCCGGACCTGTACGGCCAGGCGGCGGTCGACACCATCGACGAGGGGTTCGCCCTGCTCGCCCGCGTCGGGCAGGACGTGGTGCTGGAGCGGGCCCGCGCCGCGCTGCGTGGGCTGACCACCGATCCGGTGCTCGCCGGCATGTCGATGGGCGCCGGCATCGCGGGTGCGCTGCTCGCCGACCGGCCCGGTACGCCCGCGCTGCTGCTCCTGCACGGCACCGGTGGCGCCCCGGAGGTGGTCCGTCCGGGCCTGCCGGTGCGACTGCACATCGCCGACCCCGACGAGTACGATCCGCCGGCCGAGGTGACCGACTGGCACCGGTCGATGGTCACGGCCGGTGCGGACGTGTCGGTGTGCCGCTACCCCGGGGTCGGGCACCTCTACACCGATCCCGGGACGCCTGAGTACGCTCCGGCGAGCGCCGAGCTGACCTGGGAACGGTCCCTGGCCTTCCTGGCCGGGCTGCCCTCGCGGGTCGACGGGTAGCCCGCGACGCCGTCGCGCACCGGGGCGGGGTGTGGTCACCCACCCGGTGCGTCGTGTCGGGTCGTGCGGGTCAGGCGGCCAGGGCTGGTCGGACGGCTGGTCGGCCGGCCGCAGACGGGAGGCGGTCCACCCGGCGGGCGGTACCGGGTGGCAGGGGCGCGTCGTCGCGCGCCGTGGCGG
>NZ_LRQV01000268.1 GCF_001567585.1 Micromonospora rosaria
GGCCGGGATCCCTGGGAGACCGTCCGAACGGCCCGGCACCCCGGGCGACCCACCACCCTGGACTACCTGGACAGCGCCTTCGACGGCTTCGTCGAGCTGCACGGCGACCGGCTCGGCGCGGACTGCCCGGCGGTGGTCGGCGGCCTGGCCCGGCTCGACGGCCGGCACCTGATGGTGATCGGACACCAGAAGGGGCACAGCACCGCCGAGCTGGTGGCCCGCAACTTCGGCATGGCGAGCCCGGCCGGGCACCGCAAGGCGTTGCGGCTGATGCGGCTCGCCGCCCGGCTGGGCCTGCCGGTGGTCACCCTGGTCGACACCCCGGGCGCCGACCCCGGCGTCGGCGCCGAGGAGCACGGGCAGGCCGCCGCCATCGCGGAGAACATCCTCACCATGAGCTGCCTGCCGACGCCGGTGGTCGCGGTGGTCACCGGGGAGGGCGGCAGCGGTGGCGCGCTGGCCCTGGCGGTCGCCGACCGGGTCCTGATGCTGGAGCACGCGGTGTACTCGGTGATCAGCCCCGAGGGGTGCGCGGCGATCCTCTGGCCGGACCGGTCCGCCGCCCCGCAGGCCGCCCGCGCGCTGCGGCTCACCGCCCCGGACCTGTGCCGGCTCGGCATCGTCGACGAGGTGGTGCCCGAGCCGGCGCCGGCCGCCCAGGCCGACCCCACCGGGGCCGCCGAGCTGCTGCGCACGGCGGTGACGGCGAACCTGCTTCCGCTGCTGGACGTGCCGCCCGCGACGCTGGTACGTCGGCGGCGGGAACGGTTCCGCCGCTACGGCGCCCGGGGCCCGCAGGCGGGTACCCGATGAGCGCCCCGACCGACGACGACGCCGTGCTGGCCGGGCTGCGCCGGCACGCCCGGCACCTGGTGGCCGAACTGGCCGGACCGGTGCGCCGGGTCCGGTTGCGCAGCGGGCAGACGGTGCTGGAGGTGGAGTGGCACGGCGCGGCCTCGGCGCCACCGGCGCCCCGGACCGCACCCGCCGCCGTCCCCTGCGCACCGGCCGCCGTCCCCTGCGCGCCCGCCGCCGTCGCCTCCGCACCCGCCGCCGTTCCCACCGTCTCCGCGCCGGCCCCCACGGCCACCGCGCCAGCGGCCGGCGAGCGGGTCGCGGTCCGGGCCCCGATCGTGGGCACCTTCTACCGCGCCCCGGAGCCGGGGGCCGCGCCCTTCGTCGCGGTCGGTGACCTGGTCCGGGCCGGCCAGGTGGTCGGCATCGTCGAGGCGATGAAGCTGATGAACGAGGTGGTCGCCGACCGGGCCGGCCGGGTGGTGGAGCTCCCGGTCGCCGACGGCCAGCCTGTCGAGTACGACCAGCCGCTGATCGTCGTGGAACCGGTCTGAGGGCGCCGGGGTGGTGTGCTGATGTTCGACAAGGTGCTGATCGCCAACCGGGGCGAGATCGCGCTGCGGGTGCTGCGGGCCTGCCGCGAACTGGGCGTGCGGACGGTGGTGGCGTACTCCACCGCGGACGCCGACTCGCTTCCGGTGCGACTGGCCGACGAGGCGGTCCGGATCGGCCCGGCGGCCAGCCGGCGCAGCTACCTCAACGCGGCGGCGATCGTGGAGGCGGCCCGGCAGACCGGGGCCCAGGCGGTGCATCCCGGCTACGGGTTCCTCTCCGAGGACGCCGACTTCGCCGAGATCTGCGCGGACAACGGGCTGACCTTCGTCGGCCCGCCCCCGCACGTGATGGCCGCCCTGGCCGACAAGTCCTCGGCGCGGGCGCTGATGCAGCGGGCCGGCCTGCCGCTGCCCCCGGGCAGCGTGCAGACCGTGCCGACGCTGGCCGGGGCGGTCGAGGTGGCCGACGGGATCGGGTACCCGGTGATCGTCAAGGCGGCGGCCGGCGGGGGTGGCCGGGGGATGACCGTGGTTTACCACGCCGCCGACCTGCCCCGGGCGTACGCCCGCACCCGGGCCGCCGCGCTGGCGGTCTTCGGCGACGACCGGGTGTACGTGGAGCGCTTCCTGACCGAGGCGCGGCACGTCGAGGTGCAGGTGCTCTGCGACGCGCACGGCAACGGCGTGCACCTGGGCACCCGGGACTGCTCGGTGCAGCGGCGGCACCAGAAGCTGGTCGAGGAGGCGCCCGCGCCCGGCCTGCCGGAGCGGACCCGGGAGGCCATCGCGGCGGCGGCGCTGCGCGGCGTGCTCGACGTCGGGTTCACCGGCGCGGGCACGGTGGAGTTCCTGGTCGACGCCGACGGCGAGTTCCACTTCCTGGAGATCAACTCACGGATCCAGGTGGAACACCCGGTGACCGAGATGATCACCGGGATCGACCTGGTGCACGAGCAGTTGCACATCGCCGCCGGTACGCCGCTGCGCTTCCGCCAGGCCGACGTTCGCCCGACCGGGGTCGCGGTGGAGTGCCGGGTCAACGTCGAGGACCCGGACCGGGACTTCGTCCCGACCCCCGGCCGGCTGGACCGGTTCCGCCCGCCGGGCGGCCCGTTCACCCGGGTCGACACCCACGGCCATCCCGGCTACCTGGTCGGGCCGCACTACGACTCGTTGCTGGCCAAGGTGGTGGTCTGGGCCCCGGACCGGGACCTGGCGTTGTGCCGGCTGGACCGGGCGCTGACCGAGTTCGACGTCGCCGGGCCGGGGATGCGCACCACCATCCCGTTCGTCCGGCGGGTCCTCGACGACGCCGCCTTCCGCGCCGGCCGGTACACCACCGGCCTGGTCGACCGGCTGCTCCGGGCGACCCCACCCGGACCGGAACCCGCCGCCGGCGCATCCGCGCCG
>NZ_LRQV01000269.1 GCF_001567585.1 Micromonospora rosaria
TTTCCCCCGTTGGATCGGCACCGGCCCGGCTCGGTCGGCCGAGGCTCGGAGGTGCCTCGGCCGACCGGACCTATCCGGCCGGCCGGTGCCGCTTCATCAGGCTCAGCCCGGCAGCGCCGGCCGCCGTGCCCTAGAGACCCACCGCGCCCCGGCCCGGACCAGGGCCGCTATGACCGACGAGGGTCAGCGCCGGCCATAGCTCGTCGACGCCCGGCGGCGGACCAGCCCACAGGCCCGCCTGGGTCGACGGCTCACCGTTGACGAGGTCCAGGCGCTCGCCGAGACGGCGGACATCGCGTCGTGGGCGCGGCTGGCACGGCGCCTGGTCGACGGGGGTGTCCGGCAGGCAAAGATCAGCCGGGCGACCGGAATCCCAAGCCGACCGTCTCGCAACGCCTACGGCGACGACGCTGACCAGCAGTTCACGCATTACCCGTATCGCGGAGCACCTCGCCCTAGCCCGGCGCCGACCTGCACGCCCCGAACACCTCGGGTGCGGCGGTCGGTCACCTGAGCCCAGGCTCGTCGGCGTGGAGGGCCTCGAGGACCTCGCGGATGCGCGGGGCCTGCTGGCTGGGGCGGACGTGGTCTGCCGGCAGTTGTCCGATCGCGCTGATGACGGTCGACTCGACCTGCTCGCCGCTGATGCCCATCGGCAGTCGAAGGAACCAGCGGTAGCCGGTCGGTCTGGCCGGGACGCCAGCGTCGTGGAGGTAGTCGTTGACGCTGTCGTCGATGACCCGCTGGTCGTCGGGCGTACGGGGCCGGGTCTGCCGGGTCTCTCCGCCGGGTCCGGTGCACGCCTCGATCGTCATGTAGGGAAGGCGGTCCGGGCAGCGCACGAGACGTCCCGCGCCGCTCAGCCAACCAATGAGGGCACCCAGCCCGTTGTCGGTGAGCTCGTGGTAGCCGCTGCCTGGTGGGTCGTCGCGGACGGGCACGTCGTCCCAGGTTGACTCGGTGGCGGATTGATCATGGGGCACGGGTATTCCTCCATGGCGGCCGGTGGAGCCGGTACCGCCAGCTCTACCTGCTACTGTCCCTGCGTCCAGACCGCTACCGTCTCGTCCTGGCACTGGTGGCAGCAGTCGTCTGTTCGTCTCCCCTTGCTCGGGAGTCAGCGGCGGTGCCGCGGCAACCACCGCGCGGACCCAGTCGTCGATCGTCATGCCATGTCAACGACGCGGCGACGGCGTTGGCGCGGAGCAGCGCTGCTCATGTCACCGCTGCCCGGTTCGGATGTGCATGAACTCGTCGCGCAGCGCCGCGTCGGAGCGGAGTGTGCCGAACAGTGCCGTGGTGATCGTCTCGGTGCCCGGCGCTTGTGCGCCGCGTACGGTCATGCACAGATGTTCGGCGCGGACGAGGACACCGACACCGGCTGGGGCGAGGTGTTCGACGAGGTAGGCGGCGATCTGCTGGGTCAGGCGTTCCTGGACTTGGGGTCGCTTGGCGGTGTGCTCTACGAGTCGGGCCAGCTTCGACAGGCCAACAATCATGTCGGTGGGTTGGTAGGCGACGTCGACGGTGCCGCGGAACGGCAGCATGTGGTTGCAGCGGATCACCAGGACGGCGAAGGACCCGGTGAAGCTGCGCCGGGCGATCGTGGTGCTGATGTCGGCCCAGGGACAGCCGGCTCCGGACATCGCCCACCTGTTGAAGGTGACCGAGGACTACGTGCGGGACGTGATCCACGCGTTCAACGAGCGGGGGTTCGACACCCTGGACCCAGAATGGAGCGGGGGCGCACCGAGAAGGATTGATGAGCAGACCCGTGACTGGATCTGCGTCATCGCCCGGTGCGACCCCCGCTTCCTCGGCCGACCGTTCTCCTGCTGGTCGCTGGCCAAGCTGCGCGACTTCCTGATCGACGCCGGCTATTCACGACGGTCAGCGTCGAGACCCTGCGGCGGATCCTGCACGAACGTGGAATCTCGTGGCAGGCCACCAAGACATGGAAGGCCAGCACCGACCCCGACTTCACCGCCAAGATGCGCCGGGTCCTGGACCTCTACGACCACCCACCCGCCGACGAACCGGTCCTGTGCGTCGACGAGTTCGGGCCACTGAACCTACAACCCCGCCCCGGCCGGACCTGGCGTCCGCAGGGTCAACCAGTTCGGCTGCGGGCCACCTACCGCCGTGACCAGGGAGTGCGTCACATGATCGCCGCCCTCGACCTGGCCACCGGCCGCCTGCACTACCGCATCCGCGACCGGAAACGGTGGCGCGAGTTTCTCAGCTTCCTCAAGACCCTGCGCCGCCGCTGGCCCGACCAGCGCCTCTACCTGATCGTGGACAACTTCTCCCCGCACAAGCACCCCGAGGTCCACGCCTGGTGCACCGCCAACCAGGTCGAGCTGGTGTTCCTGCCGACCTACGCGTCCTGGCTGAACTGGATCGAGGCCGAGTTCGCCGCCGTGCGCTACTTCGCCCTTAACGGCACCGACCACCGCAGCCACACCGAGCAGGACGCCGCCATCGGCGACTACATCCGCTGGCGCAACCAACACGCCCGATCCAAGACCGGCTTCGCAACCAACTCCAAGATCCGCCAACCGGATTACCCGTTCAAGGCTGCATGACGAGGCACTAGCCGGCAGCGCCGACCGGGCGACCCGCGACAACGGCTGCCGAAGGCGCCCCACCGACCGGTGCGCGGCTATCCGGCGGGGGCGTCCGGTACCTGACCACTCCGGTACGGGTCGGC
>NZ_LRQV01000270.1 GCF_001567585.1 Micromonospora rosaria
GCGTCGGGACGGCGGCGGTGGCCGGGGCGTCGCCGCGGGCCCGGTCGGTGCCCGCCGTGGCGGGGGCGTCGTCCAGGTTGCGGTGGCGGCTGCGCAGCTTGAACGGCATCAGCGCGCTCTCGATCTTGGTGGCGGTGGTCATCTTCGACGCGCCGTCGCGCCGCTCCTCGAACCGGATCGGCACCTCCAGGATCGTGTGCCCCAGCTTGGTGGCCAGGTAGTGCATCTCGACCTGGAAGCTGTACCCGTTGGACTGGACCCGGTGCAGCCCGATGTCGCGCAGCGCGTCGGCCCGCCAGATCTTGAAGCCGGCGGTGAGGTCCCGGATGCGGACCCGCAGCAGGGTGTGCACGTACAGGTTGGCCCAACCGCTGAGCGCCCGCCGGTACAGCGGCCACGCCTCGTCGAGCTGGCCGCCGGGCACGTACCGGGAGCCGATGACCACCCCGGACTGGGTCGACAGCAGCGCGCCGAGCATCCCGGGCAGCGCCTCCGGCGGGTGGGACAGGTCGGCGTCCATCTGGGCGACGTACTCCGCGCCGCCGTCGAGCGCCCGCCCGATGCCGTCGACGTACGCCCGGCCCAGGCCCTCCTTGCCGGCCCGGTGCACCACCTGGACCCGGCCGGGGTGTTCGGCGGCGAGCTTGTCGGCGACCTCGCCGGTGCCGTCCGGGGAGTTGTCGTCGGCGACCAGGATCCGCAGTCCGGGCAGGGGCAGGGCAAGGAGACGGTCGACCAGTACCGGGAGGTTGCCCGCCTCGTTGTAGGTGGGGACCACGACGGTCAGGCGCGCATCCCGCCACGGCGAGGGCAACTGCACGGGTTCGATCATGACGGACATCCTCGGTTTGCCGACAGGGTACCCAGAGAGGGTAGCCAGTTGTTCATGGCCGTTTTGTCAGGCTCCCCATCCGGCTCACCGGAGCCGGCGGACCAGCCCGGTTACGAGCACGGCGAGCCCGGTGAGCGCGACGGCGGAGACGGCGGGTTTGTGGGTGCCGACCCAGAGCGCGGCCGACCGCCGGTGCGCCCGGTCGGTGAAGACGCCCTCGGCCCCGTGGTCCCGTTCCTGGTCACCGGGCCGGTCGAGGTTGTCCCGCCAGGTGGTCGGGTCGATCGGGGTGGCCGTCTGCTGGCTGTCGTAGCCGCTGCGGGCCAGCGCGCGGTCGAGCAGCCCGGGGAAGAGGACGTTGCCGAGCCGGGCCCGCCAGGTGGGGCCGCCGACGTTCAGCTCCCGGGGGCCGTGCTCGGCGGCCCAGACCACCGCCCGCGCGGCCACCTCCGGCGCGAAGATCGGCGGCACCGGCTGCGGGTGCCGGGGGAGCCGGGTCCGCACCCAGGAGAACTGCGGCGTGTTGATCGCCGGGAGCTGCACCATCGACAGGGTCACCCCGGGGCAGTCGTGCAGCAGCTCCGCGCGCAGCGAGTCGTTGAAGCCCTGCACCGCGTGCTTGCTCGCGCAGTACGCCGACTGCAACGGGATGCCCCGGTACGCCAGCGCCGAGCCGACCTGCACGATCGCGCCCCGCCCGTGGGCGCGCATGTGCCGCAGCGCGGCCAGCGTGCCGTGGACCGTACCCAGGTAGGTGACCTCGGTGACCCGGCGGAACTCGGCGGCCGGGATCTCCCACGCCGGGGCGAAGACCGACGCCATGGCGTTGTTGATCCACACGTCGATGCCGCCGAAGTGGTGCACCACGTCGTCGGCGGCCCGCTGGACCGCCCCGGCGTCGGCCACGTCCACCTGGTAACAGCGCACGTCGGCGGCGCCCCGCTCCCGGCAGTCCCGCTCGGCGGCGGCGAGCCCCGCCGCACCCCGGGCGAGCAGCGCCAGCCGGGCGCCGCGCGCCGCGTACCGACGGGCGACGGCCCGGCCGACCCCCGCGCTGGCCCCCGTCACCACCACCGTCCGGGTCACTGGTCACCCTTCTGCCGGGTGGCGATGTCGGATAGCCGACGCAACGTCTCCTTGTTGCGCTGGTGCAGCACCAGGTCGTTGAGCTTGGTGCGCAGCCAGCGCAGCGGGCCGGCGGCGAAGTCCTCGCCGAGGCGCACCCGGGTGGCCCCGCCGTCCACCGGCTCCAGGGTGAAGACCACGATCGCCTCGCCGGCCGGCCACAGCTCGGCCCGCAGGGTCAGCCGGTGCGGCGGCTCGCAGAGCAGCACGGTCGAGGAGTCCTCCAGGGAGAACGGCCACGGGCCCGCCCGGTGGTGCAACTGGCTGCCGACCCGGGGCCAGAAGTCGTCCACGTCGCGGATGTGCGCCGTGCCCACCACCCAGTCGCTGTACGTCCACCCGTCGGCCAGCACGTCGAAGACCTGCTCCGGGGGTGCGTCGATCACCTTCTCCACTATCGCCACGGTGCCCCCGGTACCCCGCGGGACCGCCGGGTATGCCCAGGTGACGGGTTAGCTTCTCGGGGGCGGCGGGTAAGGCGGCAAGCGGCCGGGGACGCCGGGCCCGATGCCTGCCGCGGTGATCCGGACCGCGGGAGATGATGTTTACTCCCCGGGGCGCCGGGAACCCGCCGCCCGTGCGACAGGACCGCAAGGAGCCGGATCAGCGCAGGTCAGCCGGGGTTCCCTCCGGTACTGACCGGGCCGCGTCCGGGCCGG
>NZ_LRQV01000271.1 GCF_001567585.1 Micromonospora rosaria
CGGGGCGGGGGCCGCCGGTGCCGCCCCCGGCGCGGCGGCGGCCCCGGCGGGGAACCCGGCGACCAGCCCGTTCGCCGCGACGCCCAGCCCGCCGCGCAGCAGCATCCGTCGGCTCACGTCGTACCTCATGGGTCTCCTCACCTGGTCCCGATGCGGATGAAGGTCACGGAGTACGGCTCGAAGGTGTGCGTGAAGCTCGACGTGACGCCGTCGAGCGACGTGGTCACCGGCTGGACCGGCTCGGCCGAACGGGTGTTCTGCTCCCCGGGGTCGCCGCTGATCACGGTCATCCGGGCGGTCGGCTCGACGGCCAGGTCGCCGAGGTCGATCCGGGTGACGGCGGCCTTCTCCTGGGCGTTGACCACCTTGACGATCACGTCCCCGGTGGCCTCGTCGGTGGTGACGACGTGGGCGAACGGCCGGGTGACCCGGTCGTCGGTGAACTCGCCCCACACCTCGCCGTCGAGCAGCAGGGTCACCCGGTTGCCCCGGACCTTGACCGTGATGTCGTACGTGGTGCCGGTGGTGACCTGGTTGGCCTTGGAGATCAGCGTCTACTTGGCCCCGTTGGTGGCCTTCTCCACCGCGCCCAGGGTGTTGTTCCAGCCACCGAGGTTCCACCAGTAGTAGGTGCCGGCGTCCTTGACCCCGAAGCCGATGAGGAATCCCTCGGCACCCGCGTTCTTCTTCGCCTTCAGCGACAGGTCGTAGTCACCGGTGGTGATGTTGCCCGCCTTGACCAGGGTGTCCAGCGCGGCGGTGTCGCTCTGGGTGTACCCGCCGCCGGAGACCGACCAGGTGCCCCGGTGGGCCAGCGGGGTCCACTGGCCCGCCCCGGCGGAGAAGTCGTCGCGGAACAGGACGGTGCCGTCCGGGGCGGTCACTCTCACGTCGCTGTAGGTGGCCGAGGTGGCCCAGGTGGAGAGGCCGATCGAGCCGGTGATGTCCTGCGGCCCGAGCGTCGGACCGGTGGCCAGGGTCGGCACGGTCCGGTCGCCGACGTTGGTCATGAACAGCTTCTGCACCTGGTAGCTGGTGGTGCCCCAGGACTCGTCGTTGTCGAACCAGACCAGGTCCGGTCGCCACTGGACGTGGTCGACGTTGGCCAGCAGCGGCGCGTACGAGGCCATCTCGACCACGTCGGCGTTGCGCTCCAGCCCGGTCATGAACGCCGCCTCGGCCAGCGAGTTGAACAACTTGGCGTCGCGGGAGGCGTACTCGCCGAGAAAGACCTTCGGGCCGGCGCGGTCGTAGCTGTCGTAGCGGGTGTTGTTCTGCAGGAACCAGGCCGGGGAGTTGTAGTAGTGCTCGTCGACCAGTTCGACGCCGGCGTCCCGGTTGAGCTGCCAGAGCCGGTCGAAGGTACCGCCCGAGGAGGCCGGCCCCGAGTTGCTGACCACCACGATCTCGGGGTGTGCCGCCTCGATCGCGGCGCGGAACCGCTGGAAGTTGGCGAAGAACTCGTCGGGCAGGTTCTCCTCGTTGCCGACGGCGACGTGGGTGAGGCGGAACGGCTCCGGGTGCCCCATGCTGGCCCGCAGTCCGCCCCAGGTGGAGGTGACCGGTCCGGTGGCGAACTCGATCAGGTCGAGGGTGTCCTGGATGTGCCGTCGCAGCAGCGCCTCGTCGACCGTGGCCCGGTTCTGGCCGCAACCGGTGACCAGGGCCGGCACCACCGGCAGCGGCATCGCGCCGATGTCCTCGGCGAACTGGAAGTACTCGTAGTAGCCCAGGCCGTAGGACTGGTTGTAGCCCCAGAAGTTGGCGTTGGTGGCGCGGGTCTCGACCGGGCCGACGGTGTCCTTCCACTGGTAGGAGCGGGCCCGTGGCCAGTCCGAGGCGGCATCGTAGCCGTACATGCTGCCGGTGTTGACCAGGCAGCCGCCGGGGAAGCGCACGAAGCCCGGCTTGAGCGCGGCGACCTTCTCGGCGAGGTCCCGGCGCAGGCCGTTGGGTCGGCCGCGGAAGGTGTCCCGGGGAAAGAGCGAGACCATGTCCAGCCGGACCGTGCCGGTGCCGGCGGCCAGCACCGACAGCCGCCCGGCGTCGGAGGTGCGGTGCGCGGTCAGGGTGGCGGTGTACTTCGTCCAGGTGTCGCCGCGCACGGCGACCCGGGTGGCCACGGCCAGGTTGCGGCCGTCGGTGTCGCGCAGCGCGACGGTCAGCCGGTTGCCGGCCACCGCGTCGGTACGGGCCCAGACCGAGAAGTCGTACTGCCTGCCGGCCTCGACGGCGATGCCCCGGTTGAAGCCGGAGTTGGTCACCCCGAACCGGCCGGCGTCGGGGTTGCCCAGGGTGAGCCGCAGGTGGGTGCGGTTGCGGTCGTGCAGCCGGTGGCCGTCGTCGACGGTGGTCGCGGTGCCGGCCCCGCCGTCCTCCGTGGTCGGGGTCCAGGCCGTCATCCCGGTGAAGGACTGGTTGTCCACGGGCAGGAACTCGAAGGAGCGGTTGCGCACCAGTTCGGCGTAGAGGCCACCGTCGGCGGCGTAGTTGATGTCCTCGAAGAAGACGCCGTACATGGTGTCGCGGATCGGGACGCCCTGGGTGGTCGGATCGACGGTGATGGTGTACTCCGGCGCGGGGCCCGCAGGGTCGGCCCGGCTCGGGGC
>NZ_LRQV01000272.1 GCF_001567585.1 Micromonospora rosaria
TCGTGCAGGCGGATGGCGTCGGCGTGCCGCCCGACGCTGGCGTACCCGCCGGCCAGGTTGTTGCGGCTCTGCAGGGTGTCCGGATGCTCGGCGCCGAGGGTGGCCTCCCGTCCGGCGAGGGTGGACTCGTACAGCGCGAGCGCCTCGTCGTGCCGGCCGGCGGCCCGGTAGCAGCCGGCGAGGTTGTTCTGGGACTGGAGCGTGTCGGGGTGCGCCGGGCCGCACACCCGGCGTCGCACCCGCAGGGTGCGCTCGCTGAGCGCGATCGCCTCGCTCAGCCGGCCCACCTCCCGGTACCCGATCGCGACGTTGCTGGCGTTGCTGAGGGTGTCCGGATGGTCCGGCCCGAGGATCCGTCGGCGGGCGGCGAGGGTCTGCTCGCCGAGGACGATCGCCTCCTGGTACCGGCCGGCGGACCAGGACGCCCCCGCCAGCCCGTACCGGGCGGTGACCGTGTCGGGGTGCTCGGGCCCGAGGTGCCGCTCCCGCAGCGCGTGGGCCAGGGTGAACAGTCGTCCGGCGGGGGAGTGCTGGCCCTGGCCACGCCGGTACACGGCACACCGTTCGAACACCGTGGCGGCCCGCAGGTCGAGGGCGGCGGTCCGGGGTGGACGGGGGCCGTTCTCCGCCCCGGCGGTGTCGTCGCCCGGCGGCGCGAAGCACGTCGCGACGGCGTCGACGTGGGCCGCCAGTCGGTTCCACAGTGGCCAGGAGGCGAGGTCGGTCTCGGGTTCCCCGGCCGGAGCGGCGCGGTGGAGCAGGTCCACGACGAGCGCCAGCGGGCCGCAGTCGCGGTGGGTGGCCCGGATGACGGTCTGCACGAGGCGGTGCACGCTGATCGTGTCGCCCTGCCGGTTGACCATGCTGTAGGAGGCGGCGAGCACGACGGCGTCCTCGACGTCCATCGGGTGCCGACCCGGCACCGCCAGCAGGGCCAGGTCGACCCGGTCGGGGGCGAGGTAGGCCAGCGTGTCCAGCAGCCGCACGGCGAGCGGGTCCTTCTCCCGGATCGCGTCGATGGTGACGCCCCAGGTGCGCATCACCGGATGGTCGGCGCCGGGGGCCACCCCGCTGGCGAGGATCCGGCGGGGTTGCGCGGCCAGCCGCCGACGGTACTCGACGATCCCGACGTGTGGCCGCTCCCGCAGGTAGGCAGCCGCCTGGCGCAACGCCAGGGGCAGGTCGCCGACGTCGGCGGCCAACGCCTCGGCCTGCGTCGGGTCGTCGTCGCGGCCGGAGCGGGCGCGGAGCAGCCCGATGCTGTCCCGCCGGCTCAGCGGTCGCAGGCGCAGCGGCGCGAGCCCCAGCTCGGCCCAGTCGACGTCGCGCTGGCTGGTGGCGATGACCCGGCCCGTGCCGAGCCGGGCGAGCAGCGACGTGACCTCGGCGGGGTCGGTCACGTTGTCCAGCACCAGCAGCCACCCACGGTGCGCCGCGAGCCACCGTACGGCCAGGTCGGCCGCGTCGGTCAGGCTGCCGTCCCGGCGGTCGGGCAGGCCCACCGCCGGGCCGAGCGCGGCGAGGTCGGCGGTCAGGTTGGCGGGGGTGTCCGCCCTGATCCACCAGACGACCGGGTGCTGTCGCCGGTACCGGTGCGCGTACTGGAGCGCCAACTCGCTCTTGCCGATCCCACCGAGACCGTGGACGGCCTGCCCGATCACGATGCCGGGGTGCTCGTCGAGCTGACCGGCCAGGCTCCGCAGCTCGTCGTCGCGGCCGAGGAAGGCGGGCGCGGGCCGGCGGGGCAGGTTCGACACGACCAGGGCCGCCTCGGCCGCCGGTGCGGGTGACGACGGCGGGCCGCCGTCGCGCGCCGGCTGCCGGGGCGTGCCCCGGGCGTCCAGCGCCCGGCGCAGCGCCTGCCAGTCGGCGCGCCACCGGTCGGCGTCGAGCAGCGCCGGATCGAGCCGGTGTCCGTGCCGCGCGGCGTACCGCCCGCAGGCGTCGACGAAGGCGATCACGAAGTCCAGGGACGGCTTGCTCCGTGCGGTGAGGACGTCGCTGATGGTCGACGTCTTCAACTCCCCGTGCAGGCGGGCCAGCCGTCCGTACGACGGTGCGCCGGCGGCGATACGCAGCGCGCCGAGTCGGTCGGCGAAGGACCGGAGCGCGGCGGGGGGTTCGGCCACCACCTCATCATCACCCGGTGGGCCGCCGGTCGCGGTTCTCGCCCGGATGTCGGATGACCGTCACCGGGCCGGGGTCCCCCCGGGTCGGGCCCGTCCGGTCCCCGGCGGCCGGACGGGCCCGTGCGCGCTGCGGTCAGCTCTTCGGGACGCGGAGCTGGTCCCAGGTCGACCGGCCGGGCCAGCCGTCGGCGTCGGCGCCGGTGAAGCCGAGCTTGCGCTGCCAGGCGGCGTAGGACTGCCGGTCGACGTCGGTCCACTGTGGGCCGGGGCCGAACTGGTACCCGCCGCAGCCCTCGGCGACGAGGCGGCGGCCCATGTTCGTCACGATGGCGCTGTTCGGGCTGCTCCGG
>NZ_LRQV01000273.1 GCF_001567585.1 Micromonospora rosaria
ACGGCGGGCCCTCGGTGGTCCACCACCCGGGGTCGGGGACGGCCGCGTAGCAGCCCTCGACGGTCGGCTCGGCCTGCCAGTCCCGGTCCAGTAGGGCCAGCGGCGTCCGGGCGGCCGGCCCGAACCAGCCGGCCACCCGGTCGAGGACGGCCGCCCGGCGGGCGGCGGCGGGCAGGGCGGCGTACCGGCGGGCGTCCGGGCCGGTGACGAAGCCGACGAGCACCCCGAGCCCGTCCCGGCCGGCCGAGTCGTCCACCACGTACCGCAGCGGGCCGGTGCCGGCGGTGACCCAGCCGGACAGTCTGGCGTCGGTCCAGAACGGACGGTCGTAGACCAGGTGCAGTTTCACGGTGGCGCCCCGGGTCCGGGGCGGCCCCGCCGGCCGGCTCACCCCCGGCAGGCGCAGCCGGATCCGGGCTGCCGGGCCCGGGGGCACCGCCACGACCACCTGGGCGCAGCGGACGACCAGACCGGGGCCGACGACCCGGACCAGATTCCGGCCCGCGCCGGTGCCGGCCCGGTCGGGGCACAGGTCGGTGACCGGGGTGCCGAGCCGGACCGGTCGGGGCAGCGCCGCCGCCATCCGGTCGGCCAGCGACTGCGCGCCGCCGGTGAACCGGTCCTGCTGGGCGCCGCCGGCGAACGCCGTCAGGTAGTGCGTCCCGCCGCCGGAGGCCAGGTAGAACAGCAGGTGCAGCAGGCCCACCTCGGCCGGGTCGGCGGCGAGCATCTGCCGGACCAGCAGGTCGAGCACCAGCCGGGCGTCCGGGTGGGGGAGGGTCCGGGCGGCCCAGGCCGCGACGGTCAGCCGGTCCCACTCGGCGGCACGCGGGGCGGCGCCGGGATCGGTCGGCGCGACGGTGGCGGCGAGGTCGTCGAGCCGGTCCAGCAGGTCGCCGACGGCGAGGGCGTTGAAGGCCGGCCGGGTACCGTCGGACCGCAGTGGGCCGGCCCCGAGGTCGACCAGGGTCGCCCCGGACGCGGCGGTCGGGGTCAGCGTCAGCCCGAACCGGGTCGCCAGGTCACGCACGCGGGTGTGGCGGGTACCGACGTAGGCGCCGCCGGCGTCCAGGGCCTGCCCGTACCGGTGGTGGCTGGCGGTCCGGCCACCCACCCGGTCGAGCGCCTCGACGACCTGGACCCGCCGGCCGGCCGCCGCCAGGTCGGTGGCGGCGGCCAACCCGGCGAGGCCGGCACCGACCACCACCACGTCCACCGTCGCCGGATCGGCGGCGGACGGCCGGTCGCCGGTCACCGGACCGGCCCCGGGTCGGTACCGGTCGGCCCGGCACCCCGGTACGCCTCGGCGAGCCGGGCCAGGAAGGTGTGCAGCAGATCCTCCTGCGGGGCGAGCGGCCCGGGGCGGTACCCGCCGCCGGAGACGCCCCGCTGCACCGACTCGCAGGCCGCCCAGTCCTGCTGGTTCGTGGTGTGCCAGAAGGACACCGCGTAGCCGGGGTCGGTGCCGGCGTCGACCAGCTCCGCCGCGAACAGCCACTCGCACTCGACCCTCGTCCGGTCCGCCGCGAGCGGGACCAGCCGGTGGGTGACCAGGTGGTCGGGGGTCGCGGTGACGAGGAGGCCCGGCGGCAGCAGGTGGTAGCGGACCTGGCGGACGGCGTCCTCGTCGAGGTCCGGGAACGTCCAGTCCGGGCCGGCGCCGTCGAGGGACATCGTGGCGGCGGAGTTGCGCAGGTCCAGGTGCCCGCCGAGCCAGGCGCCGGTGGCGCGGAAGCTCTCCCCGCCGTCGGTGCGCTGCACCCGGCTCAGCTCCGGATGGGTGCTGGGGCAGTGGTAGCACTCCAGGTAGTTCTCCACGACCAGCTTCCAGTTCGCCGCCACGTCGTACGCCTGCGTGGCGACCACCCGCAGCGTCTCGGGCCGGTACGGCGCGAGCACGGCGTCGAGGTCGCCGACCACCTCGGCCAGCGGCGGCGCGTCGCCGGAGAGGTCGACGAAGAGCCAGCCCCGCCACTGCGCCGAGCGGACCGGCAGCAGGTCCAGGTCCGCGTCCGGCGGCGGGTCGAACCGGGGCGCGTGCCGCAGGCTGCCGTCCAGCCGGTAGACCCAGGCGTGGTAGGCGCACCAGATGGTCGAGCGGCGGACCGTGCAGCCCCGGCCGACCAGTTCGTGGCCCCGGTGCCGGCAGGCGTTGCGGAAGGTCCGCAGGGCGCCGGTGGCGTCGCGGACGGCGAGCACGCCGGCGCCGGCCACGTCCAGCCCGGCCTGCTCGCCCGGCGCGGCGAGCCGGTCGACCCGGCCGAGGCAGACCCAGTCCCGCCGCCAGAACCGCTCCTGCTCCCAGGCGAAGACGCGGTCGCTGGTGTACGCCTCGGCGGGCAGTCCCCGGGCCCGGCCGGGTGGCTGGAGCGTCGCC
>NZ_LRQV01000274.1 GCF_001567585.1 Micromonospora rosaria
CCGCGCCGCCGCCGGTGCTGCCGCTGCCGCCGGTGGTACCGGTGCCGCCGCTGGTCGTGGGGGCCGTGCCGGGGCGGCTCGGGGCGGGCGCGGCGGCGAAGGTCACCGGCACCCGGACGTCCTGGGAGCGGTCCGCGGAGCGGGTGTGGTCGGCCCGGGTGGCCACCACGCAGCGGCGGGTGGTGCAGTCGACGTCCCCGATCGTCGGGTCGACCTTCAGGGTGACCCGGAACGTCCCGCCCGACCCGTACGGGGTGGCCAGGCCCTCGCCGTACGCGGGCGGGTTGGACGAGATCCAGTGCGAGGCGCCGAGGCTGCCGCTCATGTCGGCCCCGCCCCCGCACGGCCCCGGTGCCTGGCCGGCCCCGTTGTCCACACAGAACGCGACGTAGATGCCCTTGGCGGTGTCGTACCCCCGGCCGGAGACGGTGACCGTCGCCCCGCTCCGGCTCACGCCGGTGCTCGGCGTGGCGGTGAGCTGCTGCCCCTCGGGGCCGCGCGCGGTGCCGGCCTGCGCCGGCGCACCACCGACGAAGACACTCAGGGTGACCAGTGTTGCGGGCAGGACGGCGCGACGCAGTGTGCGCATCGGGCTCCTCACATGACGGATCAGGCCGGCGAGCGCACCGACCGTAGCTAAGGTTTGCCTAACCTAAATCACGAAGACGCTGTTCACAAGGGGTTCTTCGGATCAAGATCTTCCGCCCGGACGCCGGATGCGGCGATGATTAGGTTTGCCTAACCTCAGACACCGTCCGTAACAGGTTCGTGAAGGGAAACAGCATGGTCCGATCCAGAGCCGGTACCGCCTGGCGACGGTCGATGCGGTGGGCGGCGGTCGCCGTCCTCGGCGCATCGGCCGCACTCGTAGGCGCCGGCCCCGCCTCGGCGGCCGAGGCCGACATCACCGGAGGCAGCCTGACCTGGGGTTTCAAGGCGTCCTTCCGCAACTATGTGAAGACCGGCAACGGGAACCCGCCGATCGCGGCGAGCAACGGCGCCACCATCAACGCCGACGGGACGTTCACCTTCCCGTCGACGGGCGGCACCCACGACGCCGCCACCGGGACGACCAGCGCCGAGTACGGCGGCGCGATCGTCTTCTCGTACCCGGCGCACTTCTTCACCATCAAGCTGGCCAACCCGACGGTCTCCGTCTCCGGCGGCACCACCGCGCTGAAGGCCGACGTCGACCTGACCAGCACGGCGGCCGAGCCGGTGTCGGTCCGGCAGGCCACCATCGCCACTCTCAGCGGCAGCACCGGTGGTGGCGACGGCACGGTGACCGGCACCAACCTGGCGGCGACGCTGACCACCGCGGGCGCCTCCGCCTTCAACGGTTTCTACGCCGCCGGTGACGCCCTCGACCCGCTGTCGTTCACCTTCACCACGGGTGGTGACGTCGAGCCGGCCGGGCCCGCGGTCACCGTCACGCCGGCCAGCGGGCTCGACCCGGCCGGGGCGACCATCACCGTGCAGGGCAGCGGTTTCGACCCGGAGGCCAACAACGCGGCCGGGTTCTACCTCTCCTTCGGACCCAAGGTCGCCGAGCACTGGGCGAACTCGAGTGTCCTGCAGGTCACCAAGTGGATCAACAAGACGAACGAGCCGACGGAGGCCCGCGACCGGCTCGCCGCCGACGGCACGTTCAGCACCACCCTGCCGATCAGCGCGGTCTACACCGACCGCAACGGTGACCAGATCGACTGCACGGCCGTGCAGTGCTACGTGATCACCTTCGCGGCCCGGGGCTCGGCCGACCGCAGCCAGGACACCTTCACCCCGGTGACCTTCGCCACCACCGGCGGCCCGGGTGGCGGCGACGCCGACCAGCGGATCACCGCCACCGTCACCGGCGGCCCGCTGACCCTCGGCGTGGCCGGCAACACGGTCGCCCTGCCGGCCGTCAGCAACGGCGAGGTGGCCAGCGGGGCGCTGCACGACGCCACCGTGTCCGACCTGCGCGGCACCAACGCCGGCTGGAGCCTGGTCGGCCAGGTCTCCGACTTCGCCTCGGCCGGTGGCGGCACCATCGCCGCCGACAGCCTCGGCTGGGTGCCGACCGCGACGGTGGTCGACGACCCGCTGGGCGGCACGCCCGGTGTGGTCACCCCCGGCACCGCCGCCGCACCCGGCTCCGGCCTGGGTTCGGCCCGGTCGCTGTGCACCTCGGCCACCGGCGCGAGCAACGGCACCTTCACCTGTGGCGCCCAGCTCAACCTGGGCGTCCCGGCGTCCGCCGTGCCGGGCGACTACAGCGCGACCCTCACCCTGACCCTCTCCTAGGTCGGCACCGGG
>NZ_LRQV01000275.1 GCF_001567585.1 Micromonospora rosaria
CGGCCGGTTTGGCCGTCGGGGCGGCTCAGTCGTTGGCGTGCAGGGCGGCGTTCAGCTCGATGCCCCGGCCGGTGCGCGGCTTCGCCTCCAGCGCGCCGGTCACCGAGTTGCGCCAGAACAGCAGCCCGTCGACCCCGGAGAGGTCCTTGGCCTTGACCACCTGACCGTCCGGGAGGGTGATCTTGGAGGGGGCGGTGACGTAGCAGCCGGCCTCGACCACGCAGTCGTCGCCGAGGGAGATGCCCACCCCGGCGTTCGCCCCGATCAGGCTCCGCGCGCCGATCCGGACCCGGTCGGTGCCGCCCCCGGAGAGGGTGCCCATGATCGAGGCCCCGCCCCCGATGTCGGAGCCGTCCCCGACCACCACGCCCTGCGCGATCCGACCCTCGACCATCGAGTTGCCCAGGGTGCCGCCGTTGAAGTTGACGAAGCCCTCGTGCATCACGGTGGTGCCGGCGGCGAGGTGGGCGCCGAGCCGGACCCGGTCCGCGTCGGCGATCCGCACCCCGGCGGGGACCACGTAGTCGGTCATCCGGGGGAACTTGTCGACCCCGTACACGGCCAGGTGACGGCCGGCGGCCCGCTCGATCACCCGCAGCTCGTCCACCCGCTCCGGCGGGCACGGCCCGGCCGAGGTCCAGGCCACGTTCGCCAGCTTGCCGAAGATGCCGTCGAGGTTCAGCTCGTTGGGGCGCACCAGGCGGTGGGAGAGCAGGTGCAACCGGAGGTACGCGTCGGAGGCGTCATTGATCGGGTCGTCCAGCGAGCCGATCACGGTCACCACCTCGACGGTACGCAGGCCCGGCAGGGCCCGGTCGCCGATCGCGCCCGGCGGCAGGTCGAGCACGTCGGCCTGCTCCTCGCCGGGGACCAGGGGCAGCTCGCCGAGCCCCAGCTTGCCCGTGGGGTACCAGGTGTCGAGCACCTGACCCTGTGCGGTGATGGTGGCCAGGCCGATGCCCCAGGCGGGTTCTGCGGACGTCACTGCTTCACCTTTCTCGTCGCGGTGGCGCGGGGTCTCCTCGCGGCCGGCACCGGGCTCGGCCCGCTGGCTCCTCACCCGCACCGGCCTTGAAGGTACCGTGCGAACCATGGAGAACCCGCTTACCCCCGAGGTCCTCGCCGATCCGGTGGCGCTGACCCGTGCTCTGGTGGACATCGAGTCCGTTTCCCGCAACGAGAAGGCGATCGCCGACTGCGTGGAGGAGGTCCTGCGGACGGTGCCGCACCTGAGCACCCACCGGCACGGCAACACGGTGATGGCCCGTACGGAGCTGGGTCGGGGCCAGCGGGTCGTGCTCGCCGGGCACCTGGACACGGTGCCGTTGAACAACAACTTCCCGTCCACCATGCGCGGCGACCTGATGTACGGCTGCGGCACCTCCGACATGAAGTCCGGCGTGGCGTACGCGCTGCACCTGGCGGTCACCCTGCCCGACCCCCGGTACGACGTGACGTACTTCTTCTACGAGGCGGAGGAGATCGAGTCGAAGTACAACGGGCTGTTCCTGGTCGCCGAGGCGTACCCGGAGTGGCTGACGGCCGACTTCGCGGTGCTGCTGGAGCCGACGTACGGGATCGTGGAGGCCGGCTGCCAGGGGACCATGCGGGCGGTGGTCGCCACCACCGGCGTCCGGGCCCACTCGGCGCGGTCCTGGCACGGGGTCAACGCCATCCACGGCGCCGGTGAGCTGCTCCGCCGGCTGGAGACGTACCAGGCCCGGCGGGTCGTCATCGACGGCTGCGAGTACCGCGAGGGGATGAACGCGGTGCGGATCGCCGGTGGGGTGGCCGGCAACGTCGTCCCGGACCGCTGCGAGATCGAGGTGAACTACCGGTTCGCCCCGGACCGTACCCCGGCCGACGCCGAGGCGCACCTGCGTGAGGTCTTCGCCGGGTACGAGCTGCGGGTGACCGACTCGGCGGCCGGTGCCGCGCCGGGGCTGGACGCCGCCCCGGCCAAGGAGTTCCTGGCTGCGGTCGGTGCGGCGCCGATCGGCAAGCTGGGCTGGACGGACGTGGCCCGGTTCGCGGCGATGGGCGTACCGGCGCTGAACTTCGGCCCCGGCGACCCGAACCTGGCCCACCACCCGGACGAGCACGTCGAGATCAGCAAGATCCGGGACGGGGCCGCCACCCTGCACCGCTGGCTCGCCCCCGCCTGACCGGCCGACCGGCCGCCCGCTGCTGACGGCGGGCG
>NZ_LRQV01000276.1 GCF_001567585.1 Micromonospora rosaria
ACCAGCCCCCGGCCGTACTCGACCTCGAAGCCGTCCTCCGGGGAGTAGAACAGGGTGCCGGCCGCGCCGGCCGGGCGGCGACGCCACAGCCAGTGCACGTCCCGGCCGAACGACTCGACCAGCACCGCCAGCGCCAGCGCCACCGCGCCGACCGTCACCGGGGCCGGCAGCACGTCGGCCGCCGCCACCGCCAGCACCACGCCCTGCACCGCCGCGACCACCTTGCGCCACGTCCGGGGTGGCAGCGACCCGCGCAGCCACGGCAGCGGCCAGGCCGCCGCGACAAAGGCGTACCGCATCAGGCCGATGGCCAGCACCCAGCCGCCCGCCGACGGTGCGACGTGGACGCTGAGCACCAGGATGAGGAACGCGTCGACCTCCATGTCGAACCGGGCGCCGAGCGCGCTGGCCGTGCCGGTCCGCCGGGCGACCTGACCGTCCACCGCGTCCAGGGCGAGCGCGACGGCGGTCAGCGGCACCAGGACCGCGAGCGGTGCCACCCCGACGACCGGGTCCAGCACCAGCGCGGTCACGCCGCCGACCAGGACGCCCCGGGTCAGCGTCACCCGGTCGGCCGGGCCGAGACGCCGGCTGCCCTGACGACGCAGGCCGTGACTGAGCGTGAGGCAGGTGACCACGCCGTACCCGACCCCGGCGGACCACCCCACCGGGCCGAGGCCGACGGTCGCGGCGAGCCCCGCCAGCAGGGCGAGCTGGGCGATCAGTCCGAGTACCGGACCTGTTCGAACCGTTGGCACCGTTCCTCCGTGGCTATGATCGAAAGTTCGCTGACAGGGAACACGGGAGATTCGACCGAATGGTTCGCTGTGGATGCGGATCGGCGCCGCGGATGAGGAGAGGCCGATGACGCGCGAGGCGTACGCCTGCTGGCTGCGGTCGCCCGGGGTGGGCGAGATCCGCCCGGTGTCGGTGCCCGCCCCGGGACCGGACGAGGTCCTGGTCCGGACCCGGTACACCGGGGTCAGCCGGGGTACCGAGACGCTGGTCTTCACCGGTCGCGTCCCACCCGACCAGTACGCCGCGATGCGCGCCCCGTTCCAGGAGGGCGACTTCCCCGCCCCGGTCAAGTACGGCTACCTCAACGTCGGGGTGGTCGAGCAGGGCCGGGCCGACCTGGTCGGGCGGACCGTCTTCTGCCTCTACCCGCACCAGAGCGCGTACGTCGTCCCCGCCGACGCGGTGGTGCCGGTACCCGACGGGGTGCCCGCCTCCCGGGCGGTGCTGGCCGGCACGGTGGAGACCGCCGTCAACGCGCTCTGGGACGCCCCGCCGCTGGTCGGCGACCGGGTCACCGTGGTCGGCGCCGGCATGGTCGGCGCTTGCGTCGCGGCGCTGCTGGCCCGCTTCCCCGGCGTACGGGTCCAACTGGTCGACACCGACCCCGGCCGGGCCGCGACCGCCGCCGCGCTCGGTGTCGACTTCGCCCACCCGGCGGACGCGGCCACCGGCCGGGACCTGGTGGTGCACGCCAGCGCCAGCGCCGAGGGGCTGCAACGCGGCCTGGACCTGCTCGCCCGGGAGGGCACCCTGCTCGAACTGAGCTGGTACGGCGACCGCCCGGTGACCCTGGCCCTCGGCGGGGCGTTCCACTCCGGTCGGTTGACCGTGCGCAGCAGCCAGGTCGGCGCGGTCGCGCCGGCCCGGCGGGGCAGCCGGAGCTACCGCGACCGGTTGGCGCTGGCCCTGGACCTGCTCGCCGACCCGGTGTTCGACGCCCTGCTCACCGGTCGGTCGCCCTTCGCCGACCTGCCCGACGTGCTCGCCCGGTTGTCCACCGGGCGGCTGCCCGCCCTCTGCCACCTGATCAGCTACGACGGGGAGTGACCTGTGTTCAGCGTGACCGTCCGGGACCACATCATGATCGCGCACAGTTTCCGGGGTGAGGTGTTCGGCCCCGCCCAACGGCTGCACGGCGCGACGTTCGTCGTCGACGCCACCTTCCGCCGGCCCGACCTGGACGCCGACGGCATCGTGGTCGACATCGGCCGGGCCACCGACGAGCTGCGCGCCGTCCTCGGCGACCTCACCTACCGCAACCTCGACGAGGAGCCCGACTTCGCCGGGGTGAACACCACCACCGAGGTGCTGGCCCGCACCATCGCCGACCGGCTCGCCGACCGGGCCCGCGCCGGGGCCCTCGGCGA
>NZ_LRQV01000277.1 GCF_001567585.1 Micromonospora rosaria
CGCCCGAGGGGGACACGCCGGAGGGCACCAGCCCACCGGAGGAGGAGGCCGCCCTGCACGGCGACGCGGTCGGCGTGGAGGTCGGCGACCTGCGGCCCCGGTTCGCCGAGCTGGAGGCGCACCTGCTGCACCACGGCAAGGTGCGGCACTGGTCGGAGTGGTGGGAGCAGTACGTGGAGCGCCCCCTCGCCGGGGCCGACCACGACACGTACCGGCAGGTGATGGTGCTGATCGGCAGCCTGTTCCGGCGGCTGCGCCCGACCCGGGCGGACCGGCTGGACCGGGACGAGGACCGTGAACGCTACATGTGGACCCGGATCCGGCAGCACCTCGCCCGCACCGGCGTCGACCCCGCCGACTGCCTGTACGTCTGCGGCGCCTTCCACGCCGCCAGCCGGGTCGAGCAGTTCGGCCTCGACTCCACCGCCCCGGACTTCGAGATCAGCCCCCGGACCGGCACCGGCTGGCGGTACGGGCTGATCCCGTCCAGCCACTCCGCCATCGAGGCGCAGTTCGGGCTGGCCCCCGGCTCGGTCTCGATCGCGGCGGCGAGCTGGACGAAGGCGGTGAGCGCGGCGCGGGTCACCCCGTACCGGCTGGCGGGGCAGCCGGGTGAGCGGAGCCGGGCCGGGCGCGGGCGCGCGGCCGGCACCCCGGCCCCGGACGGGGCGGACGGGTCGGTGACGGACCGGCTCACCGGGTTCCTGGCCGCGCCGCCGCCCCTGGACGGTCTCGACGAGGCGGAGCTACGCGGCTGGTGCGTGGACATCGTCCGGCTGGCCCGCCGCAACGGGTACCTGGCCAGCACCGCCGACGCGATCGCCGTCTTCGAGCACTCGATCCTGCTCGCCGGCCTGCGTAACCGGGCCCGACCCACCCCGTACGACTTCGCCGACGCGGCCGTCACCTGCATCGAGAAGGACGTCGTACCGGGGCGGCGGGACGTCCGCCGGCTCTGCGAGATCCTGCTCGGCGGGGACCGGATCGGGCAGGTCGGCTACCACGCCCTGCCCCCGCTGGCCCGGGACGTGCTGGACCGGCTCCGTCCGCTCGGGCTGGACCTGGAGAAGCGGACCGTCCAGCGGGCGTTGCTGGACCTCACCGCCACCCCCGAGCTGGCCGCCTGCTCGGACCTGCTGTGGCTGCTGCGGCACCTGCTGCCGGCCGACGCGGTCCGCCCGATCATGGGCGAGCGGCGGCTGGGGCACCGCTCGATCCAGGAGAGCTGGGACCTGGCCCTGGGCCGCAACCAGCGCGCCCTGATCGAGCTGGGCTACGAGGGGGTGACCGTCGAGCAGGTGCTGGAGCAGCGGCTGCGGCGCGCGGTCCGTGCCCCGGACGCGACGGCGGCCGGCGCCCTCGCCGCCGTCGAGGACGCCCTCCGGCTGCTGGACAGCCCGCGGCTGGTCGACGACCTGGGCACCCGGGCGGTCGAGCTGCTGGCCGCGGAACGGACCGTGGACGACGCCCCGGACGTGCTGCGCCGGATCCGCCGGCTGCTGGCCCACTACCGGGCCACCACGGCGGCCCTGCCGGCCTGGTGCGAGGCGTTCATGACGACCGGGTACGCGCACTACTGCACGCTGCTGCCGTCCGCGTTCGTCGACGACGAGGCGGGCACCCGGCAGGTCGGCGCGATGCTGGGCTTCCTGTTCAGCCTGGAGAGCGTGGCGTTGTCGCTGGGCTGCGACCGGTCCCAGCTCGAACTCGCCGTCGCGCAGTGCCACCCGGAGGCTCCCGCGAAGGTCGCCCTGCTCTGGGCGGCCCGGCACCAGCTCGGCCTGCTGCCCCTGACCGAGCTGCGGGCCCGCTGCGCCGAGCTGCTGGCGAACCCCCTGGTCGTGCCGGCCTTCCCGCAGTACCTCGCCGGTTTCGTGCACGCGCTGGAGCCGGTGCCCGGGTTGGCGCCGTTCGTGGTGGAGACGATGTCGACCGCGTTCGCCCGGCTGCCCGACCCGGTGCTGCTGCCGTGGCTGCCCACCCTGATCACCACGCTGCGGGACCAGGGCCCGGAACTGGTGCCGCTGCTGGTCCGGGAGGCCGGCCGTACCTTCCCCGGCGGGCTGACGGAGCTGGACGCCTGGGTGCCGCCCTGGCAACGGCCGGCGGGCGGGACCCCCACCGCTGCGCCACTGCCGGCCGGCCGGGTGACGCCGCTGCTC
>NZ_LRQV01000278.1 GCF_001567585.1 Micromonospora rosaria
TGTCAACGCCGGCTGAAGTTTGACCCCTCTGTTCCGGCCGAATGTTGACCCCCTCGCTGGTTGTTGATGTTCAGTCGTTGGTCTTGGTGGCTGCGGGGACGCGGCCGAGGTCGCGGTCCTTGAGTCGGTAGCTGTCGCCCTTCATGGAGATGACCTCGGCGTGGTGAACGAGGCGGTCGATCATGGCGGCGGCCACCACGTCGTCGCCGAACACTTCGCCCCACCTTCCGAAAGGCTTGTTGCTGGTGACGATCAGTGAGGCTCGTTCGTAGCGGTTGGAGACGAGTTGGAAGAACAGGTTCGCGGCTTCGGCTTCGAAGGGGATGTATCCGACCTCGTCGACGATCAGCAGCGGGATCCGGCCGAGCTTGACCAACTCGTCTTGGAGGCGGCCGGCGTGGTGGGCGTCGGCGAGGCGGGACACCCACTGGGCGGCGGTGGCGAACGCGACCCGGTGCCCGGCCTGGCAGGCCCGGATGCCCAGGCCGATGGACAGGTGCGTCTTGCCGGTGCCAGGCGGGCCCAGGAACACCACGTTCTCCTTCGACGCCACGAAGTCCAAGGTGCCGAGGTGGGCGATTGTCTCCCGCTTCAACGAGCGTTGGTGGTCGAAGTCGAACTCCTCCAGGCTCTTGCGGGCCGGGAACCTCGCGGCCCGGATCCGGCCCTCACCGCCGTGAGCCTCCCGGGCGGCGACCTCGCGTTGCAGGCAGGCGGCGAGGAACTCCTCATGCGTCCACGACTCCGCCCGAGCCCGCTCCGCCAGCCTCTCAACGGCGGCGGCCAGGGACGGCGCCTTCAACGCTCGGGTGAGGAACGCGATCTCGGATGCGACGTTGCGGCTGGTCTTGGCGGCCATCACGCGGCCACCTCGACATCGAGGCCGAACAAGCGGTCGTAGTCACTCAGCGGCCGGCGTTCGACCTGCGCGTCGACAGCGGCCGCAGGCGTGCGTTGCGCAGCTATTCGCAGGTCCGCGGCGGCTTGGCGGTGATCGGGGTCGGTGATGCTCTGGTGCTTCGCCCAGCAGCGGTCGTGCCGGGCGACCGGCCGGCCGTCGCAGAACACCTGCACCTGGTCGCAGTCGGCGGTGACCTCGACCCGCCGACCGACCACCGACGGGTGCACCGAGTAGTCGTTGCCGTCCACGCGAACGTAGTGATCGCGGGGAAGGCGGGTGGTCTGCCGCCAGCCGACCACCGGCGCGACCGGCGGCAACGGCAGCATCATCTGCCGGTCGGCGTCCCACCGCTCGGCCGGCCGGCAACCCAGCATCCGGTGCCGCCGCTGGTTCGCACGCACCAACCACTCGGCGAGCTGGGCGTTGAAGTCGGCCGGTGAGCCGAACCGGCGTCCGGGCAGGAACGAGGTCTCCAGATAGCCGTTGGCCCGCTCCACCAGGCCCTTGGCCTCCGGGTCCGCCGGCCGGCACTGGATCACCCGGATACCGAGAGTGCCACGGAAGGCGTTCATCGCCTCCGTCAGCTGAGGCCGTCCGGCCCGCCACTGCCCGACCGCGGACTCGTTGTCCCACACCAGAGCCTTCGGCACCCGCCCCCAGCCGGAGATCAACGTCCAGTGCCCGACCAGCAGATCCGGCGACTGGCGGGACGGGATCATCACCGCCGACAGCCACCGCGAATACCCCGACACCATCACCAACACCGGCGGCCGACCGACCTGCCCGAAACCCAACGGCACATCCGCCGGCGGAAACCACAGATCACACTGCGCCAGCTCACCCGGCAGATACTCCGTCCGCTGAGCCGGATCCGGGCGACGGAACAACGGCCGCAGCTGCTGCACCCGATCGCAGAACACCGTCTTGCCGCGGGTCCACCCGACCCGCTCCATGATCACCGTCGTTGGCATGTCCGGGAACTCCGCCAACAACGCCCTGATCTGCGGCTCGACCGCATCCACGATCGAGCCCTTCACCGCCCGCTGATAGCGAGGCGGCTCATGACTGGCCAAGGCCTTCCGCACCGTGTTCCGCGAAACCCCCAGCCGGCGACAGATGGCCTTGATCGCCATCCGCTCCGCCCGGTGCAACCGACGGATCTCCGCCCAGTCCTCCACGCTCAGCACCTCCCGATGCTTCCGGAAGGGGTCAAAATTCAGCCGGAACCACGGGGTCAGTTTTCAGGCGGAGCCGACA
>NZ_LRQV01000279.1 GCF_001567585.1 Micromonospora rosaria
CCTCAGCCTCGCCTGCGCCCTCATCTGCTGGCGCCAACTCCAACGTTAGGAGTTCTTAACACCTCGCGGTGAGAGGGGTACCCCTCTCTACCGTATGCGTTAACAGGGGGCCCTTCCTTTCACCTCAGGCGAAGCGGGCGGCGACCTGGGCGCGGGTGGGCATGGCGGTGGCCCCGCCCGGGGACTCGCAGACCACGGCGGCGACCCGCAACGCGAACGCCACCCGGTCGGCCCAGCCGGCCGGCTCCGCCGGCGCGCCGTCGGCGAGCAGGTCGGCGACGAGGGCCGCCATCACCGAGTCGCCCGCCCCGGTGGCGTCGACCGCGTCGACCGTCGGCGCGGGCACCCGGACCAGGTCCGGGCCGGCGGCGACCAGGGCGCCGGCCGCGCCGAGGGTGACCACCACCGCGTCCGCGCCCAGCTCCCGCAGGTACGCCGCCACGCCCTCGGCCGGCTCGCCGGGGTAGAGCAGGTCGGCGTCGGCGGCGCTCAGCTTGACCAGGTGCGCGCCGGCGGCGAACTCGGCCACCACCTCGCGCAGCCGGGGCAGGGCGTCCGGGCCGTCGAAGAGGTCGGGACGGACGTTCGGGTCGAAGACCCGCAGGCCGGTGGCGAGGCCCCAGGCCCGCCGCAGGCCGGCGACGGCGGCCGGGTACAGCAGCACGATGGAGCCGGCGTAGAGCACGTCCGCGCCGGCGACCAGGTCCGGGTCCAGGTCGTCGGCGCCGAGCAGGGCGTACGACGGGGGGTTGCCGTAGAAGCGGAAGTCCGGTTCGGGGCCGGCGAAGGTGACCATGGCCAGCGCGGTCGGCGCGGCCACGGTCACCGCCCCGGTCAGGCCGACACCCGCGCCGGTGAGGAAGGCGCGGATCCGCTCGGCCAGCACGTCGTCGCCGAGGGAGCCGACGAACTGCACCCGGCCGCCGAGGCGGGCCACTCCGACGGCCACGTTGAGCGGGCCGCCGCCGACCGCCGGCAGGTAGACGGGCTGACCGTCGTACTCGGCGTCCAGCAGGTCGACCAGCGCCTCGCCGAGCACCACCGCGTGTCCCATCCCGCTCCCCTCGCCGTCGTCGGGCCGCGCGTCCGGCCCGGGATCACCGTACCGGGGCCGCTGGTGGTACGCCCGATCCACCGATCCCGCGCCGCCCGTCGGGGGTACCCGCCATCCGGAGCATCGACGCGGAACTATTGCGGATGCGGTGTTCGACGTGATGAGATGGCGGTGGTCGGACGGTGTGGAGGGCTACCGCACCGCCGGCAGCGGGTTCGAGCCATACACGCGAGGGCAGCGGTCCGAGACGGACCGCACGCGACACGCGCTCGTCCGGCCCTTGGGGGCCGCGGCGCGTCACGCGATCGTCACTACCGCTCGTCGCAGCGGGGCCGGTCGGCAACGGCCGTCCCGCGAGTCAGGAGAACCCCTGTGACCCGTCGTTCCCGTACGGCCGCGTTGCTCACCGCGGCCGCGACCCTAGCCGTCGGCGCCCTCACCGTGGTGATCAACCAGTCCCCGGCCGCCGCCCACGGCGCCGCCATGACCCCGGGCAGCCGCACCTACCTGTGTTGGCGGGACGGCCTCAGCCCGACCGGTGAGATCAAGCCGAACAACCCCGCCTGTTCCTCCGCCGTGGCCACCAGCGGCACCAACTCCCTGTACAACTGGTTCAGCGTGCTGCGCTCGGACGCCGGGGGCCGCACCGTCGGCTTCATCCCGGACGGCAAGCTGTGCAGCGGCGGCAACACGGGCTTCGCCGGATACGACGCGGCCCGCACCGACTGGCCGCTGACCCACCTGACCGCCGGGGCGCGGATGGAGTTCAAGTACTCCAACTGGGCGCACCACCCGGGCACCTTCTACTTCTACGTGACCAAGGACAGTTGGAGCCCGAACCGGCCGCTGGCCTGGAGCGACCTGGAGGAGCAGCCCTTCCTCCAGGTGACCAACCCGCCGCAGCGCGGCGCGGTCGGCACCAACGACGGTCACTACTACTTCAGCGGAAACCTGCCGAGCGGCAAGAGCGGCCGGCACATCATCTACTCCCGCTGGGTCCGCTCGGACAGCCAGGAGAACTTCTTCGGCTGCAGCGACGTGACCTTCGACGGCGGCAACGGCGAGGTCACCGGCATCGGCTCGGGCGGCAA
>NZ_LRQV01000280.1 GCF_001567585.1 Micromonospora rosaria
CCGGCCTCGGCGAGCACCAGGTCGGTGTTGGTGGCGAAGGAGGCGGCCACCCCGCCGTACGTCGGGTCGGTGAGGATGCTGACCGTCAGCACGCCCGCCTCGCGCAGGGCGGCCACCGCCTGGCTGACCGTGGCCATCTGCATCAGCGACAGCGCGCCCTCCTGCATCCGGGCGCCGCCGGAGGCGGTCACCAGGACCAGCGGGACGCGCTCGTCGAGGGCCCGCTCGGCGGTACGGGTGATCAGCTCGCCGACCGCCGCGCCGAGGCTGCCACCGAGGAACCGGAAGTCCATCACCGCCAGCGCGGCCCGGTGCCCGCCGACCGTGGCGGTACCGCAGAGCACCGCCTCGGCCAGCCCGGTCGCCGCGCGGGCCGCGGAGAGCCGGTGCGGGTACGGCAGCAGGTCCACGAAGCCGATCGGATCCACGTCGGCCGGCCGGTCGGGCAGCGGGACGAAGGAGCCGGGATCGACCAGTTGCCGCAGCCGCTCCGGCGCCCCGAGGCGGGCGTGGGTGCCGCACTCCGGGCAGACGTCGAGGTTGCGGGAGAGCCGCTTGCGGTACAGCAGCGTCGCGCAGCCCCCGCAGCGGGACCAGAGCTGCCCGCCCGGGGGCGCGGTGGCGGTCACGGCCGCCGCCCGGGGGTCGCGTCCCAGTGGTAAAAGCGGTGCGCCATCGCGTCCCGGGGGGAGCGCCAGGTCGGCAGGTACGGCGAGATGTACGGGCGCAGCCGGTCGCTGACCCGGGTGAACTCCGGGTGCTCCCGGACCGCCTCCACCGAGTCACCGGCCGGCGACTCGGTCTCCAGCAGGTGGACGTAGAGGTCGCCCAACCGGTACAGCGACCGGTGGCGTACCCCGACCAGACGCGGCAACTCCGTCGCGTCGGAGTCGGCGAAGATCTCGGCCACCTGCTGTTCGGCGGTCGGCACCACCTTCGCGATGATCAGCGAACGGTCCATGAACTGCCACCCCCACGGCACATCGACGGGTGGCCGGCGGCCACGTCGGACGGGTGTGGACACGATGCGGGGTACGCCGTCACGGCACCGTCACCGCGCGCTGCCCACCGGACAGCACATCCGGTGACGTTCCGTTGACGGAAGCTGTGAACAATCTCAGCCCCCGCTGTGGACTCCCCGCAGAGGCTGACACTTTTTCGCTGATCAGAGGGGGTGCGGCCATCGCAGCCGAAGGTCACAATCTCGACCAGCTCGTTGACTCAGCGTAACTGCGGTTGTTAGTGTTCGCACGGCCAGCCCGGCGGTCGCGCGTCACCCGCCGCACGGCGCGACCTCGACAGCGGCGTGGCCGAACGGCCGCGCCGGTGACGGAAAGCCGGGACTCCGGTTCCACTGCAGGGGGTGCCGCCCGTGACCGCTGATCCGCGCACGCCCGCCCGGGCGCCGCACCCCTCGGTGTCCCTGCACCTGCTCGGCGGATTCCGGCTGCTGCGCGACGGGACGCCGGTGGTGGTGCCCCGCGGGCTCCAGCGCGTCATCGCCCTGATCGGACTCCGCCCCGGCGCGACCCGCAGCAACCTCGCCGGGCTGCTCTGGCCCGAGGCGGCCGAGGAGCGGGCGCTGTCGTCGCTGCGCACCGCGCTGTGGCGGCTGCGGCAGGATCCCTGCTGCCCGCTGGCCGTCACCGGCGACACCGTCCGGCTGGACCCGCTGGTCCACCTCGACGTCGACGACCTGGTCGACACCGCCGCCCGGATCCGCGACGGCGACGACCCCGGGCTGGTCGAGGGGGCGCTGGCCGCCGGCCGGCACGACCTGCTCCCCGGCTGGTACGACGACTGGGTGCTGCTGGACCGGGAACGGCTGCGCCAGTTACGGCTGCACATGCTGGAGCAGGTGGCCGGGCACCACCTCGCGGCCGGCCGGCACGGCGAGGCGCTGGAGGCCGCCCTGGAGGCGATGGCGGCCGAGCCGCTGCGCGAGACCCCGCACCGGCTGGTGGTGCGCATCCACCTCGCCGAGGGCAACGCCTTCGAGGCGGTGCACGCCTTCTACGTCTACCGCGACCTGCTCCTGCGCGAACTGCGCCTGGAGCCGTCGGCGGCGATGTCCGCGCTGCTCGCCGACACCCTGGCCCCGATCCGCCGGG
>NZ_LRQV01000281.1 GCF_001567585.1 Micromonospora rosaria
GCGCGAACCGCCACAGGTGCTCCGGCGCGCCGGGGCCGGACCCGCGCGCCACCCACGCGCCGCCCGCGTGGCGGCCACCGTGCATGGTGAGCCGCGGGTGCGGACGGCCGGTACGGGACCGGGGCGACCCGGCGCCGACGCCGATCACCGCGCCGCCGTGGTCGGCGCCGGTGTCGGTCGACGGGCGGCGGGGGACGTGGTCGGCGGTGGGCATGGTCTGGACACCGAGCACCTTTCGGCTGGTGGTGGCGCGGAACCGGGGACGGCCGGCGGAGGGTGGGGCGCAGCGGTGACCGGGCGGGCCGGGGTGCGGGTTCCCCGGCCCGCCCGGTCCCGGCGCTACGGTGTGAGGCGGAAGGTGGCGTCCTGCCGGTCGCCGGCGCTGGAGCCACTGCCGAGCGGGTCGATGCGCAACTGGTAGCCGGCGTGCCGGAGGTAGTGGGTCGGGACGTTGTGCGACCGCAGCGACGACCACGCGGCGTCGGCCAGGCCCGGGGTGCGGTGGAAGGTGGCGTCGGCCCGGAACGTGGCGCTGTTGTCGTTCGGGTCGAGCCGCAGCACGTACCCGCTGTGTCGCAGGTACGAGCCGGGGACGTTGACCGACTCGAAGGACACCCCGGCGGCGTCGGCCAACCCCGGCACCATCCGCCACAACTGGTCGCGGTACGGGTCGAACGGGTACGCGTCGAGCCGGGCCTGACCACCGGTGTGCCGCACGTACCGGTCGGGGAAGTTGGACGACTTCAGCCGTACCCAGGCGGGGGTGCCCCACCGGGAGACCAGGCCGGCGTACTCCGCGTCGGTGATGCCCAGGATCGACCCGTGCTTCACGTTCAGCGGCGGGGTGTAGTCGCGCTGGTTCAGCGCGCTCCACGAGGTGCCGCCGATGCTGCCGGTCGACCAGGCGTAGAAGTCGTTGTTGACCGGGCTGAAGGAGTCGCCCCACAGCCACCACCCGGTGCCCTCGTTCCGCTTGACCAGCAGCGGCCCCTCGATGGCGTTGCCCTGCCGCAGCCCGCCGGTGTACGTGGTGAAGCTGTTCGGCGCGCCGGTGCCGGACCGCGCCCCGTACAGGTACCCGTTGGCGAGGTTCTTGTAGTAGAGGTACGTGACGCCGCCGTCGACCACGATGTCGCCGTCGAGGACCGGGAAGCCCGGACTGAAGTAGACCTGCGGCGCGCTGACCGTGCGGAAGTCGGACGTGTAGTTGACCAGGAAGACGTCCTGCCCGCCGTTGTTGTTGGAGTACACGATGCCGTACTGCCCCCGGGCGGCGTCCCAGAAGACGGTGGGCGCCCAGGTGTGGGTGGGGTACGAGTGCATCCGCAGCAGGCGGTACCCGGTGAAGCCGGTCAGGTTCGTCGAGTCCCACACGTGCAGGTACGGGCTGTTGCGGCCGAAGTCGGTGCCGATCAGGTCGGTCGCGATCACGCCGAAGGTGCCGTCCTGCTTGCGGAAGACGAACGGGTCACGCAGGCCGAGGGTGCCGGCCGTGGGGGTGGCGACCGGGTTGTTCTGGTTCAGCGGCGTCCAGTTCAGGCCGTCCCGGCTGACCGCCAGGTGCAGGCCGTAGTTCGCCCCCTGGAAGGTCGGCGTCTCCGTGAAGTAGGCCCAGACGTAGGCGGTGTTCGTGGCCGCCCGGGCGGCGCGCGGGGTGGCGGCCACGCCGGTGGCGGCGAGGGCGGAGGAGGCGAGGGCGCCCAGGGCGAACGCTCGTCGGCTGAGGAGCACGGTGTCGACCTTTCTGGCGGCGGGACGGTGCGCGGGCGGTCGAGCCCACGGGTGGGGTGGTGGTGCGCGCGGCAGGTCGGTGCGGAAGGGGTGGGGTGCCCGCCGTCGGGGCCGGTGGGTGGGGCGCGTGGTGCCCCCGACTGGCCTGTCGATCTCCCTCCGGATGCGTTCAACGTGATATAGAGGCGTCGATGTGATCGCTAACATACGCCGGGCTCAACGGGACGGCAAGGCCGGATCCGGCCCGGTGCGGCGTCGGCG
>NZ_LRQV01000282.1 GCF_001567585.1 Micromonospora rosaria
ACCGGCCGCTCCATCTCCGCCACCACCTCACGCATCACAAAGATGCTCTCCGCCTCCAACTCGTCCAACTGGGAGATGTGGTAGGCGGCCGGCGTACTGCTCATCGGGACTCCTCCGTGGCCGCCGGGGCGGCGTGCTCGGCTGACGCCGCCGTGCCGGACAACTGCCGGCGCAGCGCGGCGAGCAGCGGCGCGGCCAGGTCCCGACGGCAGACCAGCAGGTCGGGCAGGCGAGGGTCAGCCTCGTTGTACGTCAGCGCGGAACCGTCGATCCGGGAAGCGTGCAGGCCGGTGGCCGTCGCCACAGCCACCGGAGCAGCCGAGTCCCACTCGTACTGCCCACCCGCGTGGATGTACGCGTCGACCTCACCCGTCACCACCGCCGCGATCTTCGCCCCCGCCGACCCCATCGGCACCAGCTGAGCACCCACATCCTCCGCCAGATCCGTCAGGAACACCGGCGGACGACTCCGGCTCGCCGCCACCCGGATCGGTGCGCCGGGTCGGGCCGGTGCCGGCGGGTACGCCGGTGGCACGTCGGTGGCCAGCACCCGGTGCTGCGCCGGCAACGCCACCGCGCCCGCCACCAGGCCGTGCGGCGTCGGGGCGTACCGGGCCCAGAGCGCCACGTGCACCGCCCAGTCCGACCGCCCCTCCTCCGAGAACTCCCGCGTCCCGTCCAACGGGTCGACGATCCACACCCGGTCGGCGGTCAGCCGGTCGGCGCCGCCGCGCCGCCGGGAGTCGGCGTCCTCCTCGGAGAGCACCGCGTCGCCGGGCCGGCAGCGGGCCAGTTCGGCCCGGAGGAGGTCGTGGGCGGCCCGGTCACCGGCGGCCCTGAGCGCGGCCGGGTCGTGGTAGCCCTGCGCGGCGCGGACCCGCAGCAGCAGGTCGCCGGCGCGCTCCGCGAGCAGCCGGGCGAGCCGGGCGTCGGAGTCGGACGGATCAGGGGTGGACATGGCGGCTCCTTCACGATGGCCTCGACGCGGTGCGCGGGTGGTCACTGGACCGCCCGCCGGATGAAACAGCGGACACTGACCCAGGTCAGCACCGCCGCGACCGTGGTCAGCACGGCCAGGCACACCCACCCCGGCAGGTGCGGTACGCCCGGCAGCAGGGCCCCGCGCACCCCCTCGGAGACGTACGTCATGGGGTTCAGCGCGGTGGCCGCCTGGTACCAGGGCATCGACGACAACCGGGGCCAGGGGTAGTGGATGCAGCCGGTCCAGATGATCGGGGTGAGGATCACCGAGAAGGCGACGTTGATCCGCTGCACCGGCAGGCTGGTCGCCAGGCTCATCCCGATCGCCGCCCCCACCCAGGCGCCCAGCAGCGCCACCAGCAGCACCATCGGCAGCCCGGCGGGCCGCCACGGCGCGGACCCGACGATCAGGGCGCCGAGCGGGTAGACCAGGACGGCCGCGAGCAGCCCCCGGACGGTGGCGACGATCAGCTTCCCGACCGCGACGAGACCGGTCGGCAGCGGGGCCAGCAGCCGGTCCTCGATCTCCATGGTGAAACCGAACTCCTTCACCAGCGGCAGGGCCACGCTCTGCAGACCGGTGGTGAGGGCGGCCAGCGCGACGACGCCGGGCAGGAACAGTTCGGCGAAGCCGCTGCCGACGATGCCCTGGCCGCCGAGGATCGTGTCGAAGACGAAGAGCATGAACAGCGGCGTCAACCCGACCTGGAGCAGGATGACCCACAGCTCCCGGCCGGTGACCATCAGGTCGCGGCGTAGCAGGGCGGCGAGGACGCGGCCGGCCCCGGGGCGGGGGCGCGGGCGCACCTGCGACCGCAGCGGTGTCGGCGTGTCGAGCGCGGTCACCGTGGACCACGAAGGCGTCGATCGCCACGCCGATGGCGAGGGCGAAGCCGATCGACTTGAT
>NZ_LRQV01000283.1 GCF_001567585.1 Micromonospora rosaria
AGGGCTTCCGTGCGTGGAGCGGGTGACGGGAATCGAACCCGCACTGTCAGCTTGGGAACCGCACAAGGCCCGCTGGTGGCCAACCCGGAGGGCAGCTCAGCGAGAGATCGAGTGGCCTGGAGTACTACTGCGTAGCCTGTCGTAATGGCCCGCTAATGGCCCGATCGCCCAATCATCGGTCTGCCCGCTTGGGAGACACCGGTTTGCACCCTGTCCCCCAAGTTTCCCCAGTTCAGAAGCCATCGGGGGACACAGGGGACAGGAGGGACAGCGGAGACACGGGCCGCCTACGGTTGAGCATCTGCCCGCTCGGGCCAATGCCCTCAACTCGGGCGACGCGGAACGGCCAGCAACGAGGATCAGCTCACGGATCGCGTTCCGGGCGGCCACATGGGTGTGGATCAGCTCGGGTGCCAAACCTTCGGCTTCGAGGAGGTAGCCCAGAGCCTCTCCACTCTGCCGCCGCTGTGCGTACGCACGGCCGAGGTCCATCGCCAACCGCGCCCGCCGCTCGGTGGACAGCTGCTCGGCATTGATTCGCTCGCCGACCTCGATCGCTTCGCCCGCGTCACCCAGCTCGACCGCTATCGAGACGGCCTGAATACCGACATTGGTCGGCCCGAATTCAAGGTTGAAGTCGTTGCGGTCAGAGCCGATCTGACTCGCCACCTGGCGCGCGTTCTCGATTTCTTTGCGAGCATCCGTACGGTTGCCCGATCGGGCATGGACCAACGCCAACGCTAGGTGAAGCGATCCCAAGACGGACAGCGCTTCAGGAGTGGCAGTCGCGCCGCTTACGTGTTGACGGAGAGCGTTGACCGCCGTTGCTGCTGTGTGTTCCCCCTGGTCCAAGCGCTTGAGTCGGACAAATGCCTGCGCGAGGCGGAAAACGCCGGCAAAGACGTGCAGTACCTCACCGGATCGCTCGGCGGCGTTGATCGACGGTCCGCCGCCAGCCATGCCGCATCGGGTTCGTCTTGGCGCACGAAAGCGGCGGAGAGCGCCTGATAAGTCCGGCTCAGTAAAAGCCACAGGGTCGACCGAACTGTATCGGGAGCGGTTCTTGCGGCGCGTTCCAGTCGCGGGATGAGCGGCCCGATAGCTGAACTGAGTTCGGCGAATCGGTTTCCGTGGGTCAACCTCCACACCTCATCGACGGCATCCTGGAGCGCCTCCAGGTCGATCGCCACCTCGGCTGCGTCCCCAGCGAGAAGCACATCCGGCACCGGGTAACCCGAGATCGTCAGCCTGGCCTGATCCAGGTCGTTCGGCGTATCAGTGGATTCGGCCGACACCGAGGCGGCTACCGGCGTGTCCGGCCGCAAGGTTTGAAGCGGCACGCCGAGGCCGTCAGCAAGTAGCCGGAGGACGTCCAGCCGGTTGACCGGCTGGACGCCACGTTCAACCTGCGACAGCCAGCTCGCGGTACGTCCGAGCGCTGCCGCCAACTCTTCCTGCTTCATGCCGCGCTGCTTGCGCAGTTCGGCTACTCGGAGCCCGAAGGCTCGACTGTCTCCGGTATTCACTTGCGCAACGGCCCCTTCCCGGATTCGGCCTGCAAGAACGTCACGGCAAGACCACTCAGGTACTGCTCGCGCTCAGCAAGAAAGCGCTTGGTGTGGGCCTGCTTCTCGTGGAAGTCGAAGGCAGCCCGGTCGGCGTACAGCTCGTAGAACACCCGCACCAGCGGCTCAGTCGGCACGGTGTGAACCACGTAGGCCAGCGTGTCCGGCTCCAACCGTTCGATCTCCGGACCGGTCTCGGCCACCAGCTTGTCGAAGCTCTCGGCTGCGGTCTCGTCACGCAACTCATGGCGGACGACTAGGCC
>NZ_LRQV01000284.1 GCF_001567585.1 Micromonospora rosaria
ACGCCGAGCCACCACGATCGTCCAGGCCATCCTCGTTCTCCACCACGTCGAAGCCAACGCTACGCAGGATGAAAAGGGCTGAATGTAGTCAACGAATGGGATCAGCCGGCCGGGATGCGCCGCGCAATAGGAAGCCCAGGTCCACACGGGACGTTGGGTAGGCTGGTCGCGGGGCGACTGGCAGAGAGGTGAGGCAACGTGGGGGAGCGGTTGTTGCTCGCGAGCGAATGGACGCTCGGCGAGCGCATCGGGCAGGGCGGCTATGGGATGGTGCTGGAGGCAAGGTCCGACCAGGTTCCGAACGCCGTAGCGAAGCTCGTGCCGAAGGGGCCAGGAGCTGAGCGGGAGTTGCTCTTCGTGGACCTCGCTGGGGTCCGGAACGTTGTGCCGATCATCGACAACGGCGAGATGCAAGACAACTGGGTCCTTATCATGCCTAGGGCTGAGAGGTCGCTGCGTGAACACATCACGAGCGTGCAGGGCCGGCTGCCGCTGGCCGAGGCTCTGGCCATCCTGGCGGACATCGCAACTGCCTTGAGCGGCTTGCAGGGCCGAGTAGTCCACCGTGATCTCAAGCCCGAGAACGTCCTCCTGCTTGACGGAAAATGGTGCCTGGCCGACTTCGGCATTTCCCGATACGCGGAAGCCTCGACGGCTACGGACACCCGGAAGTACTCGATGTCGCGCCCGTACGCTTCTCCTGAACAATGGCGGGGGATCAGGGCCACGTCTGCAACCGATATCTACGCCCTTGGCGTGATCGGGTACGAACTGCTTGCAGGGAACCGGCCCTTCCAAGGCCCCGAGTCGCATGACTTCCGCGACCAGCACCTGCACCAGAACCCCGAACCACTCAGCGGCGTTCCCCTGCCCGTCGTTGCCCTGATCGACGAATGCCTTTACAAGGGGCCGGAGGCGAGGCCGACTCCTTCCAACGTGCTTGCCCGCTTGAAGCGAGCCGCCGAGGCAACGCCGTCGGCTGGCTTGGCGCAGTTGCAGCAGGCGAACCTTGCTGAGGTGAACCGGATCAGGAATGAGGAACGCGCAGCATCTGAAGCCCGATCGGAACAGGAGCGGAAGGGAGATCTGGCTCAGTCATCAAACCGATCGCTGATCCGAATGATGGACTACCTGAAGGACTCCATCCTTGCGAACGCTCCCGCAGCCGCCTGCAGTGAAAACATTCCCAAGACCCGGCCGTCCCCGGAAGGTTGGGTCATCCGACTCAACGAGGCACGGCTGGCCTTCGAGGCCCCGGTTTTACTGGAAGGGCATCCCTGGGGGAGCCAGCCTGGACCTGCCTTCGACGTCGTGACGTACGCAACCTTGCGTGTCACCGCACCTATCAACCACCAAGCCTACCAAGGGAGAAGCCACTCCCTCTGGTACTGCGATGCGCAGACGGCCGGTGAGTACCACTGGTACGAGACGGCCTTTACGCATCAGCCGACCTTGGGATCAGGTCATGTCCCGAATGACCCGTACGCGCTATACCCCGCATCCGACGCGGCGGAAGCCATCGGTCACGGGCTCATCGGAGGACGGGTGCAGGTAGCGTGGCCGTTCACTCCTATGTCAATCGATGCGATGGATGAGTTCGTCGACAGGTGGGCAGGTTGGCTTGCGCTGGCATCTCAGGGCAAGCTGCAGCGGCCCATGATGATGCCTGAGAAGCAGGCGCAGGGAAGTTGGAGAGTTCGGTGAGGGTCCCCCTGGGGGTATGACCCCTTGCCCCGATCCTCCCTCACCGACGCGTCTTAGGGCGTGTGTCGAAGTCGGTGGTGGCGCCTGAAATGGTGTGACCGTTCGGCGTGTC
>NZ_LRQV01000285.1 GCF_001567585.1 Micromonospora rosaria
CCGGGGCGCCCGCCGGATCCAGAACCTCGCCAGTGGACTGGTGCTGGGCGTGCAGCCCGGGCCCCCCGGTGAGGGCGTTCTCGTCGTCGCGCACGGCGACCCCGGCACCGCCGACCACCTCTGGACGGCGATCGTGGACACCACCGGCTACCTGCGGCTGCGCAACGCCCGCACCGGCTGGGTTCTCGGGGTGGCGACCGCCGGCAGCGCCAACGGCGCCCGGGTCGGGCAGTGGCCCGACACCGGCGCCGCCGAGCAGCGGTGGCGGCTGCGCCACGACCCGGACGGGTACTTCCGGATCCAGTGCGTCGGCGGCGGGCGGGTGCTCGCCGTGCCCGCCGGCTCGACCGGTCCGGGCGCGCCGGTGGTGATCTGGGACGACGACGGCGCGGACCACCAGCGCTGGCGGTTCGTCTGACGGCGCCCACCCCGAGCGCCGTCCGATCCGGACGACCGCCCGCCGCCGGTCCGTCCGTTACGAGAACGTGACCGCTGGATTGCAGGGCTCGTGTTGACCATCAACGATGTGAGCGCTAACACTAAGGCCGCGAGCACAGTTCGGTCTGGCTGACCGCACTCGTCCGGGGAAGGGGAAGCCTGTGGGCAGGAAGTTCTTGGCAGCGCTCGGCGGTGCCGTCCTGGCACTCAGCCTGGCGGCCTGTAGTGGTGAGGGTGCCGGAGGCGGCGGTGACACCGGCGGAAAGGACGCGACGGATCTGACCATCGGCGTCTCGATGCCGACCCAGACCTCCGAGCGGTGGATCGCCGACGGCAACTCGGTGAAGGAGAAGCTGGCCGCGAAGGGGTACCAGGTCAACCTGCAGTACGCGGGCGACGACATCCCGACGCAGTCGCAGCAGATCGACCAGATGATCACCCAGGGCGCGGACGTGCTGATCGTCGCGGCGATCGACGGGACGGCGCTGAGCGGGCAGCTCCAGGCGGCGGCCGAGGCGAAGATCCCGGTCATCTCCTACGACCGGCTCATCCTGGACAGCCCGAACGTCGACTTCTACGTCAGCTTCGACAACTACAAGGTCGGGGTCGCCCAGGCCACCGCGCTGCTGGTCGGGCTCGGCCTGAAGACCAAGGACGACGCGAAGGGCCCCGCGACCGGGCCGTTCCACATCGAGATCTTCGCCGGCTCGCTCGACGACAACAACGCGCAGTACTTCTTCAACGGCGCGATGGACACGCTCAAGCCGTTCATCGACGACAAGTCGCTGGTGGTGAAGTCCGGCCAGACCAGGATCGAGCAGGCCGCGACCCTGCGGTGGCAGCAGGAGACCGCGCAGAAGCGGATGGAGGACCTGCTGACCTCCAGCTACAACGACGGTACGCAGGTCGACGGCGTGCTGTCCCCGTACGACGGGATCTCCCGGGGCATCATCACCGCGTTGCAGAACGCCGGGTACGGCACGGCGGGCAAGAAGATCCCGGTGGTGACCGGCCAGGACGCGGAGATCGCCTCGGTCAAGCTCATCAACGACGGGGTGCAGGGCTCCACCGTCTTCAAGGACACCCGGTTGCTGGCCGAGCAGGCCGTGATCGCGGCGGAGGCGTTCCTCCAGGAGAAGCAGCCGCAGGCGAACGACACCACCACCTACGACAACAAGGTGAAGGTCGTGCCGTCGTACCTGCTGCCGGTGGAGACCGTCTACAAGGAGGACATCCAGGCGAAGCTGGTCGACTCCGGCTACTGGACGGCCGAGGAGGTCGCCGCGGGTCGGGCCAAGGGCTGACCGCCGTCCGGGCCCG
>NZ_LRQV01000287.1 GCF_001567585.1 Micromonospora rosaria
GGGGGGGTGGGGGCAGGGGGGTGGGGGGGTGGGGGGTTAGCGGACGGAGGGGGTGACGAAGGGGGGGCGGGTGAGGCGCATCGGGGTGGCGCGGTTGCGGATGTCGACCTCGACCTGGTCGCCGTCGGCGAGGGCGGCGGCGGTGTCGATCAGGGCCAGGGCGATGCCCTCCTTGCGGGTGGGCGAGAAGGTGCCGCTGGTGATGGTGCCGACGACGGTGTCGCCGACCCGGACGGTCATGCCGGGGCGGGGGATGCCGCGCTCCAGGGCGACCAGCCCGCGCAGCGTACGCCCCGGTCCGGAGGCCTTCTCGGCGCGCAGCGCGTCGCGGCCCCAGAAGGCCGGCTTGTCCCAGCCCACCGCCCAGCCCGCGCGGGCCTGCACCGGGGTGATCTCCAGCGAGAGGTCCTGCCCGTGCAGCGGGTACCCCATCTCGGTGCGCAGGGTGTCCCGGGCGGCCAGTCCGCAGGCGCGCGGCGCGGGCTCGGCGGCGAAGAGCGCGTCCCACACCGGGACCGCCTGCGCGGCGGGCACCACCAGTTCGTAGCCGAGTTCACCGGTGTAGCCGGTCCGGCACACGGTCAGCTCGACGCCGTCGAGGGTGGCCGGGGAGAAGCTCATGTACCCGTGCTCGGTGGGCAGGCCCAGGGCGGCGAGCAGGTCGGCCGAGCGGGGCCCCTGCACGGCGAGGACCGCGTACCCCTCGTGCTCGTCGGTGACGGTGACCGACGGCGGGGCGGCGGCGCGCAGCCGGCGCACCACCTCGGTGGTGTTCGCGGCGTTCGGGATCAGGAAGACGTGGTCGTCGGCGTACCGGTAGGCGATCAGGTCGTCGACCACCCCGCCGGTGGCGTCGTCGCAGCAGAGCGTGTACTGCGCCCGGCCGGCGCCGATCCGCCCGAGGTCGTTGCTGAGGCAGGCGTCGACGAAGTCGACCGCCCCGGCCCCGGTGACCCGCGCCTTGCCCAGGTGCGACACGTCGAAGACGCCGACCCCGGCCCGGACCGCGGTGTGCTCCTTGAGCACCCCGCCCCCGGTGTACTCCAGCGGCATCTCCCAGCCACCGAAGGGGGCGAACTTGGCGCCGGCGGCGGTGTGCCGCTCGTGCAGCGGGGAACGACGCAGCCGGGTCGCGGCGGCGTCGGGGGTCACCTCGGTCATGGGTGGCAACTTACCGGGGTCCGCGCCGCTGGTTAGCATCGGCGGGACCCCGTCGGCGACGCGGACGGGACGCGACCGTCCTCCGGCGGGTACGTTGCGCCGGAGACCACCGACAAACCGCCGGTACGCGACGACGCGGCCGGCCCGGCCCGCCCGGAGTTGCTTTGACATCGCCCAGCACCACCCTGAGCCTGGTCGACACCGACCCCGCCGAACTCGCCGTCGACGCGATCGTGATCGGCGTGCACAGCCAGACCGGTGAGCCGGACGCCACCAGCGGACCCGCTGGCGCCCTGCTGCTGGCCAGTGGCGCGGAGAGCATCGCCGCCTCGTTCGACGGCCGGCTGACCGAGACGCTGGCGCTGCTCGGGGCGACCGGCGCCCCGGGTGAGGTGATCAAGCTGGCCACCCTGGGCACGGTGACCGCCCCACTGGTCGCCGCGGTCGGCCTCGGGCCGGAGCCGACCGGCGCCGCGCCCGCCCCGGAGACGCTGCGGCGGGCCGCCGGGGCGTCGGTCCGGGCGCTGGCCGGGGCGGCCCGGGTGGCGTTGAGCCTGCCGCTGCCCGACGACGCCGACGCGCCGGC
>NZ_LRQV01000288.1 GCF_001567585.1 Micromonospora rosaria
GGGGCTGGGCGCGCTGGTCGCGGGGACGATCGGCCCGCTGGCGCTGGCCGCCGGCGCGGTCGCCGTCGCGGTGGTGGCGGTCGCCGCCGTGCCGGACCGGCCGTGGCAGGGGCCGCTCGCCGTCGCCGTCGCGCTCGCCGTCGTGGTGGCGCTGCTGCGCCACGTGGTACGCCGCCTCGGTGGGATCACCGGCGACGTGCTCGGTGCCATCGTGGAGATCACCACCACGCTGGTCTACCTGGGACTGCTGCTGTCCGGCTGAGCCGCTCCCGCCGGCCGGGTAGCGTTTCGGATCGACAGCACCGGTGCGTCAGGATCGGGGACGACATGCTCATCACGGACGACTTCCTGCCGGTACCGGTGCCGGAGTCGCTCACCGCGACCTACCTGGTGCCGATGGCCGGGCTGCCGCGCGTCGGGACGAAGACGGCGGTGGCGGCGCTGGCCGACCGGCTGGCCGAGCCGGTGTACGGGCTGGCCCGGCAGATGCTGGACAGCCCGCTGATGTCGGTGGAGACCCGGCCGATCGGCGAGTTCCCCGAACTGCCACCGGACCTGCTCACCGCGTTCGGCGCCACCGAGGCGCAGCTCGACCGGCTGGCCGCCGCCAGCCACGTGGTGGTGGTGCAGGCGCAGTACCGGCCGGGGTGGCCGCCGGCCCACGAGTGGGCGGCCCGCGCGGTGGCCGCGGCAGTCGCCGAGTCCGCCGACGGGGACGTGGTCGACGTGTTCGGGTTGCAGTTCCTCGACCCGGCGACCGCGCTGCGGTCGTTGCCCGACGAGCGGGGCCGGATCCGGCTGGTCGACTGGATCCTCGTGCCGTACTCCTCCGACGCCGAGGGGCTGTGGTTCACCACCAAGGGCCTGCGCCGCTTCGGGCTGCTGGAGTTGCAGACCCAGGGGGTGCCCGACCACCTCACCCGGGCCTGGGGCGCGGTGATGACCGGGGCGGCCCGGCGGCTGCTGCGGGACTGGGCCGACGGGCTGACCGGCGAGGAGGTGCCGGCGTTCGTCCCGTTGCCGGTGCTCGCCACGGTGACCGGGCACGACATCGCGGTGGCGTACGGCAACCCGGAGCAGCACGGGGCCACCGCGCCGGTGCTGCTGCGCCTGGAACTGGACCCGGCCACCGACCCGGAGGCCGACTCGTTCCTCAGTCTCCGCCCGCCGCTGGGGCACCCGGGCACCGACGGCCGGTACTTCGCCGCCGCCTGCGCCACCCTGTTCACCGGCATCCAGCCGGACGTGCGCTACACCCGACCGGGGGACGCGATGTCGACGGCGGTGTCCACCGCCCGGTCCCGGCTGGACGAGGTGCGCGCCCGGTTCCTCTCCGGCGCGCTGCCCGCCGAGACGCAGTTGGTGGTCAAGTACGCCCTGCCCGGCGCCGACGGCCCCGAGTACGTCTGGGCCGGGGTGACCGCGTGGGACGATCCCGAGCGGATCACCGGCGCCAGCGCCAGCGACGCCGCCGCCGATCCGGCGGTCCGGATCGGCGCCCCGGTCGTGGTGGCGACCGCCGACGTGGTCGACTGGGCGCTGCTCGGCGCCACCGGCGTCCTGGAGGGCGGCTGGACCCAGGCCGTCCTCGACGCCGGCCAACCCCAACCCCCCACCACCCCCTAACCCCCCGCCCCCCACCCCGCCGCCCTCCCCCACCCTCCTCCCGCGCGCGTTGATCATGGAGTTGACGGCACTGGACCCGCTCCGCCATGCCGTCA
>NZ_LRQV01000289.1 GCF_001567585.1 Micromonospora rosaria
CGAGCGGAGGATACGAGATTCGAACTCGTGAGGGTGTGAACCCAACACGCTTTCCAAGCGTGCGCCCTAGGCCTCTAGGCGAATCCTCCGCGAGCCAGGATACAGGTCTTCGTCGGGTGGGCCAGCCCACCACCCCCTGAAGATCCACGCCGGGTCGGGTAGGGTTGGGGGCACCTCCCGTGCGGCGGTATCTCGTGAACCTCCCCAGGGCCGGAAGGCAGCAAGGATAAGCGAGCTCTGCCGGGTGCACGGGAGGCCTTTCTGTCTCCGGTGGTGCCCTGCGTGCCGCCCTGCCCCCGGGCCACCGGTGTGAGAAGGGGACCCTTCTCTACCGTATGCGTTAACAGGGGGCCCTTCCTTACCCCGCAGCGGCGGGGTGGGTGGTCAGCCGGGGCGGACCGGCGCAGAATGGCTCGGTCGAGAGGAGGCGGATCGGGTGGCACTGGCGCTGTACCGCAAGTACCGGCCGCGTACCTTCGCCGAGGTCATCGGCCAGGAGCATGTCACCGAGCCGCTGTCGCAGGCGCTCCGCAGCGGGCGACTCAACCACGCGTACCTCTTCTCCGGTCCGCGCGGGTGCGGTAAGACCTCCAGCGCCCGGATCCTGGCCCGCTCGCTCAACTGCGCGCAGGGGCCCACCCCGGAGCCGTGCGGGCAGTGTGACTCCTGCCGCGCCCTGGGCAGCGACGGGGCCGGGTCGATCGACGTGATCGAGATCGACGCGGCCAGCCACGGTGGTGTCGACGACGCCCGGGAGCTGCGCGAGAAGGCCTTCTTCGCCCCGGCCAACAGCCGGTTCAAGATCTACGTCATCGACGAGGCGCACATGGTCTCGTCGGCCGGCTTCAACGCCCTGCTGAAGCTGGTTGAGGAGCCGCCGGAGTACGTCAAGTTCATCTTCGCCACCACCGAGCCGGAGAAGGTCCTCGGCACGATCAAGTCGCGGACCCACCACTACCCGTTCCGGCTGATCCCGCCGAAGGTGCTCCGGCCGTACCTGGAGCAGCTCACCCAGGCCGAGGGGGTCACCGTCGATCCGGCGGTCTTCCCGCTCGTGGTGCGGGCCGGCGGCGGGAGCGCCCGGGACAGCCTCTCCGTGCTCGACCAGTTGATCGCCGGGGCCGGCCCGGAGGGGGTCAGCTACGCCCGCGCCGCCGCGCTGCTCGGGGTCACCGACTCCGCGCTGATCGACGAGATGTGCGACGCGCTGGCCGCCGGGGACGGCGCCGCCGCGTACGCCACCGTCGACCGGGTCGCCGAGGCCGGGCACGATCCCCGCCGGTTCGCTTCCGACCTGCTGGAACGGCTCCGGGACCTGATCGTCCTCCAGCAGGTGCCGGACGCCGCCGAGAAGGGCCTGATCGACGGCCCGGCGGACCAGATCGAGCGGATGACCGCCCAGACGCAGCGGCTCGGCCCGGCCACCCTGTCCCGGTGCGCCGACATCGTGCACAACGGCCTCGTCGAGATGCGCGGCACCACCGCGCCCCGGCTCCTGCTGGAGCTGATCTGCGCGCGGATGCTGCTGCCCGGCGCGGACGACTCCACCGGTGGCCTGCTCCAGCGCCTGGAGCGGATGGAACGCCGGATCACCCTGGGTGGCCCGGTCGCCGCCGGCCCCGCGCCGGTCGCCCCCACCGCCGAGGTACGCCCGCAGTCGCCCGCCCCGACCGCGGCTGTCGCCGCGCCCGACC
>NZ_LRQV01000290.1 GCF_001567585.1 Micromonospora rosaria
GCGCGGCTCCCAGGAGGGCTTCACGGTGGCCGGGTCGGTGCCGGCGCGGCCGGTCGCGGCGCGGGCGGCGACCTCACGGGCCCGCACGCGGGCCGCCGAGTCGGGGGCGGCCACCTCGCGCGCGGGCTCGCCGGCGGACGGCGCGGCCCTGCGGGCCGCCTCCCGGGGCGGCTTGCCGGCGGCGGCGTCCATCGCCGCGTTGGCCAGCGCGTCGGCGTGCTTGTTGCGCTCCCGGGGGATCCAGGTGAACCGGACCGCCCCGAACCGCCCGACCAGCGCCGCCGCCTGCGCGGCCAGCGGGCGCAGCCCGGGATGCTTGATCTGCCAGCGGCCACACATCTGCTCGACCACCAGCTTGGAGTCCATCCGCGCCTCGACCTCGGCGGCGCCCAGCTCGGCGGCGGCCTCCAGGCCGGCGATCAGCCCCCGGTACTCGGCGATGTTGTTGGTGGTCACGCCGATCGCCTCGGAGCGTTCGGCGAGCACCTCCCCGCTGGCCGAGTCACGGACCACCGCCCCGTACCCGGCCGGGCCCGGGTTGCCCCGGGATCCGCCGTCGGCCTCGATGACGACCCTGCCCACCCCCACCGGGACTACAGCCCGGACTCGGTGCTGCGGACCATGATGCGCCGGCAGTCCTCGCAGCGCACCACCTCGTCCCGGTCCGCCTTGCGGATGCGGGCCAGGTCGGCACCGGAGAGCTCCAGCCGGCAGCCGCCGCAGCGGCCGGCGGTCAGCAGGGCCGCGCCCAGCCCGGTGTCCGCGCGGATCCGGTCGTAGAGGGTGACCAGGTCGGCCGGGAGGTCGGCGGCGAGCGGCTGGCGGGCCGACCGCTTGAACTCCTCCTCCTTGGCGATCTCGGCCAGGGTCTCGTCGCGGCGCTGCTCGGTGGCCGCCCGCCGGCCGCGCGCCTCGGTCAGCCGCTGCTCGATGCCGTCCAGGACGCCCTGCGCGTCCTCCCGCTGCTGCATCAGCTCCAGCTCGGCGTCCTCCAGGTCGGACTGGCGCCGGTTCAACGAGACCAGCTCGTGCTGGAGCGCCTCCAGCTCCCGGGCCGGGACGCCCCCGGCGACGAGCCGGTTCTCGTCCTTGGCCTTGCGGGCGCGGACCTGGTCGACGTCCTTCTCCAGCCGGGTGATGTCCCGGTCCAGGTCGTCGACGCTGACCTGGGCGCGGACCCGCTCGTCCTCCAGCGCGGACAACTCCCGGGCCAGCGCGTCCAGCTCGGCCAGCTCGGGCAGGGTCCGGCGGCGGTGGGCGAGCTGGGCCAGGTTCGTGTCGATCGCCTGGAGGTCGAGCAGGCGGCGCTGGACCTTGGGGTCTGCCTTCACGGGCGGGGCTCCTTCTCGTCCACGGGGTACGGCTGGTCGGTGGGGGTGGGGTCGGCCGGCTGCGGTCGGCCGGTGGGGTGGACGGCGTGCAGCGTCCACGGGTCGGTGTCCAGGTCGGAGACGTACGCCTCGACGGCCAGGCTCTCCCGCAGGTGCGCGGCCAGGTCGGCCAGCCAGGGGTGCTCGGTCGCCCAGTGGGCGGCGTCGAGCAGGGCGGGCCCGTCGGCGGCGAGGTACTCGCCGGCGGGGTGGTGCCGCAGGTCGGAGGTGAGGTACGCGTCCGCGCCGGCGGCCGTGGCGGCGGCCAGGAAGCTGTCCCCCGACCCGCCGCAGACCGCCAGGGTACGGATCACCCGC
>NZ_LRQV01000291.1 GCF_001567585.1 Micromonospora rosaria
GGCCGCAGGTGACGGTCGAGGGCGGCGGTGAGGGCCGGGGCGGGGTCGGCCGGGGCGGGCGTCTGGGCGCGCAGGTGGACGTAGCCGGCCAGGGCGGCGGAGACGGCCCGGCGGGTCAGTCGGGGTTCGGCGCCGGCGGCGCGCAGCACCTGCCCGGCGACGCCGTCGGGTTCGGTGACCAGGCCGAGCAGCAGGTGTTCGCAGCCGACGTAGTTGTGCCCGAGCGCGGTCGCCTCGGTGAGGGTGAGCTGCAGGGCGGTGGCGGCGGGGCCGCTGACGTGCCGGCCGGTGGGGTCGGAGTCGGGTTCGGCGTGGGGGTGGGCGGCCAGGTCGCGGCGGAGCCGGGCGGGGTCGACCTCGATGGCGCGCAGGACGTGCAGGGCGAGGTTCTGGCCGTCGTCGAGCAGGGCGGCGAGCAGGCGCGCGGTGTCGACGCCCGGCGGGTCGGTGGCGCCGGCGGCGGTGGCGAGCACGGAGCGGGCGCGGGCGGTGAAGGCGGGCAGCCGCTCGGCGAGGTCGTCGCCGGCCAGGTCGGCCCGGGTCAGCTGGCGGATCGCGGTGACCCGGCGGACGGCCTGTTCGAGGGCGCGCTGGCAGATCGCGGAGACCGGCAGCGCGGTGTCGCGCACGGCGTCGGCCAGGTCGTCGGGCAGGTACACGTTGATCTTCGGCACGGTGGCCTCCTCGGGCGACGGGACCGGCGACCCTGACAGTACCCCCATTGGGGTTACCTTGTCGTTGGCTATAACCCCACAGGGGGACGCGGGGGGCGGGCCGGCGGCGTATCGTTCGGGGCGGACCGAGCGACGGGGGGCGTCAGATGGTGAGCACGGCGGCGGTGGTGGGGATCGGGCTGGTCGCCCTGGGCATGGTGCTGACCCCCGGCCCGAACATGGTCTACCTGGTCTCCCGCTCGGTGGCCCAGGGCCGCCGGGCCGGCCTGGTGTCGCTGCTCGGGGTCGCCGCCGGCTTCGGCGTCTACCTGCTCGCCGCAGTCGCGGGGATCGCCACCGTCTTCGTGCTGGTCCCGACGCTGTACCTGGTGGTCAAGCTGGCCGGCGCCGGGTACCTGCTCTGGCTGGCCTGGCAGACCATCCGCCCCGGCGGCGCCTCGGTGTTCGCGCCGACCCCGCTGCCGCCGGACCGGCCCCGCCGGCTGTTCACCATGGGCCTGGTCACCAACCTGCTCAACCCGAAAATCGCCATCCTGTACGTGTCGCTGCTGCCGCAGTTCATCGACCCGCACGGCGGCCCGGTGGCGGTGCAGAGCCTGATCCTCGGCGGGGTGCAGATCACCGTCGCGTTGACCGTGAACGCGCTGATCGTCCTCGCCGCCGGCTCGATCGCCGGGTTCCTCGCCACCCGACCCGGCTGGCTGCGGGTGCAGCGGTACGTGATGGGCAGCGTGCTGGCCGCGCTGGCGGTCCGGATCGCCACCGACCGGTCCCGGGCGGCGGTGGCGACCGGCTGACCCCGGGTCGCCGGGCGGACGACGACGCCACCGGGCCGGTGCGCGCCGGCTGGGGCCGGGGCCTACACTTCGGCCTCGATGGACGCCCCGGACACCACCGCCGAGACCCGCCCCTGCGCCCACTGTGGGCGCGACGTGCCGCAGCGGGCCGGCGCCGGCCGCCCCTTCCGGTACTGCCGGGACAACGACGGTGCGTGCCAGCGGGCCTCCC
>NZ_LRQV01000292.1 GCF_001567585.1 Micromonospora rosaria
GTCCCCCCTCGGACACAGTTTCCCCGCATATCTGCGTGATGTGACGTACCGGTGGTCGAACCCGTTCGACCACCGGACTCCTGTTTCCAGTGCTGTCTTCCCCGCCTCGTCTCGGGGGTGGTGGCGGTGACTGCCCGGGTCGTGTCAGCGGTGGTGCCGCCCTCGGTGCCCGCTGGGCCGAGGGGCGGGCCCGTCACGAGTCGGCGTGCCTTGCCGGTTGCGCGATTCGCTCCCGAGGCTGGGCCGACGGTGCTGTACGGGATGGCGGCGATCGACCGTGATGGTTGGCTGGCCGACGCGGTGGTCGTTCCGGCTCTGGGCTGGTTGTCGGGTACCCGGGTGGATGTTCGGGTGCGCGGCGGTTTGGTGGTCGTGACCGCCGATTCGCAGGCGGTGTTCCGGGTGACTCGGCCCGGTCAGGTGCGGTTGCCGGCGACGGTGCGGCACTGGTGTGGGCTCACCGCCGGCAGTCGTCTGCTGCTGGTGGCTGACCCGGCCATGGGGCGGCTTGTGGTCCATCCGCCTGCCGCCGTGCACGCGATGATCATCAGTTTCCAGGCGGCTGCGTGGGACGGTGAGGCGGCATGACCACGCAGCCCTCTCCGAGCCGGCCGAGCCAGGCTGACCTGGACGCGGCGATGCTGCTGCTGTCCCGGCTCGGTATCTCACCGGGTGACCTGCAGCAGGCCGCCCCTGCCGTTCCGCCGGCACCGACGTTCGCCGAGTACATTCCCGTGGTCTCTGCGGCCGTCAGCGCCGGCACCCGCAGGGTCTACGCCTCCTACTGGAACCGGGTTCTCAAGGAGTGGGGCCAGCGGCGGTTGGACGATCCCTGATCCGACCGAGATCAAGCGCCTCGCCGAGCACGTCAAGGCGAATGTCGTCACGCGCCGCAACGCCCGCGGCGGTCGCAGCGCGGCGGAGCACCTCATCGCGGCTCTGCGGTGTCTCTACAATCACGCTGTCGCCGACGGGCATCTCGCGGAGGCGGACAACCCCGCTCGCAAGGTTGCCAAACCGCGGCGGCTGCCGAGCACCCGCCGTGCGGTGCCGGACACTCGGCTCGCCGAGATCAATCAGTTCGCCGCGACGACCGGCGACGATCCGGCTCTGGACTGCCTGCTGCTACGGCTCCACACGGAGACGGCCTGCCGTCGGGGCGGGGCGCTGGCCCTGCGGCCAGCGGATCTCGACCCGGACCAGTGCCTCATCATGCTGCACGAGAAGGGGGGAACGGTGCGCTGGCAGCCGGTGTCGCCGACCTTGATGCGGCATCTGCGACAGCACGTGGAGGAGCGGCCGGCCGCGCCGACAACACCGCTGTTGCGGTACCGCGACGGCAAGCCGATCACGTACCGCCGCTACGACTATCTGTGGGAGCGCATCGGCAGACACCTACCCTGGGTCGCGACCCAGCAGATCAGCACCCACTGGCTACGCCACACCACCCTGACCTGGGTCGAGCGGAACTTCAGCTACGCCGTCGCCCGAGCGGTCGCCGGCCACAACGACAGCGGCGGCGACGCGGGCACCACGACCACCTACGTGCGCGCCAGCCTGCACGAGATCGCCGCTGCCGTGGCAGCCCTCACCGGTGAGCCACACCCGCTGGCGTAGACAAGTCGGTTCGCCTGGTCAGACTGGCCGTGTTTTGCCATCGCTGGCAGCGTGC
>NZ_LRQV01000293.1 GCF_001567585.1 Micromonospora rosaria
CGGAGCAGAAGGCGGCCAAGGGGTTCGCCGGTCACCTGGCGGCGCTGCGGGAGGGGCGGGTCACCGCCGGCCTGGTCAAGGTCGTCGGGGTCGGCGCCGCCGGTCTCGGCGCGGCGGCGCTGCTCGCCGCCGACCCGGCGGTGCGGGCGCACCGGCACCGGCAGGGGCAGGGCGTCGTGGGCCGGACGGTGGACGTGCTGCTCGGCGCGGGCGTGGTCGCCGGCACCGCGAACCTGGTCAACCTGCTCGACCTGCGGCCGGGGCGGGCGGTGAAGTCGGGACTGCTGCTCGGCGCGCCGCTGACCCGGGGTGCGCACGGCGGCATCGCCGCCGGGGCGGTGGGCGCCGCGGCCGGGCTGCTCGACGCGGACCTCGACGAGCGGGTGATGGTCGGCGACAGCGGCGCGAACGCGCTGGGCGCCCTGCTCGGGGTCGGCCTGGCGGCGCGGTGCGGCCCGGTGGGCCGGGCGGCGGCGCTGGCCGTGCTCGCCGGGCTGACCGCGGCCAGCGAGAGGGTCAGCTTCACCCAGGTCATCGCGCGGACCCCGGGCCTGCGGGAGCTGGACGAGCTGGGCCGCCGCCGCGACTGACGTGACGACCCGGGCTCCCCTCGCCGGCGCCGGCCGGGTGGCCGGAGCGGCCACCCTCATCGCCGTGCTGACCGTGCTCAGCCGGCTCGCCGGTTTCGGCCGGACCGCCGTGTTCACCTGGACCCTCGGCCCCACCGACCTGGGTGGGGCCTACGTGGCGGCCAACGCGGTGCCGAACTTCATCTTCGAGATCGTCGCCGGTGGGGCGCTGGCCAGCCTGGTCGTGCCGGTGCTGGCCGGCGCGGTCGCCGCCGGGGACCGGGCGGCGGTGGCCCGGACCACCTCCGCGCTGCTGACCTGGACGGTGTGTCTGCTGGTGCCGCTGGCGGTGCTGGTGGCGCTGCTGGCCGGGCCGGTGGTCGGGCTGGTCGGTGCCGGTCTGTCACCGGAGCAGCAGGAGACCGGCGCCCGGATGCTGCGGGTGTTCGCCCCGCAGCTACCGCTCTACGGGGTCGGGATCGTGCTGACCGGGGTGTTGCAGGCGCACCGCCGGTTCGCCTGGCCGGTGCTGGCGCCGCTGCTGTCCAGCCTCACCGTGGTCGGCGTGTACCTCGGGTTCACCGCCGCCGAGGGGCGGTTCGCCACGATCGCCGGGACGTCCGTGCCGGGTGAGCTGCTGCTGTCGGCGGGTACCACGCTCGGCGTGGTGGTGCTGTCGCTGTCGCTGCTGGCGCCGCTGTCGCGGTTGGGACTGCGGATCCGGCCCGGGTTCGCCTTCCCGGCCGACGCGCGGGCCCGGGTGGGTGGGCTCGCGGTGGCCGGGGCGTGCACCGTGACGGCCCAGCAGGTGGCGTTGATCGTCAGCCTCAACCAGGTGACCTACGGCGGGTCGGGCGACCCGGTGGTGTACCAGCTCGCCCAGACGGTCTACCTGCTGCCCTGGGCGGTGCTGGCGGTACCGCTGGCGGTGGCGGCGTACCCGACGCTCGCCGCGGCCCGGGCCACCGGGGACGAGGAGACCTACCGGCGGACCCTGGCCCCGGCGGCGCGCGGGGTGCTGCTGTTCAGCGCCCTCGGCGCCGCCGCGCTGGTCGGCACGGCGGTGCCGGTCGGGG
>NZ_LRQV01000294.1 GCF_001567585.1 Micromonospora rosaria
CTGCTCCTCGTTCAGGTCGATCCGCGACTGACCCGCCGGCTCACCATGCGGCAGCAACGTCGCCGTGTCCGGCGCACTCTCCTGCATCGCCACAGCGCTCACCCCGGTCACCGGGGCCGCGTCCTGATGGTTCAGCGGACCATGGTTCAGCGGACCCGCCGCCAGACCACCGGCGACAGCCAGACCAGCAACACCCAACACACTCCGACGAATAATCGAGTTCATGACCAGCTCCATTCGGGGGATCGACACCCACACCAGGGGACGCGGGCGCACGAGCACCGTCAGGGGCGCTCACTGAAGTCCAAAGGGGGGAAAGAAACCAGCGCGGGAACTCGCGGGGCGGCTCACCACGCCGGGCCCAGATGTAACGACCGGCCGGCCACCATCATTCCGGCGGCCCGGCCCCCACCCCGCCAGGCGAGAAGGGGTGCCCTGCTCGGTCGTACGCCAGGTACGACGACCCCACCCCCACCGCCATTCCAGCCGACGGGTGCCCCCGACCACACCGCCGAACCGGACACCGGGGCCGATCGGGGAGGTCCTGGGCTCCGACGCCGCAGCGCCGGGGCGGAGACGGCGGTGGGGAACGGTCGGCACCTGGCCGTCCGCTCCCCACCGCCGGGTGGTCACCAGAGCTGGTGGACGATGTCCGCGGCCTGCTCCTCCCACTGAGCGTAGGCGTACGGGTAGGCCGAGACCTGCACGGTCTGCGCGGCGGTGGTCAGCGACAGGTCCCGCCAACCGCCCACGTTCTTCAGCGCGTCGAAGAAGGCGGTCGAGGAGTACTCGGGGTCGGTGATCTGGTCGACCGTGCCCCAACCGGACGACGGGCGCTGCTGGAACAGACCCTGCGAGTCGTGGTCGTTGTAGGCGCCGAGGTGGCCGAGGTTGTAGAGCTTCGACTCCTGCAGGGAGGTGGCGATGCCGATCACGGCGCCGCGCTCCCCCACGCCGGTCTTCTTGGCCGTCTCGATGATGGTCCGGGCGTTGTCGGTCTGGGCGTCGTCGAGCGGGACGCGCGACTGGGCGCCCTCGACGCCGTGCGGGATCAGCTCGTCCCGGGTCGGTTTGGCCGACTCGCTCCGGATGCTGCCGGTCTGCCACGCGCCGGTGGTCAGGCCGGACTCCGGCGTACCGGATGCCCGGTTCGCGCCGGTGGCCAGGTCGATGGCGGCCACCGCCCCGGCGTGCGGGGTGGCGGTGAGCGGGGCGGCGACGGCCGAGGGTCCGAGCGCCAGCCCGCCGAGGGCGGCCACGCCGGCGACGGACAGCACGGTCTTGCGGTACGGGGTCGTGGCGATGGCGGGGAGCCATCGGGTGAAGTCCAGCTTCACGATGGTGGCCCTTTCGATCGTTGCGACGCGCCCGACGGTGGACGCCCTACCGGGGGACTTGCTGCCGGCAAGGGTTTGGCCGGCGGCCGTACGGGAACGACAACCAGCTCGGCGTGTCCGTCATTCCGGACATGCCCTCCCCCCGCTCAACGGCGACCCAGCTCACGCCAACCCCCCCGACAACAAGCCACCACCCCGACACCCCGCCCCTCCGCCCCCGGCGATCAGCCCCCACCCCTCCGCCCCGGCGATCATGGACTTGGCGGCAGTCAAGG
>NZ_LRQV01000295.1 GCF_001567585.1 Micromonospora rosaria
CAACCTCGCCTACGTCATCTACACCTCCGGCTCCACCGGACAACCCAAAGGCGTGGCGATGCCACACGGCCCGCTGGTGAACCTGCTCGACTGGCAGCTCGAACGCAGCCCGGTCACCGGACCGGTCCTGCAGTTCTCGTCGATCTTCTTCGACATCTCCTTCCAGGAGATGTTCACCGCCTGGCTCAGCGGCAGCTCCCTGGTGCTCGTCAGCGACGAACAGCGCCGGGACCCGGAGCAGTTGGTCGACCTCATCGCCCGGGAACGGGTCCGGCGGCTGCACTGCCCACCGGCCGTCCTGGCGCAGATCGCGCTGGCGCTCTCCCGCTCCCGCCGCGAGCTGGCACTGGCCGAGGTGGCGCCCGCCGGTGAGCAGTTGCAGATCACCGCGGAGATCCGCGAGATGGCAGCCGTCGGCGACGGCCTCGTCGTGGACAACCAGTACGGCCCGACCGAGGCCCACGTGATCAGCGCGGGGCGGCTGACCGGTGACCCCACCGGTTGGCCGGAGTTCCCGAGCATCGGCACGCCGATCGCCAACACCCGGATCTACCTGCTCGACGGGTATCTCCAGCCGGTGCCGTCCGGCGCGGCCGGCGAGATCCACGTGGCCGGGGACTGTCTGGCCCGGGGCTACGTCGGTCGTCCCGACCTGACCGCCGACCGGTTCCTCCCCGACCCGTTCGCCACCGAACCCGGACAACGCCTCTACCGCACCGGCGACCTCGCCCGCTGGCGCCCCGACGGCACCCTCGAATTCCTCGGCCGCACCGACCGACAGATCAAGATCCGCGGATACCGCATCGAACCCGGAGAGATCGAAGCCGCCCTACTGCGTCATCCGGACGTGGCCGAGGCGTTGGTGGTCGCGGACCGGAATCCGGCCGGGGACGACCGGCTCGTGGCGTACGCCGTCCCGACCGCTCAACGGCTGCCGTCCGGTTCCGCGCTGCGTGCCTTCCTGCGTGGCGCACTGCCGGAGTACATGGTGCCGAGCCACGTGGTCGAGTTGGCGGCCGTGCCGCTCACCGCGACCGGCAAGGTCGACCGCCGGGCCCTGCCCGCACCGGCCGACGTCGACGACGTTGTGGAGCGCGTTCCCGGGCGGACGGACGAGGAGAGAACCCTCGCGGCCATCTGGGCCGAGGCGCTCGGGGTGCCGGCCGTCGGAATCCACGAGGACTTCTTCGAACTCGGCGGGCACTCCCTGCTGGCGGCGCGGGTGGCCGGTCGGGTCCGGGACGCGCTGCGGGTGGAGATGCCACTGCGGACGGTCTTCGAGAACCGGACCGTGGCGGACCTCGCCGCCGCCCTCACCGGTCGGTCGGCCGACGCCGCCGACGGCCGGCCGGAGGAGTTGCTGTGGCACGGGTTGGCGCCGGTGGCGCGGGGTGAACGGTGGGCGCCGTCGTTCGGGCAACGCCGGTTGTGGTTCCTGGACCAGCTCCAGCCCGGCATGATCGCCTACAACCTTCCGCTGGCCTATCGCATTCGGGGGCCGTTGGTGGTGTCCGCCCTCGCCGCCGCCCTCACCACCATCGCCGACCGCC
>NZ_LRQV01000296.1 GCF_001567585.1 Micromonospora rosaria
CGGGACCGGCTACGCCCGGGGCGACGTCGGACGCCGGCCCGTCCTGGCGCGGGCCACCCCGATGCGGGCCGGGCTGCCGTGGACCAGCCTGAGGCGACGAACCACCCTGCTGGGGTCCCGACTGGTGCGGCCCCGACTGACGCGGACCCGGCTGGTGCGGTCCCGACTGGTGCTGACCTGAATGGTGCGGACCCGGCTGACGCCCGCCTGGCTGGTGCGGACCGTCCGGGCGGGGCGCGTCGGCGGGAGGGCCGTCCGGACGGCTGTCCGGGTCCGGGCCGCCCGGTACCGGCACCCGGGATCGCACGGCCCCGGTCGCCGGACCGGGGGCACGCCCCGCGCCCGGTGGTGGGGCGGATGCCCGCCCGGCCCCGGGCGGGGGTCCGACCGGATGCTCACCGGCCCGGCCGGCGGCCGGCGGACGCCCCGCCGGATGTCCCCCGGTCGGCTCGTCCGTCGACGCTCGTGCGGGCGCTGCCCCGTCGGCCGCCGGACGGCCCGGTGGCCGACCGCCCTCGGACGGACGCACCGTCGGATGCCCACCCGACCGTGCGCGCAGCGTCGGGTGCGCGCCCGAGGGCTGGGGCGGCACCGCATGCGGGCCCGACGGCGGGCGCAGCGTCGAGTGCCCATCCGACGGTGGAGGCAGGGTCGAGTGCGCGCCCGACGGCGGGCGCAGCGTCGAGTGAGCGCCCGACGGTGGAGGCAGGGTCGGGTGCCCGCCCGACGGCGGGCGCAGCGCGGCGGGCCCGCCCGACGGCGGCACCGTGGGGTACCCGCCGGAGGGTGGGCGCGGCGACGGGGATCCACCGTCCGGGGGCGTCGCCTGGCCGCCACCCGGGCCGGGGTCCGGGCCGGCTGCCGGCCGTGTCCCCGTACCGGGCCGGGCGGTGGTGGGGCCGTCGTCGTCCTCGCGGGCCCGTCGGCGTCCGCCACCGGACCGGCGCGGCGCGTACTCGCCGCGCGGCGGCAGCGGCCCCGAGTCCTCCACACCGGGTACGGCGGCGCGACCGCCGGCCGCCGGAGCGGCCGGGCCCTGGTGGGGCGGCACCGCGCGCGGCGGCACCTCGGGGGCGTTACCCGAGCGCGGAACCTCCGGTACCTCGGGGGCGTTGCCGGAGCGGGGCACCACCGGCACCTCGGGCGCGTTGCCCGACCGCGGGACCACCGGCTCGGCGGGCTCGGCGGCCCGTCGCCGGCCGATCGGACGAGCCGGTGGGCGCTCGTCGGTGCCCGCCGGCTCGCCGCCGGACAGTCGATCCCCGCCGGTCGGTCGTTCCCCGGTGGCTGGTAGTTCCCCGCTGGCCGAAGCAGCCGGCCCGAAGCGTCCCTGCTCGGCACCCCGCTGCCCGGTCGGCGGCCGGCTGACCGCCTCGCCGACGCCGTCACCTGCGGGCCGAGGTGGCGGGGCCGCATCCGTCGGCCGGCCCGCCGCACCGAGCGGCGCCCGGGGCGGCACGGGGGCACCGGGCCACGGCCCGTCCACCGGCCGGGAGCGGGGGCCGCCGGACTCTGGCCGGCCCCGGCG
>NZ_LRQV01000297.1 GCF_001567585.1 Micromonospora rosaria
GCCATCCTCGTCCTGCACCACGTCGAAGCCAACCGCTACGCACGATGAAAATGGCTGACTGTTGGCTGCTCGGCACGGGCAGAGGCTTGAGGCGGTGGAGGTTCTGGAGTGGGCAGGGGGTGACCTGGCGGACGGTGCCGTGGCGTTGGGCCTGCGATTCGTGAGCGGCTGGTTGACGATCTACAACGCGCTGGACGAGAACGGGATTGAGGAGGGCGATCCCTCCCTGCGGTACCGCCGACACCGACTGGGCTGAGCGTGCAACTGCATGGCTCGACCGAGCCGTCAGCGGCAGATCCGGACGCTCGATCTTGATTCACGCTGGCCCGTGCCTACCGAACATGCCTCGAGAGGCTCGTCGCGCCGACGTCCGAGGGCACCAACACGACTTGGTACGGTCTGGCAGTGGAGTGGATGGTCTTCTGGCGGATCGTCGAAGGTGCCCGGCGTGAGGTGGGCAGTGACACCGAACGGGTTGCCCAGGCGCTCCTTCGCCGCCTCCGCGCGTTGACTTCGGTCGAGATTGAACAGTTTGAGGAACTTTGGTTCCAGGCACAGGACGAGCTTTACCGCTGGCCAATCCGGGACGCCGCGACGCTGTTGCTGGGCCCTTTCGACGACGATGACTTCCTTGCCGTACAGGACTGGATCGTGTCGCACGGGCGGTCCACCATGCAGCGTGTCCAGGACGACCCTGACAGCCTTGTGGAGTTAGCGCCCGACCGACACAACGCTCGGATCGACTGGTTCTGCGGCCTACCGCTCGAAGCGTACATCGCGGTCACCGGGGCACCATTCGCTATCGATGGGTGTCCCGGATCCGACGCACCGGCCGGGAGTCCGGCCGAGTTGACCGACGAGGCCAGGACGAGACAGCGTTTCCCTAGGCTCACCACCTACCTCGACAAGAATCCGTGGATCGAGCGTCCGTGGGAACATGGGGCCAGCTGACCACCACAGACGCACCCGGTCAGCGGCATGTGAGTTTGGCCCGCCGTTCCTACGATCCACGTTGTGGAAGACACCTCGTGGATCGCAGTGACTGCTGCGGCGCTGGTCCTTGCCGCCCTTGTGCTGGCCGCACTGCTTCTACGGCGGTGGGCGTTACGGCGGGCGAGCAGTCAGGGTGAACCCGAGACGATGCACGCGGCTCGTAGCGCCATTCGCCAGAGCGTAGACAAGGGTCGTCGAGGTCGCGGCAGCATCCGCGGCCAAGGGTACGGCGGGGACGACATCCGGGCCTACGACGCCGGCGTCACGAGCGACACCGGCGGCATGCCATAACCCTGCTGCGCTGACCGACCCGGCCCCGGCTGGAACGAGGCGAGCTGCGTCCCTATAGCGGCAGATGCGCGCGCTGATTTTCGGCCGGCGCCAGGGCGTGGTGATGGCAGATTCCGGTGGCGAGTTCGTCGCCGTCGACGGTGAACCGTCCAGGGCCGCTACGCCGACTGCGAGCGGCCTCCGGACTTTGAGCCCGGCCCCGAGGCC
>NZ_LRQV01000298.1 GCF_001567585.1 Micromonospora rosaria
CTGCAGTTGCCGCAGTAACGGCGTAGAGGCTCAGGTCTGCCCCGCTGCTTTTGGGCGTGTCAGCCGTAGTTGGGTGAGGAACAGTTGGGCTGCTGCGGTGAGGGTGACGTGGCGGTGCCAGCCGATCCAGGAGCGGCCTTCGAAGTGGTCGAGTCCGAGGGCGGTTTTGAGTTCGCGGTAGTCGTGCTCGACGCGCCAGCGGCTCTTGGCCAGGCGGACCAGCTCGGCCAAGGGCGTGTCGGTGGGCAGGTCGGACAGCCAGTAGTCGCTGGGTTCGTCCTGTCCGGGGGGCCACTGCACGAGCAGCCAGCATTCGGGCAGGACGCCGTCGTCGCCGCGGTGGGGGCCGCGTCGGATCACCCGGCCGGCGGGACGCACGCGCAGGGCGAAGAAGTGCCCGGACAGCTCACCGACACGCTGGTCCGGGGTGCGGGCGGCTGCGGGTAGCCGGGCACGCCAGCGCACCAGACGCGCTGTGTCGGCGCCGTGGGTGAGGGCGAGGTCCTTCAGGCTGCGGGCCGGCTGTGGGTACTTCGGTGTGGGGTACTTGCCGACGCCGGCGTAGGGCACCTCGACGGGTTGGGCGTCACCGGGTTGGGCGGTGGTCGACGACGTGGTCGCCACGATGTAGGCAATGCCGCGTTCGGTCAGGCCCTGACGGAACTCGGCGACCTGGCCGTAGCCGGCGTCGGCGGTCAACAGCGGCGGGCGCAGCCCCCATTCGGCCAGTTCGTCGAGCATCTCCAGGGCCATCAGCCACTTCGGCCGGTACCGCTCGGTGTCGGGGACCTTCGACGCCGCCCGCCGCCGGCGGATCTGGGCGATCTGCTCGGCGGGCGGCACCTGCACACGGGTGTGTGGTTTCTTCGCCCCGGCCGCATCGCGGGTGACCGGCTGCTGACGCAGCCTGCGGGCATGGACGTTGGCCGGTTTGCCGTCCGAGCCGGCCACGCAGGTGTCGTCCCAGGACTCCGGCACGAACAGCCGCCAGTTCAGCACCGCCGACGCGGCGTCGGTCGCCGCGTGGACGCTGACAGCGATCTGGCAGTTGGCGACCTTCCCAAGGGTGCCGGAGTACTGCCGGGCCACGCACGCAGACGCCTTGCCGTCCTTGGGAAACCCGGTGTCGTCCACCACCCACACCTGAGGCGTCACCAGGTCGATCGCGGCCGCCGCCGCCCGTCGCCGCACACCGGCGACGTCCCAGGTGGAGGAGGTCAGGAACTGCTGCAACTGCTGGTGATCGACCCCGAGCCGTTCAGCCATCGGCTGCATCGACTTACGCCGGCCGTCCAGCATCAGCCCACGCAGATACCGCAGACCCGTCGCCCGCTGATCCGACCGCCGCAACCCCGCGAAGATCCCGGCCCCGAAGTCCTCCAACCGCGCCCGCACCCGAACGAGATCCCGCTCATCCACCGCGGCAGCCAAACACCACCACGACGCTCAAACAAGCGACACGCCACAACAACCTAACAAAGCACTACTA
>NZ_LRQV01000299.1 GCF_001567585.1 Micromonospora rosaria
CGTTCCAGAACGGGTGGTGCCAGGTCGTCTCGACCTTCGTCACCCGGCCGTCCTGGTCCCGGACCGTCAGATCGGTCAGATCCTCGTCCGCCCGGCGTAGGGCACTACTACCCGCCACACCTTACGTTCAGTGAGACGCGCTCATCATCGCGCCACCAACTGTGCACGAGGCCGTGAGGGATGTCTCGCAACTCGCCTTGCTGGTCCATCTTAGACCGTGGCGTGGTGCAGGTGATCTCAGCGGCCCAGCAGGAGTGATTTGCACCTCCAAGAGCCTCGAATAGTACATGCACCATCGCATTGATGATGTCAGGAGTGTGAGAACTATGAAGCAGATATGGCTCCCGAGCTAGCTCGGTCGCGCAACCGCACGACGGTCGAGTAGCCGCGATCCACAGCCTTGCGCAACTCAAGAATCGCCTCTTGCTGGCGTAGCAACTCTTTCTGAACCAATGGAAGTTCCCCCAAGACCTCTCGGGCCTCAGCATCAAGCAGGCCGCCCTCGATGCCTCGTGCAGCAAGTTCATCAACCGCTTCATAACATTGATTCGCCGCACGGACCGCCAAGGAGGCGTCGTTGTTCCGAACCAGCTCTACAAGAAAGGAAGTTGCGGCGACGGCGTTTTCAGCTTGCGGAAACCACTCGTTCCAATCCTCCTCTTCCGGCAATGAATCAAGAACAGAACTCGGACTTGGAACCTCAATCCCTTCCAGGACCGGCCGGCGAAGCCCGTCCCAGACCTGATTGACAATATTTCCGATCAGATCAGGGTCACCCACACCCTCCTCTTCACAGAACCTCGCGTAACCCGGGACTAGAACCTCAACACAAGACGCAACGAATGCCACACGCTGCCAATGGCCAAGGTCACGAAGTTCTTCATTAAGTCGATCTTCGTCGAAAAAAAGCACGAAACACCTCCCGGACTGCAGCATTAACGGCACGTACCTTACGTTATTCTACCCGCCCTTAAACGTTCTTCTCACAGCGCTCATCCCGTCCTCCGAGATTCGGAATCCTTCCTCCTCAAGAAACTCGCGGCATGCTGGGCAAATTTTGATCGGATAGCTCGCTAGAGCTCTAGGACTAAGGCCTGCCTCATTCGCGCGGAAGACTGCTGTTACCTCTGCGTGCTGTCCCGTCAACCGCGCCTCGAAATCACTTTTTCCGATTTCGGAACGCTGCACGGGACGTATATCGCGGACTCCACCAGAAATTACGTCAGGGCCGTTTTCAGTACTCATCACAACAGTATCCTGCCGTGTCTGAGCGACGGGGTCGAGCCTCTGGTGCACCTGCTCCGCTCGGCGCTGAAGGCGCGGCACATCGCAAGCTCGACTTTCGTAGCCATTGTTGTTGTGGACGAGGACGGGTTCGTCGCCGACGACGACATAGTACGTGTGGATGT
>NZ_LRQV01000300.1 GCF_001567585.1 Micromonospora rosaria
AACAGGTTGTTCGGCCCCGGTCGATAGGCCACGATGAAATCCGTCTCCTGATCTGCTTCCTGATGCCGTCCAACTGGGGGAAGACACAATGAGCTAATGTCGACCTTAAAGCCGGATGACAAGGCGCAGAGCTGGCGAGTGCGAGCGTGGAACGACGATGCGGTTGAGCAGCGTTTCCTCAAAGAGGATTTGATCGCCATCGGAGGGCCGGAAATGCCCGACGTGTCGGTATGGCCGGGGGACGAGTCAATCCTCCGGACGCTGAGGGCCGCGCTGCCAGAGCGGCCGGAACGCGCGTTCCCCGTGTTTGTGAGGTACTGGCGATGCTTTAGGATCGACATGCGACCTGGCGATGTGGTCGTGGTACCGATGCGTCGGAGCCGCGCCGCCGTAGGCGTAATCGTGGGAGACTACCGGTTCCAGGCGGACGAAGACGACCCTTACCTGCGGCATCGCCGGCAAGTTCGGTGGACGGCCGAGATAGACAGATCAGTCCTCGACAACAGGCTGCGCAAGGTTGTCAACGCACCGGGCACGCTGGCGCGGCTTCCGCCGGGGACACGGCCCACAGTCTCCGTGGAGGCCTAAACGCCTGGTCAGCGGGTCACCGGCCCGCCGCTGCCAATGACGTCGATCGGCGGCCCAGCCTGGCCAGCAGGTACTGCAAGCCGGCCCACGCCCGTCGGTATCCATCCCCGGGACGCCCTTTCCTCGCCCTCCTCGCCTATCCGCAGGTCGGCGGCGTACTCGTAGGCGTTGTTCGGCTCCTTGGCCAGAAGCCGACTACGCTCGGTGAGATCATGCGACCGCAACCGCGCGTAGTCCATGATCGCGCTCACGGGCGGGATTCCGGATGGTGGCCTCATCGGCAGGGGAGGGCTGCGCCGCCTGGCATGCGCCCGATCAGCGGCAGATCCGGATACCCGAGTGCGAGTCAGGCCGGCTCGGGATTACCGTCCCGTGATGACCTTCGACTTCGGTATTACCGGCTACCAGCCTGCCTGGCTGAACGGCGCTGCTGAGGTCGCCGGTCGTCACGCGCATCGGCTGCGGGGCTTCGTCGGCCGGCGGCTGACGTCCAGTTGGGTGGTGTGGGATGACGATGACGACACCTGGTTTGCCGACTGCCCGGTGGTGTTCGACTTCGACGACGAGCGCCTTGAGGTCAATCATCAGAAGTTTGATGATCTGTCGATCACGTATGGGTCGATCGACGTGACGCGGAAGCCGGTGTGGCCGACCTCAGACGCGTTTCGGCTCCGCTGGCGCAGCGATGCTCCCGCACTGAGCCTTTTCCAACCTGATCTGGCAGTTCAGGGGCGGTGTGCGTAGCCCGGTGATCG
>NZ_LRQV01000301.1 GCF_001567585.1 Micromonospora rosaria
TAGAACACGTCCACCACGTCGCCACCGAGGGTGGAGATCCGGGCCGCCCGGACCTGGGCGCCGGCCTCGTCCAGCGCGCAGGCCACCCGGTAGAGCAGCCCGGCCGCGTCGGCGGCGCGCAGTTCCAGCAGGACCGCGTCGGTGGCCGCCTCCCGGTGCCAGACCACCCGGGGCGCGGCGCCCTCGCCCCGGGCCGCCAGGGCCCGGCCGCGCAGCCGCTGGATCACCGACACGTCCCCGTTGACCGCGCGCCGCAGGTCGGTGCTGAGCGCGATCGGGTCCGGGGCGAGGCCGTAGCGGGGTTGCACCCGGAACTCGACGAGCGCCCGGCCGTCGACCGTGGAAGCGTCCGCGGCCAGCACCTCCAGCCGGTGCAGGGCCAGGCACCCGGCCACCGTCGCCAGCAGGCCCCGCCGGTCCGCCGCGGCCACCGCCACCCGGTCCTCGGTCAGGTGTACGACCGGCAGCGGCCCCGCCACCAGGGCCGGATCCGGGGCCGGCGGCGCGGGCAGCGCCCCGGTGTCCAGCGCGGTCCGGACCCGGGCGACCAGTTCGGCGACGAGCCGCCCCTTCCAGTGCGACCAGGCGGCCGGCCCGGTGGCGGCGGCGTCCGCGCGGACCAGGGCGTGCAGCAGGTCCAGGGTGGTGGTGTCGCCGACCCGCTCGGCCACCGCGGCGATGGTCTTCGGGTCGGACAGGTCCCGGCGGGTGGCCACGTCCGGCAGCAGCAGGTGCAACCGGACCAGGGTGCCGATCAGGGCCGCCTCGGCGGCCGGCAGCCCCATCCGGGCGGCCATCGCCTCGGCGATCGGCGCACCGACGACGCTGTGGTCCCCGACCAGCCCCTTGCCGACGTCGTGCAGGAACGCGCCGAGCAGCAGCAGGTCGGGGCGGTCCACCTCCCGGGTGTGCCGGCTCGCCTCGTACGCGGTCTGCACCAGGTGCCGGTCGAGGGTGAACCGGTGCACCGGGTTGTGCTGGGGCAGGCTGCGCATCCGGGTCCACTCGGGCAGCCAGCGGTCGACCAGCCCGTACCGGTCGCAGCTCTCCCAGGCGGGGACCAGGCCGGCGCCGGCGCCGAGCAGGGTGAGCAGCGCGGCGCGGGCCTCCGCCGGCCACGGGGTCGGCAGCGGCGGGCAGTACGCGGCGAGCCACTCGCAGGTGGCGCGGGCGATCGGCAGCCGGGTGGTGGCCGCGGCGGCGGCCACCCGCAGCGCCAGGCTGGGGTCGGGGCGGGCGCCGATCGCGGTCCGCGCGAGCACCAGCTCACCGTCGTGCTCGACCACGTCCCGGGCGACCGGGCGGCGC
>NZ_LRQV01000302.1 GCF_001567585.1 Micromonospora rosaria
GTGCCTCCGGCCCGGCCGGTGGTGGCTCCGGCCCGGCCGGTGGTGGCTCAGGGCCGGAGGCGGGGGAGCCGGACGACACCGCCCGCTGGGTCGAGCTGCTGCGGTCGCTGGCGGCGCGAGGACGGACCCCGGCGCTGGTCGTGGTCGCGGCCAGCTACCTGCCCACCCCCGACCTCGACGACGCGGCGGCCACCCGGCACGCCGTCGAGGTCTGCACCACCGGTGTGCTCGGGCTGCTGCGCGCGCTGGCGGCGCAGGAGTGGACCGGCACGCTGCTCACCCTCAGCCGTGGCCTGTTCCGGGTCCGGGGCGACGAGGCGGGCTGCTACCCGGCGGCGTTCACCGCCGCGGCCGGGGAGACGCTCGGCGTCGAGCACCCGGACGTCCGCGCCTGGCACCTCGACCTGCCCGGCGACGACGTCGCCGAGGACGCGGCCACCGTCGTCGCGGCCTGCGGGTGGTCGCACCGGGAACCGCTCGTCGTCTGGCGCGAGGGGCCCCTGGTGCGCGCGGTCGAGCGGGTCGAGCCGGCGGCCGGCGGGTCGGTGCTGCGGCCGGGCTCCCGGTGGCTGGTCACCGGTGGGCTCGGCGGGGTCGGTCGGGCGATCCTCGGTGACCTGGTCGCCGAACGGGATCTCCGGGTGCTGGTCGTGGGCCGCACCGAGCCCGGCCCGGCGGTCGACGAGCTGACCGGGGCGGTCGACGCGGGCCACGGCCGGGTGCGGTACGCCCGGGTGGACGTCACCGACGGTGCCGCGCTGGAGGCGGCGGTCGCCGCCGCCGAACACGACTGGGGCGCGCCGCTCGACGGCGCGCTGCACCTCGCCGGCCGGTACGAGACGGCGTCCCTGACCGCGCCGGGGACCGGACGGTGGCGACCGGAGACCGACCCGAAGGTGGCGGGCTCCGTCGAGGTGGCGCGGGTGCTGCGGCGGCGACCGGGCAGCCGGCTGGTGGCGGCCTCCTCGCTGCTGTCGCTGACCCCGGTGGTCGGCACGGGCGCCTACGCGGCCGGCAACCGGTTCCTCGAAGCCCTCTGCGGGCACCTGGGCGACGCGCACTGCCTGAGCTACGGGATGTGGCGGGGGGTGGGACTCAGCGAGCAGGGCGGCGTCGAGGCGGCCACCCGGCGGCACATGCGCAGCTTCCCGGCGGCCGAGGGGCGGGCGCTGACCCGGCTGGCGCTGGGCCAGCCCGCCGGCCACCTGCTGGTCGGCGTCGACCCGAACGCCGCCCGGGTGCGGCACCTGGTGCGGCCGGTGTGGGCGTTGGAAGGCGTCCGACCGCCCACCGGCGGGGCGGC
>NZ_LRQV01000303.1 GCF_001567585.1 Micromonospora rosaria
CTGAGGTTCCCCCGGTAGCTCGGAGACTTTCGATCGTGGTCTGATAGGCCCTGACCAGGAGGTTTTCGTGCCTGCCCCTCGTAAGTACCCGGACGAGCTGCGCCAGCGTGCGGTGCGGCTCTACCGGGAGTCCGACCCCAAACCGGTGATCAAGCGCCTGGCCGAGCAACTCGGTGTGCATCCCGAGGCGCTGCGCAACTGGATCCGCCAGGACCAGGCTGATCACGGTGAACGCTTCGACCAGCCCACCACCGCCGAGGCCGAGGAACTGCGCCGGCTCCGCAAAGAGAATGCTGAGCTGCGCAGAGCCAACGAGATCCTCAAGGCCGCATCCGCTTTTTTCGCATCGGAACTCGACCCGACCCGGCGACGGTCATGACGCTCGTGAACGAGCTGCGTGGCCGCTTCGGGGTCGAGCCCGTCCTCCGGGTCCTCAAGATCGCCCCGTCGACCTACTACGGCTGGCTGGCCCGGGAGGCCGCCCCTGGGCCACGGGAGGTCGAGGACCGCGGGTTGCTGTCGGAGATCGTCGACATCCACGACCGGTCCGGGCAGACGTATGGCAGCCCGCGGGTGCACGCCACCCTCGCCCGCCGTGGCCTCCGCGTCGGCCGTAAACGGGTCGAGCGGCTGATGCGCGAACACGACCTGCAGGGCGCGTTCCTGCGTAAGGGCTGGCGGGGCGGGTCCACCACGCAGAACCCGAAGGCCGATCCGGCGCCAGACCTGGTCAACCGGAACTTCACCACCGACGCCCCGAACCGGCTGTGGGTGGCCGACGCGACCCGCATCGCCTGCGGTGACGGGGTGCTGTGGCTGGCCGCGGTCCGCGACGCGTTCTCCAACCGGATCGTCGGGTGGAGGACCTCCGACCGATGCAACACCGACCTCGTCCTCGGCGCCCTGGAGTACGGGATCTGGTCGCGCGACGTGCGTGACGGACAGTTGATCCATCACAGCGACCGCGGATCGACCTACACCGCGATTAGATTCTCGGAACGCCTGGCAGACAACGGGATCCTGCCCTCGATGGGGTCCGTCGGAGACTCCTACGACAACGCCCTGATGGAGAACTTCTTCAGCACGCTGAAGATCGAACTGGTCTACCGACGCTCGTGGCGCACCCGAGACGAGGCGGAAAACGCGATCTTCGCCTACATCGACGGGTGGTACAACCGCGAACGCATCCAGAAGGACCTCGGCTGGCTGTCCCCGGACGAGTACGAGGCCACCTGGTATGCAAAGAACATCGATACACCGAACCCCGTGAACA
>NZ_LRQV01000304.1 GCF_001567585.1 Micromonospora rosaria
GGCACCGGCCCGGCGGGAGCCACCGACCCGGCCGGGGCGGGACCGACGGCGGCCCACGCCGGGGCGCCCACCGGCGACGCGACGGCGCGGGCCAGGCCGGCGACCGGCAGCCGACCGGGGGCCGGAGCCCCGCCCCGGGTACCCCGGCAGGGCCCGCCGCCGCCGGCGGATCCGCCACCACCGCCGGCCGCCGAGCCGACCGCCACCTGGCTGGACGCCGACAGCCCGGAGCACCCGCCGGAGTCGTCCTCCCGCGAGGTGCAGAACATCCCCCTCGGGTTGGGCGCGTTGCTGCTCGGCGTCGCCGCGGTGGTCTTCGCCGCCCTGGCCACCAGCTCGATGGACGCCCTCGGCCGGCTGGGCATCCTGCTGCTGGCCACGGTGCTGATGCTGCTCGCCCCGCCGGTGCTGGCCCGCCGGGGACTCACCTCCACCGCCGAGACGATCGCCGCCGTCGGGCTGCTCCTGCTGCCCCTGGCCGGGTACGCGCTGTGGGCCGTGGACCGGGTCGGCTCCGGTGCCGTACCGGGCGCGGTCTTCGCCGCCGGGGTCTTCGCCGCCACCGCCGGCACCGCCCTCGGGTACGCCCGCTGGAGCGGCCTGCGCGCACCCCGGTTCGCCACGGTGCTGGCCGCCCAGCCGGTGCTGCCGCTGCTGGCGTACGAGTGGCTGGGCGGGGCGGTCGGCTGGGCGCTGGTGCTCACCGTGGTCGGTGCGCTCGACCTCTGGCTGGCCGGCTCCGCGCTGACCGTGGAACGGCCGGTACGCCGGGACCTGCCCGGTGCCGCCGGCCCGCCGCGTCCCGCCGGTGGCCGCCCGGAGACCGACCCCGAGGAGGGCGGCGAGGTGCTCGGCGGCGAGCCGGGGCCCCGGTCGTCCCTCGGGCCGCCCCGGCCGGTGCCGGGGTTACGGCAGCTCGCCTGGGGGCTGCACGCGGTCGCGGTGGCGCTCGCCCTGGCGTACGCGCTCACCGGGCTGCTGCGGGCGGCCACCGTACCGGCCGCCCTCGGTGCCGGTACGGCGCTGCTGCTGGCCGCCGTGGTCTGCCTGGCCGGCACGCTCGCCCTGCGCCGGCCGCCCCTGCCGGACGTCGGGGCCGGCGTCGTCACGCTCGCCGTCATCGTCGCGCTGAGCCGGATCGCAGCGGTCGCCCTGCCCGGACGGGCGCTGCTGCTCATCGCGGCGGTCATCGCGCTGACCGGGCTGGCCGTGCGGGCGGTGCCCGAGGCGGCCCGG
>NZ_LRQV01000305.1 GCF_001567585.1 Micromonospora rosaria
CGTCCAAGAACCCTGCGCCGACACCGCCCGCATGCAATGGCGCTTCAACCCCACCACCGGCACCCCACCCACCAACCCGCCGACGACCCCGCCATCGGGCAGTCCGACGGTGGCGGCGGACGGTAGCGGGCAGTACCGCACGGTCCAGGCGGCCATCGACGCGGTGCCGGCGAACAACAGCCAGCGGGTGACCATCACCATCAAGCCGGGCACCTACCGGCAGGTCGTCCGGGTCCCCTCGAACAAACCGCACATCACCCTGCGGGGTCTGGGGTTGGGGCCGGCGAACACGGTGCTGGTCTTCAACAACTCCGCCAACAGCCACGGCACCTCGGGCAGCGCCAGCATGTTCGTCGACGGCGCGAACTTCGTCGCGGAGAACCTGACGATCTCCAACGACTTCGACGAGAACTCCACCAGCAGCGGACACCAGGCGGTCGCGTTGCACCTCAACGCGGACCGGGCGGTGCTGCGCAACGTCCGGCTCCTCGGTGACCAGGACACCTTCCTGGTCAACGACCGGACCCGGGGGTACGTGGTCGACTCCTACGTGGAGGGCACGGTCGACTTCATCTTCGGCGGCGGCACCATCGTCTTCGACCGGTCCACCATCCACGAGAAGCGGTCGAGCGGCGGGACGATCACGGCGGCCAGCACGGACGCGGCGAAGACGTACGGGTTCCTGTTCTACCGGTCCACCATCACCGGCACCGGGAGCAACAACACCAACCTCGGCCGGCCGTGGCGGCAGGGCGCGCAGGTGCTGTACCGGGAGTCGAACCTGGGCGGGACCGTGCGCAACGCCCAGCCGTGGACCAACATGGGCGACTCGACCTGGCAGAACGCCCGGTTCCTGGAGTACCGCAACACCGGCTCCGGCGCGACGGTCAACGGCAACCGCCCGCAGCTCAGCGACTCCCAGGCGGCCACCTACACGCCGCAGCGGTACCTGGCCGGCAGCGACGGCTGGAACCCGATGTGAGCACCGCCCCCGGACACCAGCACTCCACCACCAACCCTCCCGGAGACTCCATGAAAACGACGCGAACCCTCCGGCGGTCGCGGTTGGCCGTGCTCGGCGCGGTCCTGACCGCCGTACCCGCCGCCATCATCGGCATCACCACCACCGCCACACCATCGACCGCCGCACCCCCCGTCACCACCGGCGTCTACACCCTCACCAGCGCCTC
>NZ_LRQV01000306.1 GCF_001567585.1 Micromonospora rosaria
GATGATCTGGTCGGTCATGTGAGTCGGACCGACGGAATCTGCGGAGTTCATCGCTCGGTAGTTTAGTAACGGACAGAAATCGGTCACGACAGCCATGATCGAGTGCACTCTTCTCGGCAGATCCGCGCGCCGAGCCGCACGTCGCGGATGGCCGCCAGCGCGACGTGCTTACAACCGCGAATGGCCGCCGTTGTTCACCTCGGTGTGGTGTCGGAGTCGACTGAACTGACAGCCACGATCTCCGTGACAACCCTGAACCGCGTCGGCATCGTCGCCGAGGCATCCGTCCGTGGCTGCGCTGCCGTCTGGTGGTCCACGAACCGCCGCAACCGGGCCAACGCTCCGCCCGTCCCCAACACCTCGTCACAGCGATTCATCAAATCCAGGCTGGCCTTCCGCTCCGCCTTCTCGATCTTGCCGAGAAGGTCCGGGCTCACGTACACCAGCGCCGCGAGCCGTGCCAGCGATAACCCGCGCTGCTGCCGCCAGCACCGCAACTCCGCGCCAAGGAAGTGACGCGCGGACGCATGTGGCCTCAACTCGGCCGGCCGCTGCCCCATCACGCCCGCCTACGAGGTCCGGACGCCGCAGCGGAGCCAGGCGACCTGTACACCCGTCATCGCTGCCGCCGCCCATCCGCCGGCCGGCCCACCTGGGGCCCGTCGATCGCCTCGCTCGGACGGGCCGGTACGGGGGCGAGGATGGTCGCGGGGTCGGATGGTTCGATGAGCACTTCGACCGGCCCCGCCAGGACAGCGACACGTCCGGCCGCGCCCTCGTCACGCACCACCCTGACCTGCGCCGCCGCGACGGTCAGACTCACCCGCACCGTCGCACCGCCGGGAACGACCAGCCCACCACCATTGTCACCGACCACCCTGCCTACCGCCGCCGCACCACCGGTGTCGTCGGGCGCAGGAGCAGGCATATCCGAGAGCGTCTGCGGTGGAGCCAGATCCGGATCGGGGTCTTTGGCGTGTCCGTGGATGATGAAGAACCCGACTTCGGCGTTGGTGGCCTTGCCCAGCACCTGCCGCAACGCGGTACGGCAGGGCTCGAACGGCCACCGATGCTCACCACGTTCGAGCTTGCCGACGTAGCGTGCATCAACGGTGACACGGCGCCCCGCGTGCTCGTAGGCGTACGCGTTGACCGCCTCCGCCAACTCCTGCCGCGACATCGGCCG
>NZ_LRQV01000307.1 GCF_001567585.1 Micromonospora rosaria
AACCTCGCCCTGTTGACCGACGGCCTGCGGGCCGAGCGGGAACAGGGCATCACCATCGACGTGGCGTACCGGTACTTCGCCACCCCGCGGCGGAAGTTCATCATCGCCGACACCCCCGGGCACATCCAGTACACCCGCAACATGGTCACCGGCGCGTCGACGGCGGATCTGGCGTTGATCCTGGTGGACGCCCGGAAGGGTCTGGTGGAGCAGTCCCGCCGCCACGCGTTCCTGTGCTCCCTGCTGCGGGTGCCGCACCTGGTGCTGTGCGTCAACAAGATGGACCTGGTCGACTACGACCAGGCCGTGTTCGACCGGATCGCCGACGAGTTCACCGCCTTCGCCGCCAAGCTGGACGTGCCCGATCTGACGGTCATCCCGGTGTCCGCGCTCAAGGGTGACAACATCGTCACCCGGTCGGAGAACATGCCCTGGTACGAAGGCCCCGCCCTGCTCCACCACCTCGAACGGGTCCACATCGCCTCCGACCGCAACCTCGTCGACGTCCGCTTCCCCGTCCAGTACGTCATCCGCCCCCAGTCCACGACGGTGACGGACTACCGCGGCTACGCGGGGCAGGTCGCCTCCGGGGTGTTGAAGCCCGGCGACGAGGTGATGGTCCTCCCCTCCGGGTTCACCTCCCGCATCGCCGCCGTCGAAACCGCCGACGGCCCCCTCGACGAGGCGTTCCCCCCGATGTCGGTCACCGTCCGCCTCACCGACGAGATCGACATCTCCCGCGGCGACATGATCTGCCGCCCCCACAACGCCCCCACCCCCAGCCAGGACATCGAAGCGATGATCTGCTGGATGGACGAAACCCGCCCCCTCCAACTCGGCGGCAAATACACCATCAAACACACCACCCGCACCGCCCGCACCATCATCCGCGGCCTCCAGTACCGCCTCGACATCAACACCCTCCACCGCGACGACACCGCCACCCACCTCACCCTCAACGAGATCGGCCGCGTCCGCCTCCGCACCACCATCCCCCTCCTCGCCGACGAATACCGCCGCAACCGCACCACCGGCGGCTTCATCATCATCGACGACACCACCCACCGCACCGTCGCCGCCGGCATGATCATCGAAGCCACCTGAGGTGCAAGGAAGGGCCCCCTCCTCACCCATACGGTCGAGAAGGGGCCCCTTCTCAC
>NZ_LRQV01000308.1 GCF_001567585.1 Micromonospora rosaria
CGGTGCGCGGCTATCCGGCGGGGGCGTCCGGTACCTGACCACTCCGGTACGGGTCGGCGGTGTTCCAGACGCTGGTGAACTGCTCGTAGAAGTAGTCGAACCACTCCCCGTCCCGTTTGCGGATCAGCCGGAAGGTGGGGCGTAGTTCGTGCCTGCCACCGACGGAGCCGAGGCGAAGCTCCATCGAACCGTCGTCCAGACCGGGGTCGTAGGCGTACAGCGTGTACGGGGGCAGGTAGTCGACCAGGCGGACCTCCAGACCGTCGCCCTGCTCCAGTCGCCGTTCGAGCAGCCCGAGGTTGATGGTCAGTCGCTCTACGAGTCTCTGCCGGCCCCACGCGGGCCCCGCTCGGAAGGCCAGCATGGACATCGCCGCCCCCTCGGGGTCGATCAGGAGGACCTTGATCCGGACGTCGCGGGCCAGTGCCTGACCGAGGTAGATATCGAGATAGGGGATGTGCATCGCCAGGGTCGTCCCCCACAGCCACACCTCGTCCTGGGCCTGCTGAATCAGGTGGGCAATCTCGATCAGGTCGTCCTGTTCGGCGAAGAACCGGTTGGCGGACACGGGCTGCGTGAGATCACCGAGACGCCGCTGGCGGGTCTGGATCGCCTTCGATCTGTGGATGCGGTCGAGCGCGTCAAGCCACGCCGAGACCTCCTGGTCGTCGTGCACCTCGCAGGCGGCGAGAAGGTTGAGCAGGAGCTGCCTGCTGGGCGGCCGGACCCCGGAACGCGCCTCGCTCAGAGACGTCCGCGGCATCGGCCGGTTGTACGCGATCCCCCACGACTCCAGTTCCCGCAGGGACAGACTCCCGTGGCGGGACAACAGGTCACGGATGCACCCCGCCAGCCCCTCCACCGTCTGCACCGACGAGAGCTCAGACGCCATGCTGCGGTCGGACATTGTTCCTCCCCGGCAAACTACGATGCGGCGAGTATCGACGACCCCGGCGTGTCCGGCACCTGACGGAGCGTCCGACCGGACACCACCCGACGACCCGATGTCCGGCCGGACCCCGCCGGATCAGCGGACGGCACCGGTGTCCCACATACCACCGACGATGTTGCTGGACGGGTGGCCGAAGGCGCCTCCTGTAGACATGCCCTCCGACACGCCCCCCTCGCCGCGCACCAACCGACACGACACACACCCGGA
>NZ_LRQV01000309.1 GCF_001567585.1 Micromonospora rosaria
CGGAGTTCACCGCCGGCCTCTGGGCGGCGCTGACCTCGGGCGGCACCTGCGTCCTGACGGCCGGGCCCCACCCCACCCCGGCCCGGCTGGCCGACCTGGTCGCCGCGCACGGCGTCACCACCCTCGACCTGCCCACCGGGCTGTTCGAGCTGATGGCCGACGAGCACCCGGCGACCCTCGCCCGGCTCCGGCAGGTCACCACCGGGGGCGCGCCGCCGTCGGTCACCCACCTGGCCCGGGTCCGCCGCCAGCACCCCCGGCTGCGCCTGGTGCACACGTACGGGACCCCGGAGAGCGGCGCGTACGCCCTCGGTCACCCGGTCGACGCGCCGCAGCCCGGCCGGCCGGTACCGGTCGCCGGGGCCGACCAGCGCTGCCACGTCCTGGACGCCCGGCTGCGGCCGGTACCGGTCGGGGTCGTCGGCGAGCTGTACCTCTGCGGCCCCGGCCTGGCCGACGGGTACCCGGGGCACCCGGGCGGCACCGCCGCCGTCTTCGTCGCCGACCCGTACGACCCGGCCGGCGGGCGGATGCTGCGCACCGGTCAGCTCGCCAGCCGGGCCGCCGACGGCACCCTGCGCCTGCACGGGCCCGTCGCCGGGACCGTGCTGCGCGGGGCGCGGATCGACCCGACCGAGGTGACCACGGTGCTGACCGCCCACCCGGGGGTCCGGCGGGCCGCCGTCGTGGTCCGCACCGACGAGCCGGGCGGTGAGCGGCTGGTGGCGTACCTCGTCCCGGCCGACCCGCCCGCCGCCCCCACCGTGGCCGAGCTGCGCCGGCACGCCGCCGAGGCGTTGCCGGAGCACCTGCGCCCGGCGGAGTACGCGATCCTGACGACGCTCCCGCTGACCCCGGACGGGCGGCTGGACACCGCCGCGCTGCCCGCCCCGGCGGAGGCGGCGAGCGCCGCCGGCGCGGCGGCGGACCCCCGGGTGCGGCTGCTGCGGGACCTCTTCGCCGAGGTGCTCGACGGGCGGCCGGTCGGGCCGGAGGACAACTTCTTCCGCGTCGGCGGGCACTCGCTGCTCGCCGTGCGGCTGGTCAACCGGATCCGGTCCGCCCTCGCCGTCGAGATCACCATCCGGGACGTCTTCCAGGCCCCCACCCCGGTCGCCCTCGCCGAGCGGCTCGCCGCG
>NZ_LRQV01000310.1 GCF_001567585.1 Micromonospora rosaria
CTTGGGCTCAACCGGTGGTTGCAACACCGATGTCGATCACCTTCGTTGGCCCGTGCGGAGGTGGTCATATGGCCAAGAGGTTGTCCGGGGCGGAACGGGAGCAGATCGGCCTGGGTCGGGCGGCGAAGTTGTCCATCCGGGAGATCGCACGGCGGTTGGGCCGCTCGCCGTCGACGGTCAGTCGTGAGGTCGGTCGTTTCGAACGCTACGGACAGACGTACCTACCCTCGCAGGCGGACTGGGCGGCGTGGCTGCGGCACCGCCGCACGAAACGGCCTGCCAAGCTGGCCGGTGACGGCCCGCTGCGACGGCTGGTGATCGATCTGCTGCGGCAACGCTGGTCGCCGCAGCAGATCGCCGCCCGCCTCCGACGCGACCACCCCGCCACACCGGAGCTGCAGGTGTCACACGAGACCATCTACCAGGCCATCTACCTGCAGGCGCGAGGGAACCTGCGAGCCGAGGTGTCCCGGCAGGTGGCCCTGCGTTCCGGCCGGGCCGCCCGACGCCCTCGCGCCCAGGCCGCCGCAGCGATCCGGTCACACCGCCCCTGGCTCGGCCTCAACATCGCCGCCCGCCCCGCCGACTCCACCGACCGGGCAGTACCCGGCCACTGGGAAGGCGACCTCCTCGAAGGCGGCCGAGGACCCACCGGCGGATCCGCCATCGCCACCCTCGTCGAACGACACACCCGCTTCGTCATCCTGGTCAGCCTGCCCGACGGCAAGGTATCCGAGCAGGTCGTGACACGCCTGGCCGCCGCCATGCGATGGCTACCCCACCGACTCCTGGCCTCACTGACCTGGGACCAGGGACCCGAAATGGCCCGCCACGCCCAGTTCACCATCACCACCGGCTGCCCCGTCTACTTCTGCGACCCCCACAGCCCCTGGCAACGCGGATCCAACGAAAACACCAACCGACTACTCCGCCAGTACTTCCCCAAAGGCAGCACCGACTTCCGCACCATCGACCAAACCCATCTCGACGCCGTCGCCGACCAACTCAACCACCGCCCCCGACACACCCTCGCCTGGGACACCCCCGGCGAGAGAATGTCTCAACTCCTCACCGTTGCAACCACCGCTTGAGACCGCC